>JAPLJJ010000225.1 GCA_026388665.1 Deltaproteobacteria bacterium
ATATATTCGTGGCTCAAAGGGTATCGCAATTACGAAGAGCCGGCATGGTTGCGGGAACGGTTCAGGCTTGGGGAGGACGCGTCTCAAGTTGTCTCTGAAGCCGCTCTAGTAGAGAAAGACCCCACTTGTGTTGAGTCCCTAGATATGTTCATTTCTATCTTAGGGGCTACTGCAGGCAATCTTGCTCTGACCGGTCTGACGACCGGTGGGATCTATTTGGCTGGCGGGATATGCCCCAAAATCCTGCCAAAACTCACAGAAGGCGGTTTCATGAAGGCCTTTACCGCAAAAGGTCGGTTTACGGAACTCCTTTTCGGAATTCCTGTAAGGGTTATCCTCAACGACAAAGCAGCGTTACTTGGGGCCGCCTGTTGCGCTATGGAACTTCTGGAGACCTAGACCTGTCGAATTTTCACCTGAAAACCTACACAAACGTTATGGAGGCTGTAATGAAATGTGACAAATGTAGTCACGAAATCAAAGACGGTGATGAACGGGAATTCAACGACCAAACTCTTTGTGATGACTGTTACATGGATGTTCTCTCGCCCACAAGGACGTGTGATCCATGGGCGGTTTTTACTGCCAAGTCTTTAACGGACAACAATACCGGCTCAGTTCAACTTAATGAAACTCAGACAAAGATCCTCCAAGTATTGAAGGAAACCGGCGGGGTTGAGTTCCCGATTCTGGTCGAGAAGGTTGGATCAGATAGCAAAGTCGTTGAACGAGAGTTTGCGGCGCTGCGCCACATCGAGAAAGTGAGGGCCGAAATGAGAGGCGACAGAAAAGTTGTCCGATTGTGGTAAGCTTTCTTTTGGTATTAAACTAATAAGAAACGTGGGGTTCGGGGCGCAGCATGATAAATTCATCAGGGATCAACCCAATCAGGATCTTGGCAGGCTTGTTCGTCATCGCTGTTTTAGTATTGGGGACTGCACAAAAGGGCTTTCCCGCGGAAAATGAAATAGACGCTACTCTGAAGAAGCCTTTCCGTATAGTGCTTTCGGCCGCAACAGGCAGCACCGGTTATAGCTGGTTCCCTAATTTTGATAAGTCTTTGCTAAAACTGAAAAAATCTTGGAATGAAAAGCCCGAAACAAAACTTATCGGGGCGTCCGGCAAACAAGTATTCGTATTCATTCCTTTGAAGCCCGGCAAAACCAAAATAGAAATGACGCTTAAGAGACCATGGGAGTCTTCCATAGCCGAGGCCAAGGTTTACCTTGTATCGGTAGCGCCTAAGTAGAATAATAGTTCGTAACAAAACTCGAGCTAAGCCACGACTAATATCAATTCGCTTTCCGAAGAGTAAATAACCGGCAGCTCATGGACCAGGGGTTTCCCTCACTACAAGCGACGTAAAGCCGCCGAATTTTCGTTCAGGAAACCCCGGCCGATGTTATTTTCATGTGAGCGAAAAGTTATAATGAATATAGTTTCCAGTCTACCAGAGTAATTGCAAACACGGGTTCTTTATTTGCCACAATTCTTATTTTTCTCCGAAATTTAAGTTGTTGACAATTCGTCGTTGTGTTATTTTTTTTGGGTCAAAATCGTTACATTATCTTACCGGTCAGGGGGGCCTTGTTTCTAGGAGTTCCAACTCCTGCCGATCTGTTACGAAGCAGGTCTATTGGGGAGAACCTATGATGCAAGAATGGTCTTCGCGCAATTTTCTCGCGGCAACTTGTCTGATTTTTTTGTCCGGTCTGTTTCAAATGGCATCGGGATATGAATTTTCGATGACGGGTATTATGACATGGAAACACGCGTCATTTTCTCAACTTGGCTCGAATGGCTTTTTCGTTCCATTTGGGACTGAAAATTCAAATAACGCAGGCGGCTACGGGGGGATCCATTGGGAACGCCGCCTCCATCAATGGATGGTTAGGCCACGGCTCATATCCCTGTAGTAGCTAACGGCTCACGCCATGAAGGATGATGAAACGAGGGCCAAGGAAGCAGGATATGTGCCGCATATATACTCAAACCGATTGACACGAGGGTTTTTTACAGCACTCTGTCGGGGCTTATTAAATCTGAAGACTCCGGAGTCGCAGCGTAGTTGATGCGTTTCGCAAAGGGGGATTATTGATGACCCAGCACAAACATATTCTGATAGTAGATGACGAACCTAGGAACCTAAGGCTGATCAAGGACTTCCTGGAAGTGCTCGGCCATTCGGTGGAACCTGCAAATGACGGATTTGAAGCGCTGGAGAAGCTGAAATCCGGATTTGACCTTGTTCTCCTGGATATCATGATGCCGGGCATGGATGGGTTTGAGGTGGTCCGGCATATCCGTGAGAATCAGGAATTTGCCGACATTCCGGTCATCATGGTAACGGTGCTTGACGACAAGCAAACTCGTATCCGGGCTGTTCAGGCAGGAGCGAACGACTTTATAAACAAGCCTATCGACCGACTGGAACTCAGTGTCCGAATAGAATCGCTGCTCAAGATGAAGGATGCCCAGGACGCAATCAAGCGACACCGGGCTGAACTGGAGGAGACCGTCGAGAGGCGCACATCAGAGCTTCTGGAGAGTGAAAGACGTTTCAGGACCCTGTTTGAGTCTGCGCAAGACAGCATATTTATTAAAGACAAAGAACATAGATATATCGATATTAACACCGCGGCCGTGGATCTTCTACAGATGGGTCGTTCCGAGATCATTGGAAAAACCGACATGGATTTGTTTGGCGCCGCTTATGCTCCTGAATCGGAGAATGTTGAGTGCAGAGTTCTGCAAGGACAAACCATTGAAACTCAGCAGAATTTCAAGTGGAAGTCGCAGCCGATCTCCCTGGACGTCATACGATTTCCTCTCCGAGATTCATCCGGCGAAATAACAGGGATCTGCGGCATTGCACGGGAACTGGTCAAACCAGTTTCGACTCACCTTGACGGATCAGCGCCAATCAGCGAATACCTATCAGCAGCTATGCTATCCACTCTTGCTAAGGCGAACCTTGCGGCGGAAACAAACAGCGTAATACTTCTGACCGGTGAGACGGGTAGTGGCAAGGATCACCTTGCCCGCTACATACACGATCGGTCATCCCGTTCCAGCGGCCCCTTCTATGCTATCAACTGCTCGGCTATCCCTGCAGAACTGGCTGAGTCGGAACTTTTCGGGCATGAGGCCGGCGCATACACAGGAGCGCTTCGCAGAAAAAGAGGTATGCTGGAATTGGCGGAGGGTGGAACTCTCCTGTTGAATGAAATCGGAGAATTGGCACCTCTGATGCAATCTAAGTTACTCACTTTTTTGGATACTTTTTCCTTCAGCCGAGTCGGGGGGGACAAAAGTGTCACTGTAAATACTAGACCAATAGCAGCTACCAATAGAGATCTTTGGAAAGAAGTTTCCGAGGGTCGTTTCCGAAAAGATCTTTTTTATCGTCTGAACGTGTTTGGTATAGATGTGCCGCCACTACGTGAACGGCAAGAAGATATCCCAGTCATTACGAAACTAATTCTTACACGCCTTTGTAACGAGATGCAGTTTTCATCTGTTCCGAAAATAAATTTGAACGCTATGAATGCTCTACGCTCATACACCTGGCCTGGAAATGTGAGGGAACTGAGAAACGTTTTGGAACGAGCGCTGATCATATCACGCGGAGACACTATTCGCATCCGTCATCTGGGCCTTGGGCAAACGGAATGGGCTGGGGCTTCGGAAAAACTGAGTGTTCCTTCAGGACATTCACTGTACGATGTTATGGGAGAAACGGAGCGGCTACTGATCGAGGATGCCCTTAGCCGTTCTGGCCAAAAAAAACGAGAAGCTGCGCGTCTACTCGGCATTTCCAGGTTCGCCTTGGTCCGACACATGACCAAGCTAGGCATAAACGAGCGATAACGCTCGTTCTTGAATCCTTTTCGCCTTCTCGTCCTTATAATCTCCTTTTCAATTAACTTCATCAACTCTCATATATTATTGTACTTATTATGTTTGTTTCACTTACTTGGGAGGAATGGCGCCGCTCGTGCTCAATGTCATTGAAATAGCAGAAAGGGATTGCCTTTAAGAACTCTTCTGGACAAAACCATCCAAAATTGTTTACAGACAGGATTGATAAGGGTACAAAGCCAAGTGTTCCCGGGGCGATCTACTGATCCGGGAATGGCATAATTGTAACCCTAGTGGCTATGTTTAGCTTTTTAGAGGGCAGTCGTTTGTTACGGATGTGCATTTAAGGGCCGTCATGACAGTCCATGCAACAACCAACCCTGTGGACACGAATAGTGGCTCAGCCGGAAGGCAGGACAGGCTTCGTCGCGCGCAAATAAGCCAGGTATATTCTCATTCTCTGGTAGGGGGCTTGGCTGCGCTGTTGGGAGGAATAGTTTTTGCCGGGAGTCTTTGGGGTACAATTTCACATGCCGGATTAGTAGCATGGATTTTATGCTATGTGGCGCTATTTGTTGTTCGACTGCTCCTGGTTTCAGCATTCCGAAAAACGGCGCCTACTGGAGATGAATTATTTGCCTGGGGTACTCGACACAGCGCTGTGACTTTCCTAAGCGGTTTGATTTGGACAGCCGCTGCAGTGTTTATTTTTCCTGAAGACTCCGAGTACCTGCAGATTTTTATGATTATTTTTGGGGGGGGCATAGTCGCCGGGGCGGTAGTCGTTTACTCTCCAACCAATGAATACTTGATAAACATTCTGCTGGTACTTGCTCCGCTCGCTGGACGATTTATATATCAGGACGCAGATCACGATTCTATAATCGGGGTCATTCTGGTCATGTTTGGTGGTTTTATGGCTCTGTTGGGCCACAATATCCACAAACTATATGTGGAACTCCTAACTCTGAGATTTCAGAAAGACGACCTCATTGAAGACCTTAAAGCTGATATCTCAACGCGAACACGAGCCGTAGCAGCCATAACTCAGCTTCGAGCTGATGCGGAGGCCGCGAGCGCAGCTAAGAGTGAGTTCCTCACGAACATGAGTCATGAACTCCGCACACCTTTAACTGCCGTTATCGGTTTCGCGGAACTACTTTCGGAACAGTTCTTCGGAAAGCTTAATGAAAAGCAATTGGGGTATGTTCGAGAGATTTTTGACGCAGGTCACCATCTTCTCCGACTGATCAACGATATACTGGACCTGGCTAAAGTCGAATCAGGGAAAATGGAACTGATGGTCTCCAGCGTCAACTTGAGCCAATTATTGGATAATTCCCTGAATATGGTCAAGGGAAGAGCCGGCAGACGAGGTTTGGACCTTGATCTGATAATTCAAGAAAATCTCGAGGGAATAGAGATTCTCACAGATGAGATTAAGCTCAAACAGATTCTGGTCAATCTGCTGTCCAACGCTACGAAGTTTACTCCATACGGAGGTCGCATACGATTAGAGGTTGAGCGGAAGGCCGATGAACTTATTGTCAGCGTTTCCGACACGGGTGTCGGTATAAAACCGGGGGATCAACAGCATATCTTTGAGGCGTTCGAGAGGTTGGATTCTTCTCTTTCCAGTCCGGAATCGGGGACCGGCCTTGGCCTTGCTTTGGTTAGGAGACTGGTCGGGCTTCACGGAGGCCGCGTCTGGGTAGAGAGTGAAGGCGAGGGCAAGGGCAGCACGTTCAGATTTGTCATTCCCTTCGTGAAGACACCCAAAGAGAACGTCGGAAAGGCTGAACCATTGCCGGAACCAGGACGCGTTCCGACCGACAGGTTGATCCCAAAGCTTCCCGTGGGAGAGCAGGAGAAACTCAAGGTCCTTGTTGTGGAGGACAATGATCCCAACATGAAGTTGATCGTGAACTTGCTGGAAGCTGGAGGTTACAACGCGATTCAGGCATTTTCCGCTGAAGAGGGCATAAGAAGCGCAGAGATTAATAATCCCGCTCTTATTCTAATGGACCTCTCTCTCCCGGGTATGGATGGATTGACGGCGACCGGGATCATAAAAAACAATCCGCTTACCAGCCACATTCCTATTGTAGCGTTTACAGCCAACACGATGAAGATGGATACAGCAATGGCCAAAAGATCAGGTTGTGACGCATATCTTGTTAAGCCTGTTGACATTTCGATCTTCTACAGCACCCTGGCTGGACTTGTTAAACAACAAGAAAGGAAATCAAAATGAACTCGATGTTTTGATTGGCAGGTATTTCAGTGAATTTTCCAGAAGAAAAAGTCGTTGGTTTCTGATTGTTGAGTAGTGGGAACGGGCAAGGTCACAAACGTTGACAAATTCTTCAGTAAACCTTAGTTTCATGATACCGGAGGATTGAGGATTGTACCTGCGGTGTCGAATACGAAAAAGGTGATACGAGAAAGTTTGAGCTTTGAGAAAAACGTTTACAATATGCCTGATCATAATGATTTATCAGATATCTGCCTGCGTAGGTCTCTCGATGGCTTCCTGCTGTTCGTATGAACCGTGCCATGAAAATGGCGAAACAAATGAACAGGTTCATGTCCATTCCAAAATTCATGTAGCGCTACATATACTTGCCCACACATTCGTATCAGATGACCGGGAAATTTCGGACAAACACTTGTGCAGTTGCGAAAGACCCCATTCAGATGGACCTACTCAAGCGCCATACGTGGTGGACTCGCAACCAACATATCAGAGGTTACTGTCAAAGCATCACTTAGCGATGCTTTCGGAGCAGCTTACCCTTCAACAGGCGCTATACCCCACGAATTTGTTACCGTTCAATGGACCCCGTCAAGTTAGCCTTACTCGAGAATCTATCCTCTCTGTCCTTCTCCTGATTTGAGAATTTCTCCAGCGATTCAATAAGACGTTAATATTTCAGGGGAGTTTTACACGACATGAAAGCATTTTTTGCTTTTTTGATCGCTATTTCATTATCAGTCCAACATTTTTGAGAGAATAAAACATGCTGAAAAAAGAGATTGTAGTTATCTGCGGCGTGATACTGGCGGGAATGTTCTTGTCCACCGGCATATTACTTTCGGACAAAAAGGCTTCCAGTTCCGTAGACTCACATGGTCACGAAAGTGGAAATGGTCATAAACACGACGCCGACAAGGGCAAGCACGGGGGGAAAATACTTACGGAAGGTCCGTTCGAACTCGAGATTGTAATCTACGAAAAAGGTATGCCGTCACATTTTAGAATCTACCCCTACAAAGATCACAAGCCATTAGACCCAACAGAAGTGAAGGTTTCAGTCGAGTTGGAGCGACTCGGTGACAAGATGACGACTTTCAGCTTCAAGCCTGAACAAGATTATCTTGTTTGTGATGAGGAGATTGAGGAGCCCCATTCTTTCTTCGTTAAGGTTCTGGCGGAATGGAACGGCCGTAAGTTTGATTGGGAATATTCACAGTACGAAAGCCGGCTCACGTTAACGCCTGAACTAACAAAAAAAATGGGTATCGAATCGACCATGGCCAACCCCCAAACCATAAGATCCATTTTGGCGCTGCCAGGGGAAATTGCGCTCAATACTGACATGGTATCACGGGTAGTCCCCAGGGTTTCGGGGTTAATACTCCAATCGTTGAAAAATCTTGGAGACACGGTCACGAAAGATGAATTAATCGCTGTCATCGATAGTCGAGAATTGGGTGAGGCAAAGAGTCAGTATCTCTTAGCGCTCGAGAGAGAAAAGCTGGCTCGGTATAACTTCGATCGATCCCAACAACTTTGGGAAAAGCAAACAGTTCCTGAAAAAGAATTTCTTACGGCGAAGAAAACATTTCTTGAGGAAAAGATAGGACTCACATCCGCAACCCGCAAGCTTGTGGCCATGGGATTAACGGAGCAGGAAATCCTAAAACTTGAGGAGGGTTCCCTGAGTGATCTTACTAACTACCCTATTCGAGCCGCATTCGAGGGCATAGTCGTCAAGAAACGGCTATCTACCGGCGAATGGCTGAAAGATGACGCCGAAATATATGTCATAGCCGACCTTTCTACGGTTTGGGTTGAAATTACCGTGTATCCCAAGGACCTGGAATCAGTTCATATTGGACAAAAAGCAGTCGTTAGGTCCGCGAGTTCCACCCTAAAGACTGAAGGAGAAGTTTCTTACGTAGGCTTAGTGGTTGGGGAGGACAGTCGGACCGCCAAAGCCCGAGTAGTGATTCCCAATCCTGATGGGAAATGGCGTCCCGGTCTGTTTGTGAAGGTGGAATTGGTGCGAGAAGAGACATCCGTTCCAGTGGCTGTGCAATCTGAAGCCATCCAGACTTATCAGAATAAGCCCGTGGTTTTCGTCCATTACGACGATCAATTTGAGGCTCGGCCCCTAGAACTGGGGCGGAGTGACGGGCAATGTACCGAGGTTCTTAAAGGGCTCTCAAACAGCGAAAACTACGTTGTGAAGAATAGTTTTATCCTGAAGTCAGAACTGGGAAAAGCCGGAATGTCACATCAACATTAGGAAAACGCATGATCGCAGAAATTCTAAAATTCTCAATCAAACATAGATGGACAATGCTTGCGCTCACACTGGTTATGGCAGGGCTCGGATTATACAGCCTAGGCCGCCTCAACATAGACGCAGTTCCCGATATAACAAATATTCAGGTCCAAATTACAGCTCAGGCAAAGGGTTTGTCAGCACTGGAAATTGAGCAAAGAATAACCTTCCCAATTGAAACAGGCATGGCCGGATTGCCCGGCTTGGTTAAAACCAGATCTCTTTCCCATTACGGCATCGCTTTGGTGACCGTAATCTTTGAAGACGGTACCGATATTTACTTTGCCAGGCGCCTGGTCAGTGAGAGAATTCAGGAAATCCAGGGCAAGCTCCCACCAGGGATAGAACCACTGATGGGTCCTATTTCCACGGGCCTTGGGGAGATTTTTATGTGGACGGTAGAGGCGGCGCCGGGAGCCAATAAACCAGACGGCAGCCCTTACACTCTCACAGATCTGCGAACCATTCAAGAATGGATCATTCGTCCTCAACTCAGAAATACGCCGGGTGTAACGGAAATTAACACTATAGGGGGGTACGAAAAGCAATTTCATGTAACGCCGGACCCATATAAGCTGATTTCAAACGGGCTCACATTTGCGGACGTAACCACAGCCCTCAATTCCAATAATGCCAACGTGGGGGCAGGATATATCGAAACCAGTGCAGGTCAATACGTTGTGAGGGTACCGGGACAAGTGGCGAATCTTGAGGACATCGGAAATATAGTTGTGAAAAGCGTCAGGGGGGTACCTGTCTTTATCAAGGATATCGGAGAGGTTCATTTCGGCAAGGAACTCAGGACCGGGGCTGCGACCAAAGATGGCCATGAAACCGTTTTGGGAACCGTTTTTATGCTTATGGGTGAAAACAGCCGAATTGTGGCTCAACGAGCCGAAAAAAAACTTGAAGAGATTAACAGGACCCTACCGGAAGGAGTCTCGGCAAAAGCTGTATATAATAGAACGACCCTAGTAGATAAAACCATAAACACCGTCAGGACCAGTCTTACTGAAGGAGCGATTCTCGTCATTGCCATTCTGTTTATTTTTCTCGGGAATATCCGTGCAGCGTTGATCACGGCATCGGTGATACCATTATCAATGTTATTTACCGCGACAGGCATGGTAGCCAATAAATTGAGCGCCAATTTAATGAGTCTAGGGGCAATAGACTTCGGCATAATTGTCGACGGAGCGGTAGTGATCGTAGAGAATTGTGCCCGCAAACTTACTGAAGCCCAACAACTCCAAAAGAATCCGTTGACCCGAAAGGAGCGAATCCATCTTATTTGGGACGCGTCTCAAGAAGTCAGAAAGCCTATGCTCTTCGGTGAGCTTATCATAATCATCGTTTACCTTCCGATCCTGACACTGACAGGGGTGGAAGGGAAGATGTTCACTCCGATGGCGATGACGGTTCTCCTTGCATTGACCGGAGCGCTAATTCTCTCTTTCACTTTTGTGCCCGCTGCGGTGACTGTATTCCTTTCAGGCAAACAATCACACAAGGAGAATTTACTTAGTCGTGGGGTAAAAGCGATTTACCTCCCGCTTATCACGTTTGCGATCAGGCGCCGCATTCTGGTGGTCACAACGGCAATTGTTCTAGTTGTGGTAAGTGGGCTCGGGGCTACAAGAATGGGACGTGAATTCGTGCCTAGTCTTGACGAAGGCGACATAGCGATACACACGCTCAGGATCCCTGAAACGAGTTTGTCCCAGGCCATTGAGCTTCAATCAATCGTTTCAAAAACCATCCTTGAAAGCTTTCCGCAAGTGGAAACTATAACCGGCAGAATTGGAACATCAGAGATCGCTACAGAACCCCACCCTCCAAGTATAGGGGACAAGACAATAATCCTGAAGCCTAGGGCCATGTGGCCTGACCCTAACCTCCCAAAGGTTGAACTTGTTGAGCAAATTGAGAAGACGGTGAACAAGTTGCCCGGAAGCAATTTTGAATTCAGCCAGCCGATCCGAATGCGGTTCAACCACTTGCTTGCCGGGGTGTTGAGCGATGTGGCGGTAAAAGTCTTCGGGGATGATATGTCCGTAATGCTTGACAAAGCTGAGGAGATCTCCGAGGTACTCAAGCAGATTCCGGGGGCCGCTCATGTGCGAGTAGAGCCGGTGACAGGATTGCCTATGCTAACCGTCCGGATGAAACGAGAAGAGATGGCTCGTTATGGGCTGAACGTTTCAGACGTGCAGGAGATCGTTGAGCTAGCGGTTGGAGGAAAAACCGCTGGGACGGTATTCGAAGGTGATCGCCGTTTCGCTATAATTGTGCGATTGCCTGAGAGTTTACGGACAAATGTCGAAGAACTCAAACGTCTTCCTATTCCCCTCCCTCGTGGAGAACTTAACGACAGTTCCTTGTTTGTATCTACTTCAATCCCCGAAGAAAAAAAACTACGCCACTTTGTTGCATTGGGCTCCATTGCCGACCCAGTTGTAACCATGGGACCGAATCAGATTAGCCGGGAAGATGGTAAACGGCGTGTGGTGGTGACGACCAACGTCAGAGACCGAGACCTGGGTTCATTCGTTCAAGAATCACAAAAGGCAACTCTCGAGAAAATAAATTTGCCCGCCGGATACTGGATCACTTGGGGTGGAGAATTTGAGCAACTCATATCAGCCGTAAAGCGCATGCAAATAGTAATTCCTGTAACGTTATTTCTTATTTTCGCGCTTCTATTCGCTGCGTTTGGGTCAATCAAATATGCTTTGCTGGTCTTCACCGGGGTCCCTCTAGCGTTGACAGGAGGACTGGCTGCGCTTTGGCTGAGGGAAATCCCGATTTCCATTTCAGCCGCCGTCGGGTTCATAGCTCTCTCTGGAGTCGCAGTATTAAATGGGTTGGTCATGGTCACTTTCATAAACAAACTGCGAGAAGAAGGAAGGTCAGTTGAAGAATCCATAATTGAGGGGGCGCTAACTCGTTTACGACCGGTTCTTATGACTGCACTTGTGGCCTCTCTTGGCTTTTTGCCCATGGCAATAGCCACAGGAACCGGGGCTGAGGTACAGAAGCCCTTAGCTACTGTTGTTATAGGCGGCCTGATTTCGAGCACTCTGCTTACGTTGATGGTCCTGCCTGCTTTGTATGCGATTTTTGAGACCAGATTCCGGGATGAAGAGTCCGAATCACAATTGGGTTCATGAGTTAATAGACTTGCGGTACAAAGCTCATAAATTGTTTAGAACCCTGGTTTTTCAAACATACCGTTTTGGTAGTTTCAAAATATTCCATTTATGGAGGCGCTTATGAGAAAGGTATTATTGTCATTTGCCGTTTTGGCTTTCTTAGCTACGGTTCCACTCAATGCTCAGGAGCAGAAGCCGCTGGCTGATGAAAGAGTTTATTGTTGCCACGAAAAAGGCAAATGCGACAAGCTTCATGCCAAGTCCGAATGTGAAAAAGAGGGGGGTAAAGTCGTAAAAAGTTGTAAAGAATGCAAATAGTAGTGCCCAGACCCTTGAAAAAGAGGTAATATCCGACTAATTATCAGGAGTGTTTCCTTGTGAACTTCATATGTTAGCAAATACAGAAACACTGTCGAAAGGAGGTTAATGGCTCTATGGAAAATAAAGTATTGGACGCGGCTAAAGAAGGCAATATGGGCGAACTCAGAGCGCTATTAACTGTTGGAGTTGGAGTAGAAAAAAGAGACGGAATGGGGTGGACACCGTTGATGTGGGCATCTGCAATGGGACTTCCTGATATAGTAAAGATGTTGTTGCAGAGCGGGGCTGATCCTAATGCGGCAGACCAGTGTCAGGCCACAGTCCTGATGAAGGCCTGCCGTCGCGGATTTCATGAGGTGGTTGAACAATTGCTCGAGTACGGAGCCGACTATAACGCCAAGGACGACCATGGTTTTACCAGCCTTATGCGGGCAGCCCGGGCGGGCCATTTGGAGGTAATAAAACTTATTCTGGAATTCCCAGTGGAATTGGAGGTTGCAGACGAGTACGGCGCTACTGCATTGATCATTGCAGCATATCGCGGACACGTAGATATAGTTAAAGAACTGCTCGACGCCGGCGCTGAGGTCAACGCTCAGGATAGAAATGGTTGGACAGCCATGGTTTGGGCTGTCTCCAGACGTCATAACAACGTTATCAACTTATTGAAACAATACCAGAAAAAGTGACCAACAGGATAGTTGACGATTGAACATCAAATAATCAAGCCGCCGCCGCAGGACTACTTTGCGGCCTTTTTTTGGTAGTCCTTTTCCTCAAGGACAACATAATCGCCACAGGGAGATTTATGAGCGACATTACATTCACAACCCCAATTGAAGAACGGTACTTCGAGGATTACATACCCGGAGCGGTACACGAGTTTGGCAGCGTCACTGTCGACGAAGATGAAATCATCGACTTCGGGAAGCGTTTCGACCCGCAGCCGTTTCACACGGATCCAATGGCGGGGAAACAGTCCTTGTACGGGGGCTTGATCGCGAGCGGCTGGCATTCGGCCAGCATGATGATGAGGCTCTTTGTCGACCATTACCTGTCACACGTAGCAAGCCTCGGCTCACCAGGCGTGGACGAGTTGCGTTGGCTCAAGCCTGTTCGTCCCGGTGACACTTTGTCGATCCGTGTGACTGTTTCAAACGCTAAGCGGTCGCGGTCAAAACCTGATCGAGGTATTCTTTATTCGTATTGCGAAGCCTTTAATCAGAACGGCGATGTGGTAATGACAATGAAGGCGCTTAACTTTCTGAGTTGCCGGGAGACACTCTAAGGGACTCCTCCGGTGTTTGTCTTTTAAACTTTGGTGATCTAATTTGAATTAACCCCGATTTCTTGATGGAGCAACCGGGAGAAGTAAGAGGAGTTTTATATGCGAATTGCAATTTTTGGGGTCGGCGGTGTAGGTGGCTACTTTGGCTGGCGACTGGCCCAAGCGGGCGAAGATGTTACGTTCGTGGCAAGAGGCGAGAGTTTAAGAGTTCTCTCTGATGTAGGGCTGAGAATGGACACACCGGACGGGAATTCCGTGGTTCAGCCGGTAAATGTAGTTGGCGACCCCAAGGAATCAGGACAAGTAGACGCCGTGATTCTGGGAGTTAAGGCTTGGCAAGTCCCGGAGGCGGCCGAGGCTATACGCCCGCTCATTGGTCCCGACACATTTGTGGTTCCGCTTCAAAACGGAATGGAGGCCCCATCGCATCTCTCGAGGGTCCTTGGTCCGGAACATGTGGTAGGCGGTCTATGTCGCATCGTCGCTATGATTGCCGGGCCTGGACATATCCGGCACGTCGGGCTTGAACCTTATGTCGCGTTTGGTGAACTCAACAAACAACTTAGTAAGCGATGCAGAAATCTTCAGGAGGCTTTTTTTAAAGCTGGGGTTAATTGCGAGATTCCAGCGGATATAAATGCCGCTATGTGGGAGAAATTCTTTTTTATCGCTTCTTACAGTGGTGTGGCCGCGGTCACCCGAGCCCCGGCGGGAATTATTAGAAGCGTTCCTGAAACCCGATTAATGCTGGAAACATCCATGAAAGAGATTCTTGATGTAGCGAGGGGTCACAGCATTGATCTCAAGGGAGACATAATAGTCTCAACGATGGCTTTTTTAGACAGCTTAGCCACAACGTCCACAGCTTCCATGCAAAGAGACATTATGGAAGGGAGACCGTCTGAACTCTCCGAACAAGTTGGCGCTGTAATGCGTCTCGGTCAGGGAGTTGGAGTGGCTACGCCACTGAACTCGGCTATTTACTGGAGTTTGCTTCCGCAAGAGCTTCGAGCCAGAGGGAAGGTTGAATTTTAGGACATTAAAAGGAGACAGAAATGAGTCAGCCGGTAAAAACAAGTATTGTGGATCAGATAGCCCTAGTCGTCATTGACCGGCCCAAAGCCTTTAATGCGTTCGATTTGGACACCATAACCACTCTGACTAATGATCTGATCAACCTGGCGGTAGATAAGGCAGTGAGAGGAATTGTCATCTCAGGAGGCGGGAAGGTTTTCTGCGCTGGCGGAGATTTGAAATGGGCA
>JAPLJJ010000203.1 GCA_026388665.1 Deltaproteobacteria bacterium
GGCCGCTCCTACTGAAAACAAGATGGCGGCACAGGCCGCCCTACGCAGGGGGCAAACTCAAGCGCGATTGACACTATCGCCCACAACCTGTAAAATGTACTAAGTTGGGGAGGGAAATCCTTGATCTTGGAAGGATTTTCATCCCTATGTGTTGGACACGGGAAGGCCGCAATCCCCATCACCCACTGATGAGGTTCCTTAACAGCACTGTTGCCCGCTGTCTCGTGGCGCTTTGCCTGCTCGTCCTTGTTACACCTCTCGTTTCGTGCTCAATCGTGTCCTACTCCGTCGCGGTCCGGGATTACATGAACATCCCGAAACTCAAGGAACGCCATTTTCACGTAAACGAAAAGGGAGAAATACCTTACCAGCGTTATCGTGTCGGCCCCTGGGACGATGAATTCCGATATGTCTGGCTCGTGGGCGATTATGATTTTCGCAAGGTCAACAACATCGAGCTGATCCTGTATTTCCACGGCATGGCTTCCAAGGACTATTATACATCGTTCCGAAAAGAGATCGAGGCGCTCGCCGCCAAGAGGCCGGATCGTCCATTTTTATTCGTAGGATTCATTGACACACCGTACGTATCAATGGCAAATCGCTCGCGCGCCCGGTGGAGTTCGTTCACCATCAAAAACGGCGATGTTTATCCGGAGCTTCTATTCAAGTCGGTCAACAGCCTCTTCAAATCGTTGAAGATGACGTTCCCAAACATCGATAAAGATAAGACAAGTATTACGCTCGCCGGGTTTTCCGGTGGGGGCAGGGTCCTGGACGCAGTCGGGAGCTGGCTGGCCAAGAGCCCCAAGGATGATCCTTACGCTGAAGCGTTCCGTTCAAGGCTTTCGAAGATTGTCTATTTCGATTGCTGGTTCGACAAGGATGTGGTCAATACTATCCCTGCCCTACTTGAGAGCAACCCAGGGATCAAGATTGTCGGCACGGTTCACATGAAGAAACCCACGGAACTCGCCTCAATACTGGCTGACAAGTTCAAGATGAAACCGGACAAAAAGAAGCAGGAGATGGTAGGCGCCAACGGCCGGATAGTGATTTATCGCGGGGATTCTCATTGGGATGCTATGATATCGAGGTTGGCGCAGGCGTTGTAGGGGCGACGGCATGCCTCGCCCGTCCTGCGGAATTCATCGTCGCGAGAGGGTCCGGCACCGGATATGTTGCGGGTCAGGCAAGCCTGACCCCTGGATTTCAGTGGGATCGGCGTCCCTGCCGATCATTCGGCCTCGTTTCACATTCAGGATCAAGCGTCACAATGAGCGGCACGGAGGCCGCTCCTACTCAAGGACAGATTTCTCCCAGAGGTCGAAATGACAGACTGGGCCGCCTGCCAATAACAGGTCAAATACAGTGTCCGAAAGACCAGCCTCCCGCAGGACTTCAAGCCTGCGGGAGAACAAACAAAACACACGAGTTTATTAATTAATACAACATATTAGCGATTCTCTCTCCTTGACGGCAGCCTTTCTCTGTGATATGAATCCCACTGGAACAATCGCGGCGCCGGAGGAGACTACATGCCACAGGCAATGGCGTTCCCTGTCGATGTAGACCGGGAATACTCCAAAATCATCGACTTCCTCTACAGTTTTGAACGCTTCGGTATCCTTCTCGGCCTGGACAATGTTTCCTCATTGCTCGCTGCGATAGGAAATCCCCAGGACAGGTTCAAATCCGTCCATGTTGCCGGCAGCAACGGAAAAGGGTCCACGTCTTCGTTTATCAACGCCATCGTCAGCCTTTCAGGATACGATACCGCACTATACACGTCACCACACTTGAATGATTTTCGCGAACGCATCCGGATCAAAGGAAAGTTTATCTCAAAAGAGGACATGATCAGATCCACCGAAAAAATCCGTCCCCATCACAACCCTGAACGCACAACATTCTTTGAATACACGACAGCAATTGCATTCGATTGCATAGCCGCTGCAAAACCCGATCTGGCAGTGATTGAGGTAGGTCTTGGTGGCAGGCTTGACGCGACCAACACGATTACCCCACTCGTAAGCGTGATAACAGACATCTCGCGTGAACACGAAGATTATCTCGGCGCAGGTATTAAGACTGTTGCCACTGAAAAGGCCGGGGTGATCAAGAAAAACGTTCCTCTCGTGACAGGGGCCAGCCGTAAGGAGGCTCGTGAAGTAATTCTCGCTACCGCCCGATCATTGGACGCCCCAGCTTTTGAGTTTGGCCGGGATTTCAGAGGGACCCGAACTTCCTTGAATTCATTCGATTACCGGTCAACAGCAATGTCCCTTCCTGGTTTGCGCCTCGCTATGAGCGGCGCACACCAGATCAAGAACGCTTCACTTGCAATCCGGGTCGTTGAAGAACTCATCAACCAGGGATTCAACTTACCCGAAGCCGCAATACGTCAGGCGATCTCAACCACGCAGTTCCCAGGCCGATTCGAATTGTTGCGACGTAACCCCGATGTTATTATTGACGGGGCGCATACTCCGGAAGGGATGAGATTATTAAGAAGCGCCATCACGAAGCTCTATCCCGATAAAAAACCCTATCTTCTGCTCGGCATACTAAAGGACAAAAATGTCGAGACACTCGTCCGGACAATAGCCCCAATAGCCAAAAAGGTCGTTTGCGTGCCGCCTCATAGTGATCGCAGCATGGAACCGGAAGCGCTAGCCAGACTGGCGCAAGACATGAGCGTCCCCGCGACCCCGATGAAGTCAATTGAAGAGGGTTTCAATGCCTTGATGGAGACGGCCGGGCAAGACGACGTGATCGTCGCTGCCGGTTCGCTCTATATGATAGGCCCGGTTCGGAGAGCCTGTGGGAAAAACGACGAGTGAAACCGCCTTTTCAGACTCCCTGAATCGGGCTTGCCCGGTGGAGAGTTCTTTTAACAAGGTCCGTTTCATGTGGTTCGTTGTTGTTCTCACAATCCTTGTGATTACGGCCGCCCTGCCCTGCATTGCGCCGGCGGAGGAACAAGCCTCTACCGACAAAGCCATCTCCACTTCAATACTGCCCAACGATCTGCCGGTAAAAATGTTGGCGGAACGCCTTTCATACAATTACAAGACAAACACATACACAGCCCGTGGAAACGTGACGCTCGGCCAGGGGAACACCAGGCTCCGTGCCGATAGCATCGTTTATGAAGCTCAGAGCGGTGATCTAACGGCAAGCGGCGGCGTAATCGTAAGGGCGGGATCAGACGTTATTGAAGCGGAAAAAGTGACCATAAACCTGAAGGCATCGACTGGAGTGCTCTTTAACGGCAAACTGCTTCTTACTCGACAGCATGTTTACCTCGAAGGTAAAAAGCTTGAGAAAACCGGCACGGCGGACTATCGGGTAGAAGAAGGCAGCTTCACCACATGCGACGGGGCGACGCCGGATTGGAAAATCACAGGAAGAGACCTGGACGTAACACTTGAAGGTTACGGAACACTTAAACACGGTTTCTTTTACATCAGGGATATACCGGTATTCTATCTCCCGTGGCTGATATATCCAGCAAAACGCGAACGCCAGACCGGTTTTCTAATGCCATCCACAGCCAGTAGCAGCCTGAGGGGTTTAGATTTTCGCCTCCCGTTTTTTGTGAATATCTCGCCCAGCGTAGACGCCACGATCTCTCCCAGGTTCTGTTCGCAGAGAGCGGCTCAGTGTGGGCTCGAATTACGGTACAATCCGACTGACGATTTGAAGGGCCGCTTTTACGGTGAGTACACTTATGACTGGAAGTACGGCCCGCCTGTCGATCCAGCTAAAAACCTGTTTTACGCTACCTGGCGTCACGACCAGGACTTCTCGGGAACAGCCCGGCTCAAGACCAATGTCCACTGGGTATCTGACAGGAATTACTTTGATATCTGGGGCGGGCGATTTGATAAACGGCTTCGCGTCAGATATATGGAATCTAATGCGGTTGTCTATCGCCAGTCAAACAGCTTCCTGGTCCAGGGCGAAGCACGATACTTCGATAACCTCGATTTGCCCGACAACGCGAGGACCGTTCAGAACTTACCTACGCTAACAGCGACCCTCTTTGACAGGCAAACACCATATACCCCGTTTCATGTAAATTCCAACCTCGTGTACAACTATTTTCATGCCCCCTTGAGGAACGACACATGGTTGGGGACACGTGTTCAGTGGGACACACGTCTGAGCCTACCCATCGCGTTTGGACCGTATCTGAAGTTCGATCCATCAATAACTTACTTCGCACGAGCCTACGCCGCGGATTATTATGAACGTGAGAAGAGCGTGAGTTCCGTAAATTCCCTGCGGACCGACCTTTATCAAGTCAATACGGACGTGTTCACGGATATAGACAAGGTTTACGGCGGGTCCGCCTTCGGTTTCCAGAAAATCAAACACACCATCAGACCAAGGGTCGTGTGGACATATCGACCGATCCGCAGCCGCCAGAAATACCCGTATTTTGACGAGACCGACCGTATGGATCAGGTGAGCTTACTCACTGCCGAATTGCGTCAGGCGTTCGTCGGCCGTGTCGCGCCCGGACAATATCTGGATTTCGCGTCATTTAGCATTTCTCAGGGATACGATTTTGATAACACGAGGACGGCTGAAGACCCGCTAGGAGAACGCTCGCCACTCAAATCCCATTGGACAAACACCCTGGCTGAAGTCTCAATCAGACCACATTCACTGGTTGATGTGCGAGCCCAGGCCGAGTACGATCCGGTCCTCAACCGGGCTAGAAGCTACAGCGTCAACCTTGGCGTCATGGATCACCGGGGAGATACGGTCCAGGTCCTGCACCAGTTCGCGGAAGACGAATTCCGTGAAGACCTGAACCGTCAGACCAATCTTAATTTGCAGGTCAAGATAACGTCGGCTCTAGATCTCTTCCTTGAGAATCAGTATACGCATCAGTTCAATTTCGCCTATTTCACGAGTTTTGGCCTGAATTATCACCCTCAGTGCTGGAGCGTGCTGCTTCGATACTCGGAATCAAGGGAACAGGACCCTGTCACCCACAGGATCAGGGACGCCGATCAGACGGTGTTTCTGACTCTGTCGCTATATGGACTTGGTCAGGTCTACCGATTCACTCGCGATTGGAGCGAGATGTTCGGGCCAGCGGCCGACACGGGCGGTACCTGGTTCTGACGCGGGGAGTGGAGTCTTTCGTGTCAGGCTCACCTGACACGACTGAAACCAAGAAGCCTCAATAATGTCATCTCGAACGAGCAAAGCGAGGAGAGATCTTACCAAGCAGCGAGATAGATTTTCCCCAAGGGTCGAAATGACGACTCCACCCACAGCGTTGCTGTAGGCTAATATATATTTGCCCTGTTAGGGCAATCCGGGAATTGTATGCGTGTCAGCCTGTCTGTTACGTTTACCCGATGTTATCCCGTTGTTTCGGAATTGCGTTCTTTTCTGTTCCCCGTAAGGGGATACATAATTTAGACCCCGGCAACGCCGGGGATATTTTACGGCACGCCCGTCCCCACTAAAACCCCTCACCCATCAATAGCTATACAATATCGTCACGCCAACCAACATGATAACTGCGCCCGTAAACCGCCAGCCAATATTCTGTTCACCAAAGAA
>JAPLJJ010000031.1 GCA_026388665.1 Deltaproteobacteria bacterium
CTCTTTGAAGATGTGGTAGGAACCATATTCGAACTCATGCTTCACTTTGACTCTTTTTGGAAAGAAGTCAGGTGGAGTAGACCTACTGCGGTTTTTGGTTTTGGTTTAGGCGACATAGAGGTACCCCCGCCTGTAACTGTGGATACCCACGCGTTATGGGAAAAATTCGTTTCCGGGGCTCGACAAAGATGGGATGTATACTCCGTTGTATTGGAAAGAGAAAATCTCAATAAACTCGAAGAAGTGATGGACATCCCGGCAATGGGTTTTGAATTCCCGGCAGGGCTCTGGGCAAAACTGATCTATGACTTCGCCGTCGCATACAAAGAAGCAACACTTGATCGAGGTGAACTGGTCAGATCACTCATTCCACTGCATTACGGGAAAACCCTGTCGTTCGTAGTAGAAACTGAGGATATGAATACTCAACAGGTGGAAGAGTTTCTTGAAGATCAGTGCTTGCAGTTTGAGAAGACAAAACCCTATTTGCTCGATCGCTGGGGGTCTTCCTGATATTCCGCCTCAAGCTTATATAAACATTAAGAATGTTTCCAGATCCTATAAAGGAGCTTGGTAATGCCCAAAATTCTTATAGTAGATGATGAAGAAGGCATAAGAATGCTCTATTCCATGGAACTTCAGGACGAGGGATACGATGTTATCACTTTACCTGACGGAAACGGATTGATCGAAGTTATCGAGAAAGAACATCCTGACTGTGTGATTATGGATATCAAGATGAAAGAGTATAGCGGCCTGGATCTCCTCCAGCAGGTCAGGAAGCGTTATTACGACTTACCCGTGATTCTTAATTCAGCTTATTCGAGTTTCAAGGTAGATCTTAAGAGTGTCGCAGCCGATTACTATGTAGTAAAAAGCTCTGACTTGACTGAACTCAAAGAGAAATTAAGATTAGCTCTGGAGACTAAAATTCCTTAACCTGCTATCGGCGAAACCGGTCTTGATCGATCCGCAGCTTTGACCGGCGTTAGTTCATCTACCGGAGCCCTATTTGTCACTAATAGCAATGGAATGCGTGAGTAAAATATATCAGACGGGGGCTGTTTCTTTAGTCGCGTTGGATGGCATCAGCATTTCCATAGAGGCCGGGGAGTTTTTGTCCATAATGGGACCATCCGGTTCGGGAAAATCAACATTGATGAACATTCTGGGATGCCTGGATGTCCCAACAAGTGGAAAATACTTTCTGGACGGAGATGATGTTTCCAAGCTCGACAGAAACGAGCAGGCCGAGGTGCGAAATCGAAAAATAGGGTTCGTGTTTCAGGGTTTTAACCTGCTCGCAAGGGTCAACGCGATGCAAAACGTCGAATTACCTCTAATTTATGGTGGGACTGCGCTCGCTACGAGAAAGGCGCATGCACTAAACTCTCTACAGTTGGTGGGGCTTGGCGACCGCGCTGATCATCTTCCATCGCAGCTCTCGGGAGGACAGCAGCAAAGGGTCGCAATAGCCAGGGCATTGGTAAATGATCCTGAAATAATATTGGCTGACGAACCTACCGGCAATTTAGATAGCAAGACAAGTAGTGAACTTATGGCCGTTTTTAGACAATTAAACAAAGACCGTAAAATTACCTTCATTATGGTAACGCATGACCCCGAAGTGGCTCAACACACGGATCGAGTCATCCATATTCGGGATGGAAAAATGGCTGATGACGAGATAAGGGGCATTACCTCATGTAATTAGTTTTTAGGCATCCTATCTTAGTGACCGTCACGAGTCTTGTCCTCTTTTGAGACGTCCTTTCCAGTCAATAAGCCATTGCGTAGAAATAGTCGAAATCAAAATTGAGGAGTTAATTATAAGTCAGTGTCAATGCCGTCAGGAATCATAAAGGCTTTATCTATCAAGAAGATCGTGGCTTTGTGCGCAGTTGTTTTGCTCGGGGGGCTAAGTTACTGGTTCTTTTTTCGGAGTAGCGATCAAAAACCTGAAATAACTTTTGTAACTGTTCCTGTTGAAAGGGGCCCGTTGAGAGTTGAAATTAATTCCACAGGAACCGTAAAGCCACTGGTGGAAGTTCAGGTAGGAAGCCAGGTTTCCGGAACCATAAAGACTCTGTACGCTGACTTCGAATCTGAAGTCAAAAAAGATCAGGTTATAGCCCTAATTGACCCGGATTTGTATGAAGCGAAAATGCTTCAGGCCAGAGCAGACCTGGAAGCCGCCAGGGCTAATCTGGGAAAAGCTGAGGTTACCGCTGCCGATGAACTCAGGACCCTTAAACGAAAGGAGATCTTAATAGGCAAGGATTCCATAAGTCAGAGTGATTACGACACAGCCAAGACCAAATCAGACGCCGCCATAGCTCAGATTGAAATAGAAAAGGCTCGTATAGCCCAGTTACTGGCCAAGCTTAATGAAGCGGAATTACAACTAAAGTACACTCGAATCCTTGCGCCTGTTAATGGAGTGGTTACTTCTCGTAGCATGGACATCGGCCAGACCGTTACCGCGGGTTTTCAAACCCCGGTGCTTTTCAAAATAGCTGAGGACTTGATGCGAATGCAGGTCCACACAAATGTCGACGAAGCGGATATAGGTCGTGTCAAAGTTGACCAGAACGCCACGTTCACCGTCCCGGCCTTTCCGGACTTAGTCTTTAAGGCAAAGGTCAGTCAGATAAGAAATGATCCCAAGATCGAACAAAATGTCGTCACATACTCCGTCATACTGGATGTATCAAACGAGGAACTCAAACTTCGTCCTGGCATGACAGCGAACGTTCAAATTCTTGTTAACGAAATTGACGACACCCTTATGTTACCGGAACAAGCGTTACTTTTCTCGCCACCCGACGCTGCCTTTGACAAGAATAAATCCGAGATGCCTAAATTAGGAAATAATCAAAAACTCGTGTGGAAGCTTGAAAGCAAACATAAACTGAAACCGATGGTGGTAGTTGTTGGGGCAGTAGGTCCCCAGAAGTCTCAGATATTTTCCGAAGAGCTTAAACAGGGGGATCGTGTGGTGGTTGACGCCATAGTCAAGAAAAGTAAATCAGGCTTTCAACCACCGGCCTTTCGTTTTTCTATGTGAAGGACCGCATAGGAGGGGCTCAAAATGGTAAATGAATTTTTGACGCCAGGATCTGCAATTGTCGCGATCGACAAAGAGGAATTGAACGTTTTCTATTCAACGGATCCTGCGGATTTTCAATACATGAGCGTCAACGTGCCATGCCAATCAGCATGTCCGGCCCTGACAAACATCCCAGCCTATATCCGGGCCCTTTACGACAATAAATACAGCATGTCATACGAAATTAATCGAATGGTGAACCTGTTCCCAGGAACTCTTGGGCGGATTTGCTCA
>JAPLJJ010000267.1 GCA_026388665.1 Deltaproteobacteria bacterium
CCGTGATCATATATGAGCGCCCAAAGGGATATAAGAGCAAGCCCACCGTCACGAAATATGTGAATGAGCCCGATCCTCCCGGAAGATTGAGTGGACGATGAAAAGCACCCACAATCGATATCCAGACCTATGGCATACGCGTAAATTATCATTCCAAGAAAAACCAGCATCATGGTAGAGGTCAACAAAGCCGCTGGTTTCGTCTGAATCCCTAGAATAAGAAAAGCGCCTGCTACCAGTTCAATCCAAGGCAGTGTCAGGGCTATTAAATTGCTGTATACGGCCGGGATCAACCCGTAATTTCTGATTGAAACAGCAAATGCTGATGGATCCAATATCTTGTAAATACTCGCATAAATAAATAATAAGCCGATTAATAGTCTCGCTATTAGTGTTATCCATTTCATTGTGTCAAACCCTTTTCCGTGAACTAACGACCATTGGACTGTTCGATAGGTAAGCCCTTTTGTTCCCAGCCTGGATATCCATCACTCATTATCATCAGGTGGGAATGTCCCAAATCGATAAGAAAAGCGGCCACGGTCTCGGCCATGTCGCAGTCCGGACCATAACAGTACAGAATCAGTTTACTTCCCTGGGGAACAAGGGGTTCAATCCCCGGGAATCTTTGTTCCTTGTTTTCAGGAGATAAGAATATGGCGCCACGGACATGTCCTGCGGCGTAATCTTTCTCATGGCGAGTATCTATAAAAACTGTTTGGGGATCATCCAGCCACTTTTCAGCCTCGTCCGCAGTGCAAAAGGGTATTTTGTGTCCTGAAATCGTAATTTCGTTGGGTGGAATATATAACCAGGGGAGTTGCCAAGCACGGATAAAATTGGAGCCTGAACCTATGCAAAAACATATCAGGGCTATTATGGCAGCCCTCAGGAATATCGAGAAAATGGTATTCATTTTTTTATTTACCTTAAATAAATCTATTTAATAATCTTATTTTGAAATCTGTTAGTTTATATTTTGTTTGTTGTGGCCTTGATTTAATTATCTTTTGACACTATAGTTATCTTGTGATACTACGAGTTTGCGTGAAATCCGATCGAAATTTAGAACCAAGAGAGTTTCATGACAAGACAAGCGGTTCAAACCAAAAAACTTGATCAGGGCTTTGCAGAATTGACGCACATTTTTTCAATGCATGTCTGCCTGCTGAGATACCTCGTCATGGTGATAACGGTATTATCACTTATGATCACCGCGGTGGACGCGCAAGAACTCGAAACGCCTCTTATCACCAATGTTCAAATTGCGCCAGATCAAAAGCAAATTGTCATAAAGGCTGACAAAGCCCTTGGGGTGCATTCAGCTTTTGCATTTGAAAAGCCGTATCGTCTGGTCATAGATTTTGAAACAACAGGTCTGGGTAAAGTTCCTACGAGGATCAAGGTTGATAAACCACCGATAAGTGAAATTCGATTGGGCAAGAATGGACACAGGGCAAGGATGGTCATCGATTTCGGAGAATATCCAGTGCCTCCATTCATGGTGGAACGCAAAGGCAATCTAGCCGTGGTCGCACTGGGAAATGTGCCTACCGACCCGAGAATCATACAGCGAGGCCCCAGCCGCGAAACGAATCCTAAACCACACGCTACGCTGCCCCCGCAGCCTACACGCCAAACTCTCAGCAAAAAACATCAAACTCATGTGCCGGCTCCTACTCCGATGGAGCCTCCGGTAGCCACACCACCTACTTCAGCGAATAAGATAGAACAATCAAGTTTTGTCGTAAAGCAATCACTGATCACTAATAATCTGTTGCTAGTCGAACTTCAAAATCGGAAACAGCCATCAGAAACTTACAGGATAGTAGTTGACTTGAACTTGAATGAATTAACTGTCCGGAATGCGTCGATAAGTAATTCCAGCGGAATCGTGAAGAGGTTTGATCTGTCCGAATCGGGCCCAAAAATCTCTCGAGATGGAGCTGGTCTGGAAGAAACTTCCGCTGGGACTATAACTGCGGGTCCCAGAAAGAACCCGAACCTGACCGAGAATAAAACCAATTCTGAAAACAAGCATTCCTTGGGCTCAGGAAAATCATCGGTGAAAGAAACGAAAAATCCTACGAACGAACCAGCAACTTCGAATCCATTCAAACTCGAAGGATTCGAACTAAAATCCAAACAATCGGATTCGGATAAATTAGAAAACGAATGACTTGCCCGCTGTTTAACGAACATCGAACATTATTTGGAGAAAAGTCAGAACGTCATTCAATTGAGATGGACATCTGAGCAGCAATTTTTTCAGCAGCCTTTCCTCTTTAGCCCCTGATCCCTCACACCAACCAAGAACCCATTTGACTTGTGACAAGCTTTTCTCTAAAAGAGCTCCTAGGGTATGTAGATCTCCGATATAGAAGACAGAGACTTTGTAGTGTAAGTTTCATGGAAGATCAAAAAGAACGCGAAGCCATGAAAACGAGAGTAGGCGAACTTGAAGCACAAGTTCTCCATCTAACTCAGGAAGTCCAGGAACTCACTGCTCGGCTTTCTGATACTAGTCGTTTGCTGTCCGAAACCCAGTCAAAATATCATGAACTTTTTGATGATTCACCCGAAATAATTTATTCACACGACTTGGCCGGGAATTTCACGTCTTTCAATCCCGCTGCCCAGCATTTCCTGGGTTATGAACCGGAGACCCTTATTAAGATGAACATCAAGGATGTGGTTCATCCTGATTATATCGGCTTGGCAGAGAAAAACCTTCGGTTAAAGGTCCAGGGAGGTCAAGAGGTTACGGGCCCGTATGAGCTGTTGGTTCGCTCTGCTAATGGGGCAATGGTCTGGGTCGAATTATATTCGCGTTTGATCAGGCGTGATGGCAAACCAATTGCCATTCAAGGTTTCGTAAGAAACGTCGCAACAAGAAAACTGGCCGAAAAGAAATTGCGGTCAAGTGAAGAGCGCTACAGGCACTTTCTTGATAATTTTCAGGGCATTGCATTCAGCGCCTTTCCTTTCCAGAAACCCGTGCTTCTTCTAGGAGAAGTTGAACAGATAACGGGTTATACCAAAAGTGCCATCATGAGCGGCGCCCCACATTGGACACAAGTCATTCATCCAGATGACTTGGCATCTTTTCAGGATGTCGTGAACAAATTGGGCAACTCACGTAATTTCTCGGTTGAAAAAGATTTCCGAATCATCAGAAAAGATGGAAAAATCCGATGGCTCAGTATGTTCGCACAATCTATGAACAATGGCTCAGGTGATAGGACATTTATTCAAGGCGCAATTTACGATGTTTCGAATAGAAAGAGTGTCGAGGAGCTGACCCTTAAGAACGAACGCTGGAAAGCTTTTGAAGAAATAGCAGGAGGAATAGCTCACAACTTTAACAATATTTTGCAAATAATTTTGAGCGGCACGCAGTTGGTTCTCTCCGACATTCAATCAGGAACCGTTTCCGGAGACACCGAGATTTTGGAACTGATTTTGAAGAATTGTAAAATCGGCGCTCAAACGGTTAAAAAAATGGAGATATTTGCAGGAATCTCAGGGACTGGCAACTCACCCCGTTACAGGGTCATTGATTTGTCTGAAGTGGCGGGAGATGCGGTTCAATTTGCTGAGTCATGGTGGAGACGCAAACCCGAGAATGAAGGACTTTCGGTCGATTTGGGGACGGATTTTGGAATTGATTGTCACGTTTGGGGCATTAGCCATGACCTATTCAGCGTCATTCTTGACCTGATCAAGAATGCGTTTGAAGCTCTTCGAGGCGGGGGTCAAATCGAAGTGATTACGCGTTCTGAGCAAGACAAGATCGTTCTGGAGGTACAAGACACCGGCGTTGGTTTAGAATTAGAATATCAAGACAAAATCTTTACGCCTTTTTTTTCAACCAAATTGTCGGTGGGTTCAGGTTTGGGGCTTGCCACATCTTTACGAATTATCGAGAATCACGGTGGGGATATTCAGTACATTCCCTCGGAAGACCCCGGATCTATTTTCCGAATTGAGCTACCTCGAGCTTCTGTAGGAACTGAAGGTCTTGATTCCATGAAAGAGGGACAGAAGGCGGACAAACTCCGGATCCTGTTGATCGACGATAACGAGCACGTCCTGAGAGCCTTGAAGGAACGTTTCTCGGCTTTTGGGCATAACGTTGTGCCAGCAATTTCTGGAATTCAGGCTTTGGATTATTTTCAGGATCAGAGGTTCGACCTTGTCGTCTGCGACTTGGGCCTGTCTGGAATGAATGGTTTGGAAGTAGCCGAAAACATCAAGACTTTTTGTGCTGAAAAAGAGATTCCAAAACCAGTATTTGTTATCCTGACAGGGTGGGACATCGACAATATAGATCATAACAAGATAGTTGAGTCCGGTGTAGACGAAATTATGCAAAAACCTGCTGACCTTTCAAAATTGTTTTCTCTGATTAAGTCTGTTGATCGAAAAATGATAGTTTAATATGGCCTACGCAACAAATAAGACAGTTCAATCGAGGGAGATTCAATAAATCACATGGGTTTTCACAGACTAAATTTTGAACCATTTTTCACATGGGTCAACAGAGGAAGAATACTTTATTCGCCCGGCGCAAGATCGGAACTGGCTTTTGAACTTGGACAACTAGGAGCCAAAAAACCATTGGTGGTTACCGATAAAGGTCTGGTTCAAGCGGGCATAGCTAAACAGGTTTTGCAGGAACTTGAAAAATCCGGCGTGCAGTGCGCAGGTTTATTCGATCGCGTGCTTCAGGACGCCCGGATGGATAAAATTAATGAGGCTGCGCAATTTTACAGGGATAAGCGGGCAGACTCATTAATAGCCATCGGTGGTGGGAGCGTATTGGACACCGCCAAGGCCCTGAATATACTCATTGGAAAGGGACTTGATGATTTCAAGCCTTTAGCGGATCAAGCGGGCCTATGGGAAGACGCCTCTCCGTTACCCCCTCATATCGCGTTACCGACTACTGCCGGGACAGGATGTGAAGTAACGAATGCAATAGTTGTTTTGGACGCTGAATCACGAGCCAAGCTTTCAGTGACACATCCATACTGCAATGCGGACCTATCTATACTAGATCCGGAGCTGACTGTTAAACTTCCTGCCAAAATCACCGCTTTCACAGGAATGGATGCTCTTACGCACGCGATTGAAGGTATATCGTCGACAGCGGCTCAACCTATTTCAGACGCACTGGGATTACATGCAATAAGATTGATCTCTGAAGCTCTTCCTTTGGCTGTTTCCGAGCCGGATAACATAGACGCCAGAGGTGACATGCTAATAGCCGCGACTTTAGCGGGAATGTGTTTTTGCAACGCAATGACGGGGGCTACTCACGCCACGGCTCACGCTTTAGGGGCGCTTTATTCCATCCCTCATGGCCTTGCTAACGCGATGATGCTCCCAATCGTCATGGAATATAATCTTGAAGAAATTATTGATAGATACTCAATGATTGCTCATGCTTTTGGAGTCGCCACAGACAAGGCTCCCTCTCAGGCTAACGCCCAAATGGCAGTGGAGGCCGTCAAGAAATTGAAGGCAGAAATTGGTCTTACGGAAACACTTAAAGACTTTCGTGTTC
>JAPLJJ010000105.1 GCA_026388665.1 Deltaproteobacteria bacterium
GCGCCGGTCCACAACCAGGGTCCGCCCTTTTCAGATGACCATACCTGCCATAGGATCATGTCCTTGCTGAAAAAGCCGTCTGTCACCAGAGGCAGCGCAGCCAAAGAAGCTGCCCCGATGAGAAACGTCCAGAACGTGATTGACAGTCTTTTACGAACTCCACCAAGCTTGAACATGTTTTGTTCGTGACCCGCTGCAAGTATGATTGACCCGGCAGCCAGGAACAACAGGGCCTTAAAAAACGCGTGTGTCACAAAATGGAAGATCGCTGCAGACCACGCTCCCACCCCGAGAGCCAAGAACATGTACCCGATCTGACTCATTGTTGAATAGGCCAAGACCCGTTTAATGTCGGACTGCGTCAATGCGCTGAACCCCGCCATGAGAAGCGTCACAAGTCCAATAATAGCCACCGACGATTGAACGACGGGAGCTAGAGTGAAAAGTACATTCATTCGTGCGATTAGGTATACACCGGCAGTCACCATAGTAGCCGCATGGATCAGTGCGCTCACAGGTGTCGGCCCGGCCATCGCGTCAGGCAACCACGTCTGAAGCGGTATTTGCGCAGATTTGCCTACAGCGCCACCCAACAGTAAAGCAGCCGCAAGAACAGCCAGAGTAGAGCCAACCGCCCATTCCTGAGACGCTCTATACATTAGTTCCTGTATCTGCAATGTATCCAAGCTGTTAAAAAGGATGAACAAACCTACGATCATGGCGGTGTCGCCGATCCGGGTTATGATAAACGCCTTGGTTGCGGCCCGTACGTTGGCCGGTTCTTTATACCAAAAACCAATGAGCAGGAAACTGCACAGCCCCACTCCCTCCCAGCCGAGATAAAGCAGGAGAAGATTGTCCGCCATTACGAGTATCAGCATCGCCGCTACAAAAAGATTCATATAAGCGAAGAAACGCCTGAATCCGTCGTCATCAGCCATATACTCAGCCGAGTAAAGATGTATGAGAAATCCAACCAGGGTGACAACAAGAACCATGCACACTGAAAGCGCATCAAGATATAGCCCCACTTTTGGAACGAATTTGCCGAGGCTGATCCATGTCCAAAGCGTTTGGCCGTATGAGTAACCGGTAGGCGGCGCAATGATAAAACCAGCCCCAATTGCTATGGCTATAAGCGCCGAGATCCCCACGGAACCCACGCCCAAAACACCGGTTGATCTACGGGACAAGCTCGAGCCCAATAAGGCGAGGGTTAAAAAACCGATCAATGGGAATGCAGGGATTAACCACAACAACTCAAGCATCTTATCCTCGCATCTTTCGAGCGGCGTCCGCGTCCAATGTTTTGAAACGGTGATAGAATTGCATCGCTAAAGCCAATCCTACTGCAACCTCTGACGCTGCCATCGAAAGAATGAAGATGAACATCACCTGCCCGTCGGCCTGTCCCCATTTAGATCCTGCCACCACAAAGGCTAATCCTGCGGCATTTAGCATTATTTCCACGGACATTAGCATGAAGATGAGGTTGCGGCGCACAAGCACTCCCAAAAGGCCAAGGCCGAAAAGGATGGCCGCGAGAATTAGCCCGTGTGCCATTGGGATAGCCGCTATCACAATTCATCCTTGGTTTTAGATGACGATGGTTGGAAGCGTCGGCCTAAATGGTATGCGCCTACCAGGCCTGCAAGGAGCAGCATCGAGGCAAGTTCCACACCAAGCGCATAAGGGCCGAAGAGGGCTATGCCGACCTGTTTAGGGGTTATCTCAATGGAAGAAGAGACCGCTGCGTCGCCTGCAGTGATCATCAGGTATATAAGCTCTAGAACGAGAACGCCAGCCAAAACAGATGGGCCGATCCACATCTTTGGTTTTAACCATAGAACCTCTTGTTCCCTCGACCGTGGACCCAGATTAAGCATCATGATCACGAACACGAAGAGCACCATAATTGCTCCCGCGTAAATGATTATCTCCAGAGCCGCAATAAAAGGCGCTCCCAGCGAAAAGAAGATCAAGGCTACGGAAAAAAAGGACACTATCAAGTACAAGAGGGCATGGACGGCATTGAGACGAGTGATAACCATAACGGTAGCGAAAACCGCAACCGCAGCCGATATATAAAAAACGGTATTCATGCCTAAGTCCTCGATAATGGCTTTCTTATGGCATCAAACTATGAACGTCCACAGGCGGTTCTTCATTCGCCGCCTCACCTTTGTCTTTTCCAGCAATAGAAATTCCAGAGACTTTGTAGAAATTATAGTCCGGATACTTACCCGGGCCGCTGATTAGTAAGTCCTGTTTCTCGTACACAAGATTTTGGCGGTGATATTCACACATCTCAAAGTCATTTGTAAGCTGGATAGCGTAAGTAGGGCAGGCCTCTTCACAGAATCCACAGAAAATGCAGCGTGAGAAATTGATGCGGAAAAATTCAGGATAGCGTCTCCCTTGTTCATCTTGGGTTGCCTGTAGCGAGATACAGTCCACTGGACAAGCTGCGGCGCAGAGATAACAAGCTACACACCGTTCTTCGCCATCCGGATCTCGCGACAGTATTATTCGGCCTCTCCATCTTGAATGCAGGAGCGGCTTTTCTTCGGGGTAAAGGACCGTTTCTCGTTTCTTAATCGTGTGCTTAAAGACGGTCCATATTCCCTTAAATAAACTGAACATAGATATCCTTCATCAGCTTGCGGAGAGAATGATGGCGCCTGTCACCACAACGTTTAGCAGCGCCAGAGGAAGCATCAATTTCCAACCGAATGAAAGCAACTGATCGTACCTTAGCCTTGGAAGCGATGCTCGAACAAGTATGAAGCTGCAGATAAAGACAAAGGTCTTAATTATCATCCATATCGCGGGTGGAAGCGTAGGTCCTAACCAGCCACCAAAGAACAAGGTCGCGATCAGGGCACTTATAAGTGTGACCCCTATATATTCACCCACAAAGAACATGCCGAACTTCATGCCCGAATATTCAGTATGATAACCAGCTACGAGTTCGTTCTCAGCTTCAGGTAAATCAAAAGGTATTCGCCTTGTTTCGGCAAGGCCAGCGATGACGAAGATCACGAAACCCGCAAATTGTGGGATGACAAACCATACTTTCCGTTGAGCTTCCACTATCTCACGAAGGTTGAAAGATCCTGCCAGCATGACGACTCCCGCAAGAGATAAGCCCATGAACACTTCGTAGCCCAACATTTGCGCGGCGGCCCTTA
>JAPLJJ010000165.1 GCA_026388665.1 Deltaproteobacteria bacterium
GATCGTGGAAGGTGTCCGCTATCCGCTTGAGGCCGGGAATGTACTTATCGTCATTGATGCAGAGTTGACTGTGATATGCCTTTCCTTCTCCAGACTTATCGGGATAGGCGCCCTGGTTGGTCATAATAGAGGCGCCGGTTTGTGCTATCACTTGGTCCCTTGCAAATTCTCTTTCTGAAACGAAGCCATCGCGCGTGTTAAAATTACTTACGCAACATGCCGCGTATTTGACACGATTTCTGACAGTGAACTTGCCGATTTTCCCCTCTCCAAAAATGTGAGGAAATTGAGTTTCGGACATTCTAGACCTCCACGGGACAGAACATTTCTTCGGGCACCGGGTACGAGCATCATCGATGAAAAGCTAATTTAGTAGACGCAATTGAATCAGATCCCGGAGCAGACCAGCATTGGCGGTCCCTAAGCCACGTCATCCTTGGATTTTGATGTGCGTCGTTTCTGCGATCACGTCATACACTGGTTCTGCGCACGAATATCAATTGCCGGAAAAATCAAGCAATTATCATACCACCTTTGAAAAATCAGTTCCTGGGTTAACCGATATACTTCAAAGTGCGAGAGTAGGCTAGGGGAGCGGTCTTGCATTGGTAACGTTGTTTTTGGAACAACATTCAAAGGATGGCTTTACATCGTTGGAGGCAAGGATTGAAAGAAAATTACAAATTCTGTTCTGTTTCTGCATAAGGGCATATTAATTATAGACTCCGCTAGGCGCTAACAAATTGAAAAGTGTTGTTACCAATTAGACTAATGAATTGAAAATTACTTTCAATTTGTCGTGAAAAGTTTCCAGCGACTATAAGGCTATTCACATTATTGTTGGAGGAAAGAAATGGCGCTGGGCGCAAACACGCGTGTTCCCGTCATTGAATGTTGACGAAGTTTGGCGTATATAATTCACGGGGTTATTAGGCAATAACAATAATAAGAGGGTATCATCGTTGGACTTTGCCGGACTATTGACTCGGTACCACAATGAGATCGTCGCGACATGGACCCATCGTATGCTCAAGGACCGCACTACGAGGTACGCCGACGAACCTGAGGATGAATTGCGGGTGTTGGTAGACCGGGCCACGAAGGCCTTCCGTCTGGCTCTGGTTGAGAATGCCTGGGAGGAATTACAGGAATTCGTTAATTTCATCGCACGAAAGAGACTGGAAGGATCGTTCACTCTAGCGGAGGTTCAGCGGGCTTTCGAGAGGTACCGTGAAACACTTATACCTCTTATTCTCGCGTACGTTGAACCTGCGCATCTTCCCGAAGTGTTCCTGAGGCTTCAACACTGTATGGTCGCTACCGTAACTCAATTCAGCACCTACTTCCAAGATCTTCACGAGACGTTCCTGAGGAATCAGGCCCACTATTTAGAGAGAGAAGTTGCAAATCGGAGTCATGAGCTGGCAGAATCGGAACGCAAGTACAAGACCCTGGTCGAGGACATTAACGACGGATACTTTGTTTTGGTGGAGGGGACAATTGCATACTCCAACAACGGTTTCGCAGGAATGCATGGTTATGAATCCCGTGAAATTATTGGCATGGGTTACCTGAATTTTGTGGCGCCAGAGTCGAGAGATTCTGTTCGCGCTGCTTATGAAGCTAGCAGGATCAGTTTGGCCGGTAAAGCTCGGCTCGAGTATCTAAGACTTCACAGAGACGGGCGTTGCATTCCAACTGAGATCATGGCTAAAGTCTCTTCCTACGGCGGAGAAGTTGCAAATATAGGTGTTTGTAGAGATTTGAGCGAACGGGTGGAATTGGAATCCAAAACCCGGGAGGCAGAGAAACTTAATGCATTAGCGCAGTTAGCTGCCTCGCTCGCACATGAGATCAACAATCCTCTTACGGCTATCAAGATGAATGTTCAAATGTCTGGTGAAACCGGCTTGACGGCCAAGGGACAGGAGAGGCTCACAGCATCCACTCTTCGGGAGGTGGAGCAGATCAGCCGGTGTGTGTCTGATATGATGGTCCTGACAATTCCTTTTCGGTTGAAATATGAGTGGGTGGATACTCGCAGGCTTATACCGGATTGTTTACACATTGTGGAGCTGAGAATGGCCTACCAGGAAGTTCATGCGACGATTCGACTGAGTTCAGAAATAAAAAAACTTTTTGTCGATCCCAAGAGAATCGAACAAGCCTTGGTCAACCTGATCCTTAACTCGCTCGATGTTCTTCACAGAGGCGGTCGAATTTTCATTTCGTCGCGCATTACGGTCGCTAATGGACAGAGATGGAATGACATACGGGTAGCCGACGATGGGCCCGGAATCGCTAAGGAGAAGTTGCCTTACGTCTTTGATCCTTTCTACAGTCAGAAACCTGGAGGAATTGGACTGGGGTTGGGAAATGTAAGGAAGATAGCCGAAGCCCACGGGGGTCGGGTATTGGTGCAACAGCGACGAAACAGGGGCATAGTGTTCACGCTACGCTTACCCCGTAAATGAGGGACGACATTGAGCGCACGGGTACTGGTTATTGACGATCAGCCGTCCATCTTGGAATCTATGGAGACATTTTTCAGGTTGCGGGGCTGGAAGGCATACACGGCTATGACGGGCCCCGAGGGTCTAAGATTAGCCGGGAAGGTTAATCCGTCGTTGGTGGTGCTGGATTTAAGGCTTCCCGGGATGAGCGGGATGGAGGTCTTGGAGCAACTGCGGACGCGATTCCCCGACACACAAGTGATCATGGTCACTGCGTATCAAGATATGGAAACCACGATCCAAGCCACAAAATTGGGGGCCTTTGACTACATCCACAAACCCATCGATATCAATGAAATGGATGCTGTCATAAAGCGGCTGGACCGATCCACCATGGCGAGTGACCAAAGTGATGGAGATGTTAATGAGCAGGATATTTTTTTGCAAGGCAGTCATAGTGAGATCATAGCTAGAAGCAAAAGGATGAAGGACGTTTTCAGAGCTATTGGTTTTGTTTCAGACTCCAGGGTCACGGTGTTGATCCAGGGTGAAAGCGGCACGGGCAAGGAGCTTATAGCAAGGAATATTCACTACACCAGTGCCTGGAGCGATAAACCGTTTACCGTCATGGACTGTTCGACCTTTGTGGAAACGCTCATGGAAAGCGAGCTGTTCGGTCATGAGAAGGGTGCCTTTACGGGGGCTCACGAGACACGCAGAGGTCGTCTTGAGCTGACGAGTGAGGGAACCGTGTTCTTCGACGAGATCGGAGAACTCCCTTTTCAATTGCAGAGCAAGTTGTTGAGGTTTCTGCAGGAGAGAGAGTTTGTTCGGGTGGGCGGCAACCGACCCATCCACTCCAGCGCCAGGGTGATTGCCGCTACTAATCGTGATCTGACCAAACTTGTTCAAGATAACAGATTCCGAGAGGATCTTTACTACCGGCTCAAGGTGATCACAATTGACGTCCCACCTTTGCGGCAGCGGAAGTCCGACATACCGTTACTTTCCAGCTATTTCCTAAAAAAAATTGCTTATCGTGAAGGATCCAAACCAAAACGTCTGGCCCCTGAGGCGATCAAGGTACTTTTGGATCATGACTGGCCTGGCAATGTTCGCCAGTTGGAGAACTTGTTGACGCGGGCTGTGGTAATGACCAGGTCCATGGTGCTGACGGCGGAGCACACAGCGTCTTGCCTTCAGGACTCGCCTAAGGTGGAGATCAGTCCTGATGCGGATCGAAGCCTCGAGTCGGTTGAGCGGGATCATATCCAGAGTGTGTTGGAAAGCCAAGGTTGGCACTTGGGAAAGGTTTGTGCTCAACTGGGTATATCAAGACCAACTCTGCGGTCGAGGATGAGGAATTACGGTATTTCCAAAATCGGAGGGGGGAATCGGGTTTGAAGCAGCGCTCATGTGGGTGAAGAGGCTGAGTTGACCGAATAATCACTGGTCAGTCTTGCCAAGTCACCATGGCAACGCCCATTACCGCAAGTGCCATGCCTAGTATGGCGGTGAGTTCCAGTGTTTCTCCAAACATGAAATAAGCTATTATTGCAGTGCAAGGTGGAACCAGGTAGAAGAGACTGGCCACAGAGGAGGCTTTACCCCGACGAATGAGCAGATACAGCAGTGTAATCGCCCCTACGGAAAGAACAATGCTCAACCAAAATAGGGCGAAAACAAATTCTCTGGACCAATCGATTTTCATTGTTTCGTAAATGGGCGCAAGTATGAACAGAATGCTTGCGGCGGCGGCATACTGGATCATCGCCCCGGTTCGGAGATCCATCATGCTACAGTGCTTTTTTTGATACAGGGCGCCTGCTGTGATCCCAAGGAGCGCCACGAGGCCCCAAGCGAGTCCACCGAGATCATCTGCTCGGAGGGACAACTTGTTCTGAACCACGAGAGCAACCCCGATGAGCCCGAGCAATAATCCTACCCATTGTCGAGGAGTTACCTTCTCGCCGAGAAAAGGTCCGGCGAACGCAGCAGTCAACAGAGGTTGCAACCCTACTATAAGGGCGGTGACACCCGCTGGAACCCCTTTATAGATACATGAGAAAACTCCGATGAGGAACGTAGCATGTATGAGGACCCCTGTGGTACCCAAGTGGAATACTTGACGGAGACTTTGCGGCCAGGGCGCACGAGTTGCAATGACCAGGATCATCAGGAGCGCCGTGACGATGAGAAATCTCACCAAGAGAAAGGTAAACGGTTCGGCATAGGGTAGACCAACTTTGGCTCCAATAAAGCCTGTACTCCAAAGTAAAACGAACAAGGCTGCGATCGGCATTTTACCATTCCCTTCGTGAGACATCCACTCTTGTGATCAGTGCTTGCTATGCTAGGTTGCGTCCACTGGTAAGCCTCCAAATGGCAAGACATCTGGGAAATACTCTCTTGCCTCGGCCAGCACTCTTAGGTCACAGTGGATAGGAGCACTGACCCTGCTTTGCTGTCCATCGTGTGACACCCACCGTAAGCGATAACCGCCCCATTGGTCCTCGATCAACTGAATCGTAGTATCTTGGAAGGTGTTTTGACTCACTATGTGATATAAACTTATCGTGATCATGCCATGATTAACTCCGCGTGTCTTTGTTCAATCCTAGTCGGTCCCCATGCAAGATGTATTCCGAAAATCATCGAGAAAGCAATAGATCCTAGGAAAATATTGTACATGACGGAACAGGGAACACCTACGATTGGCTTGACTGACAACAACATCGATAATTAAAATCCAAGCCAGGACCAGGAATTGAATGGTCGGTCGTGGGCAAAGGGTGACGTGCATGGTATCTTTGTGTTGAATGGAAACATTAACTGCTCGGAGGCGGTTGGAAGGGTACACGTTCCGAGACTCTAAGATTGGGCCGTTGTTCTTTGCGGAGTGCTTGAATCAGCGAGTGAGTTATGATTGGCATCGAGAGAGTTGACCACATATGTATCGCAGTAAGAGATGTGGACGCCGCTGCAAAGGTTTGGGGCCAGTTCTTCGGCAAAACCAAACATGACAGCGAATATACGCATGAAGCCGAGGGAATCCATGTGTTTCGGTATAAGGTTGGGGGAATTTACTATGAACTTATCGCATCGACTAGGGAAGACAGTGAGGTAGATCGTTTTATTTCAAGGAAAGGTGAAGGATTTATGCTGGTTTTCTTCAAGGTGCCCAACACTGAAGCTGCAATGAAAGGTCTCATAGATCAAGGCTACCAGTTAATAGATGAATCTCCTCGGGTCTGGCGGCAGTCACATTACGTGTTTGTGCATCCCCGATTTATGAACGGAGTTCTGGTTGAAATCATAGATTGAGGCGTGTGCTCCTGCGACATCTTGTCGGCAGTTCCGACCTGCTCAGAATGGTAGATCTAGGTCGCAATCCCCTGTAATCGGGTCTCTCGTTCGGTCGGACATACAAGTCTGTTCGTCTACGGAGGATTCCAGGACTCAATCCAAACAAAAGCCCCATGCTTCAAGTATTATAGCAGGGGGCTTTTGAATCCAAGAAACAGACAGTATTAGGTATTATCAGGTCGTTTCGCTACTGCGACTCGGTAAACGTCATACACGTCATAGAGTTTAATGTCAGCAAATCCTGCTCTGGTCAAATTATCGAGGATTTCGTCTCTCGTTTCGTAAACGTCACAAACCTCACCTCTCGAACCGAACAAACCAACAACGCCACCAGGTTTCAAGAAGTTGTACATACACGAATAAATCTTGGGACGCAGGTGGGGTTTGACATGAGGGATCATAAACGAACTGATGACTTTGTCGAACTTGGCCTCAGGACAATATTCCTCAACGGATGTAGCAAACAAACAAGTATTTGCGATATTTTTCTTCCTGGTCTTTTCTTCGGCCAGTTCAATCATGTGCGGAGACAAATCGATTCCGACAACCTCCTGGGCTCGAGGCGCTGCGACCACAGTAGCCGATCCCGTGCCGCATCCGACATCAAGCACGCGATCTCCCTTTTCAATCACCAGTTCTATGAGTTTTCGAAGTCCCTTTCGGTAGCCGGGATCCATGGACCATTGAAAATCATAACTTTTCCGGCGATACTTGTAATAGAGCTGGATAGCCCTCTCCGAAGGCATCAGTTTGACTACCGTGGTGCCTTGAATATAGGCCGTCCTCAGCGCTTTGACCAGTGGTCTAAGTAATCTTCGGAGCGGAGCATTGTCTTCGCTCACCATCGTTCCATTCATTTGTGTGGTTACCCCCTACAAACGTTCCATAGGCTCAAAGTCAAATTTGTATTACAAATGTTCCTAATAGGCAAGAGAAAACCTATCTCATTCCGATTCAAGCCGCATCGTTTCTTCGGTCTTGATCGCATGGATTACGTTTCTGGCGCGCTCAAGGCCATCACTAACGATTAATTTTGTAGCTTCAGCCCCTAAATTTATTAGCCGCTTAACTACCGAAGCGTCGGAAAACAGGAAAGGACTCAAGACGTATTGTTCGGGATCTAGGTCAGAAGGAGGTCTTCCTACCCCCAATCGTACCCTCATAAAATCCCGAAACCTTAGAGAGTCAGCTATTGATCTAACCCCTCTGTGTCCACCGTCGCCTCCGCCTTGCTTGATTCTGACCTTGCCAAGATGTAGATCCATGTCGTCGTGAATAACAATCAAGAAGTTGGAATCAATCCTGTGGACGGCAAGAATTTTATGGACGGCTTTACCACTAAGATTCATGAATGTTTGAGGTTTAATGAGGATTAAGGCTCGGTCCGAATAAGATACAGAGCATGTGACAGCGTCATGTTTTGTGGGCGACCACTTGCCGCCATGTTCCTCGGCCAACGCGTCCACGGTCATGAATCCGACATTATGGCGGTGTCGAGCATACCGCGTTCCTGGGTTTCCCAGACCAACAACCGCAAATATTCTGCTGTCATAGTCGTTCAACAACTTCACATTTGAATCCTTTTCTGTTAGAGCATCGTCTAATCTCGATTACTTAATCCTGTCAAGCTCCAACTCCTATGGAAGAGACATTATTCCACGAAAAGGCCCTCGAGGCACTGAAACAAATCCCAGTGGCTTTTCTGGAACGTCTCGAAAACGTCGAAATCATTGTTGAAGATTTTGCTGCTCCTAATGTGTTAAGATCCTTAAATATACACTCCAAGTGGCATTTGTTGGGTTTATACGTTGGCAGCCCGTTAACCGAAAGGAGTTTTTTCCACACTACTCTTTTTCCGGACCGTATCTATCTGTTCCGCCTACCAATACTCCGGTCCTATGAAGGAAAAATGGAGATCGTTGACGCGATTCGGGATGTCATCATTCATGAGATAGGTCATCATTTCGGATTTAGTGACGAAGAACTTCTCAACATGTCGGGGTCGGATATTTGATCGAAAGTGTCAAAATAGAACTTGAGAGGAAGAAACGGCGACGGGAACTAATGGTTTCGTTGATCGCGGCGCTTGTTATTCTCGGGCTTTTTTTTGCGGGTTCCGAGTTGTCGAGGTCAGGAGGGGAGGGGCCCCTCAGTGGCCATCTGCTCCTATTTGGTCTTCTTGCGATCGTAATGTTGTTGATGATTCTGATCATCTTTTTCCTGATTCGTAACTTGTTCAAGCTCGTTTTCGAAAGGAGGGGAAAGGTCCTCGGGGCCAGGATAAAAACGAGGCTGATACTCGCGTTTGTAGCTCTCACACTTGTTCCAACCGTAGTCTTGTTTATAGCCAGCGCCAGCGTCCTACACACGACGATAGATAGTTGGTTTGCCGCTCAGGTCGAAGAATCTCTGCGATCCGCCGTGGTTATAGGCCAGGCTTACCATCAGAAAGCTTCTGAAAATGTCACGAAGGCCGCTCAAAGATTGGCTGATGAATTGCATCAGAGAGAACTCACTACTGTCGAACACTCTGAGCAGGTAAGAAGCGTCATCGCCTCAGAGGTTCCGTCATTAGGATTGAGTATCGCACATGTTTATTGGTCCGGAGGTCGTAATTCACTGGAGGTCAAATCCCCCAATCTGGGAGACATAGTCGTCCCACCTGTGATGGCCAGTTTCCTGAAAATAGGGTTCCAGGGTTCAAGCGCTTCTACTGTGATAACCCTTGATTCAGGCGAGGATCTCGTGCGTGGTATCGCCCCGATTGTTTCGGGAAAAGACAATGGTATTCAAGGAGTGGTAGTTACTGACTATCTGATTCCATATACTCTATCGAGCAAATTATTCGGTATAACAAAGGCTTTTGACGACTATCAGGAGGCGAAACGTGTCAAAGGACCCGTCAAGACGACATATATTCTTATCCTTTTAGTGGTGGCCCTTCTAGTTATATTCGTAGGTTTCTGGTTTGGAATGAGCATGGCCCGTGAGATAACGGACCCCATCCAAAGTCTGGCGTTGGGGACTCAACAGATTGCAACCGGAAACTTGGATGTCTTCGTTGAGCCGGTGGGTGATGACGAACTCAGCGCGCTTGTGCGATCATTTAACAAGATGGCTTCAGATTTGAGGCATGGACGGGATGAGCTTCTAAAAGTTAATGTGGACCTTGAAAACCGGCGAAAATATATTCAGACGGTTCTGAAGAATGTAGCGGCCGGCGTAATTGCGCTGGATGCGGACCAGAAAGTGACCGCATTCAACGCATCCTCTATCAGGCTTCTTAAAATCAACTGGGACTTGCGCTTAGGGATGCCGTTGTTTGAACAACTTGATCCGCAAGTAGCCAAACGTCTCAATGAAACCATTATCGAATTGAGAGAATCGGAATCCGGGGCTATAGAGAGACAATTGACCATGCCATTTTCCGACAAGGTCCTCACTCTACTATGCTTTGCTAACATTCTTAAGGACGAGTCAGGGGCGGAATTGGGTGTGGTCCTTGTGTTCGAAGACTTAACCTTCCTTGTCAAAGCCCAGCGAATGGCCGCATGGAGAGAAGTGGCCCGGAGAATTGCGCATGAGATCAAGAATCCTCTTACGCCGATTCAACTGAATGCGCAGAGGATAAGGCGGAAATACCTGTCATCTTTAGGGGTTGACGGTAATGTGCTGGACCAATGCACCGCGTCCATCATTGACCAGGTTGAACAGTTGAAAAATATGGTCAATGAATTCTCAAAATTTGCAAGAATGCCCGCTGCGAACCCGACGCCCAATAAATTAAACGACATCATCGGTGAAGTGGTGGCGCTGTATCGAGCGGCAAATGAGCTACTGAACATCAGATTTCTGGCGGATGAAACCGTGCCGGTCTTTGACCTGGATAGAGAGCAGCTAAAACGTGCAGTTATGAATCTGATTGATAATGCGATAGCAGCGGCCGGATCGGAAGGTAAAGTGGAGATTGAGTCTCGATATGAGCCCGTATTGAGAATAGCTTCAGTTAGTGTCTGTGACAATGGGCCAGGAATTAATCCTCATGATCGTGAGCGTATTTTTGACCCATACTTCACACGAAAGCAGGGTGGCACCGGCTTGGGTTTAACCATAGTCAGCGCAATAGTGGCCGATCATAATGGTTTTATCCGAGTCAAAGACAACGAAGATGGCGGGGCCTGTTTCATATTCGAGTTGCCTGTCCGACCTAGATGAGATGATTCTCGTGGACCGGAGCCCAACTAATCCGGCGAGATCACCTTTGTTGCTGTGTTCATGGATTCGATAACCTCGTACATGTTTGTCACTTTACCCGCCCGCAGTTGATCAGCGACACCGAAGGCTTCAAGGCACGTTCCGCAGGATAGGATTTCAACCCCTCTTTCTTCCAAGAGGCCGATCGCATCGATCGCTTCCTGGTCGATGGTGGTAAGCTTCACCCCTGAATTTATAAATATCATTCTCCATGGTTGCGGTTTGACATCGATCATTGTCCTGAGGAACCCACGCATGAGTTTTAGCCCCAGGTTGTCGTCACCCCTCCCCATGATATCGCTCCCTATATATACTACGGTCCTGTTCTGAGAATCCCTGGAGTTTGGAATCGCACACGGAATCAGTTCTTCTTTTTCTTCATGAGCAACGCGGGGATTCGTAATATGGATATCTATGGAGTAATCAGTACCAGTGAGTTGTGATACTTCCACCTCAGCGCCCTGATTACGCGCGAATCTACAAACATTTTCCCTGGCTACGGGATTATCTACTATCACCTGAAAGCGACTGAGAGTTCCGACGTCCAAAACCTTTTTTGTTTCAAGGACAGGCTGGGGACAATCGAGGCCCCTTGCGTCGAGCGTGAAAATTTTGTGTTGCGGCAATCTTTTTCCTCCTCGGGTCCTGATAAGAATATGATTCAACGTCTTGTCATGATAAAATAGAGCACCTTTGAAATATGTATCGCAATTTCTGATAAAGGCAATAGGTCATGTTTATCTTTGGGTCGCCATAACATGGAAAACAAAAAACTAACTATCTCCGTCGTAGGTGTGGGAAACATGGGGGCAGCGATTGTCAGAGGGCTGATCGACGCCTCGGTTACAACCCCTGACAATATAATGATATTCGATGTTGACTCTGAAAAAATGTCTGTGTTGGAAGCTGAATTAGGGGTTAGAATTGCTGATTCACTGGAGAAAGCGATCTGGCATGATGACCAGGTGATCCTTGTCGCTGTGAAGCCACAACTCATTGACGGGGTTCTTGATTCTCTGGCGGATCAGATTCAGGGAAATGTATTAATAATTTCAATTGCTGCTGGAATATCGACGGAATACTTGCTAGACAGGCTAGGGAAGGACAAACGCGTTATTAGAGCCATGCCGAATGCCGCTGCAATGATTGGTCAGAGCGCGACGGCTCTTTGTAAAGGTGGAGCGTCGGATGACAATGACCTCGAGACCGCGACGCGATTGTTCTCAGCTATCGGATCGGCCGTTGTGGTTGATGAAAGGAATATGAACGCTGTGACCGCCTTGTCGGGAAGCGGCCCTGGTTATCTCTTCGTTATCATGGAGGCAATGACGGATGCCGGCGTTTTGTTAGGGCTTTCCAGGGAGGTTTCCAGGAGACTCACCATACAGACATTTTTCGGTTCTGCTACCCTGGCTGCGGATGGAAAATCGTTCAGTGAGTTGAAAGATATGATAACTTCGCCGGGTGGAACAACAATTAGCGGCTTGAAAGTTATGGAAACGGCCGGGATTCGTGGAATACTCATGGAAACGGTTGCAGCGGCAGCCAGCCGTGCGGACGAGCTTTCACGGCAATGACTCATGACACTTGGGCTAACTTCTTTTGATCACAAATGATGTTTTTGAGGACTAAAAATGCTTAGCAAACATGTCACGCTTGAGGAAGCGCTCTATTTACTCGATTTGGATGGGGCTCAAAAACTCGAGGAAGCTGAAAGAAATGGCCTGGTTACGCCTCTGAAACGTAACAACAAAAAGGTATCGTTTGTAATTCAGGACCTAGTGGTATTAAAGCTGGCGTTGGCCATAGTTGATATGGGACTAACCGCTGATCGAGCCATTCGTTACGCTGAGGCGGTGCTAGGTGTCCACTCATCGCAGACTTTCAAGAAAACTATCGCATGGGTAGATGGAGAGAATCACGAGCTGTTTTGCATGTTTGCTGACAAACAGTTATCGCGCATTTTTTTGAGGTCTCTTGACGACAATCGCGAAATGGAGGTAGGCGCAGAAAAACCAGTGCTCTTTCCATTATCCAGATGCGAGCTGAATGTTTCGAGAACTATCAGGCCAGTGATTACACGCGCTTACCACACGCTTAATTCTAGAAAGAAGCCCGTTGAAACGCTAAAACAGTGAAGCGAGCGCTGGAAGGTAACCAAATTCAAGAGGACTCTCGTAGTTCTATGACGGTGACACCGCTGAAAACGCGCTGTGACCTGCTTAATGTCTGTGGTTATATACCGGCGACGCCTGATGTCACTTGCCTTTTACGCACGATCTGATGTCAACAGCCTGAAGTACGGATTGAAGCTGTTTTTGCACGCTGGCCTTTCTCATTTTGTAGTTGTTTATTCTGTCCATGTTTCCCGCTTCAATGGCTGATCCAAGCATCGTGTCCACGGTCCTTAGGTCTTCCTGAAGATTTTGAGCCATTCTGAGCAATTCCTCACAGTTTTTCACGACTAATTCTTCAGCGCTGGATGTCCCGCTTCCGGCAGTCACAACGAAGTTGATGGCCACCAACATCAAGAAATACACAAGTAGTTTTTTCATATTAATCCTCCAATATATTTGGATTGATCGAGGCTTCTTGAGAAGTATCGTGACGATGGCCTTCACTCAGGCCCTATTACTCGTATATCATATTTTTTCCGTGAAACAAGTCTTAAATTAAACATTTATGATACTTAATTCGAGTAACTTATGATATTATTGTGTTAAGGTGGATGGTTTCACATAACAGCTCATATATTTCAAAAGTGACCCTGTTTTTTGAGTCTTGGTTCTTGATCCATTGACAGGGGTCTGATGGTATTCTATTTTGACGCCATGAATGATTCTGGTGAGAGTATGGTCTCAATGAAAGGGGTGGGTTGGCGGATCTTTCTAAGATCATTTCTGATCGAGATCATGTGGAATTATCCGCGGATGCAAAATATAGGGTTTACATTTTGCCAACTTCCGGCTTTGGACCGACTTATCAATGATAATAAGCGCCGTCGGGAAGTCGTCAGGCGACAACTCGAATCCGGTAACACCAATCCTGCTATGGGGCCGATGTGCATCGGCGCAATTTCGCGGCTTGAGGAAGGGGAAAGCCCCCATACGATTCCGCTTATAAAAAAAAGACTGATGTCAACACTTGCTGCCCAGGGCGATCGGATTTTTTGGGGCGTGCTAAGGCCTGCTTCTTCATTACTGGCCGCCTCGATCGCCATGACATCCTTTTCAGTTTTTTGGGCCCCGATTATAGCGTTGCTTGTTTACAACGTTCCCAATGTGGTTTTAAGATACGTGGGGTTTCATGCAGGTTGGGATGACGGGATTCGCGTTGTTAAGCGATTCAAGTCCCCATGGGTCGAGGAATCTGTTGCGCTTCTTCGAGGACTTGTGTTTCTATGTTCTGGTTCTCTAGTTGGCATCTCGCTGATTCTGTCGGTTGAACATGCGGGATCAAGTGAGATTAGGAACATAGTCGGACTTGTCACACTTATTTTGATAACTTTTTCTGCCTGTTTCTTCATTCTGAAAAAAAGTTTTTCTCAGACTCGGGTCATTTATCCATTGTTGATAGTAATGCTACTGGGATTTTCTCTATTGTAATAATGGACATGAGGTAAATGATTACAGAAACCGACCTTATTGAACGAACGGTAGTAATTGGCAACGAACTTGGTCTTCACGCCAGAGTGGCTACGGCTATGGTACAGACTATGAGGCAACACGCTTGTCGGGTTACCCTGGTCAGGAATGGCATGGAGGTTGATGCTCGTAGTGTCCTCGGACTTCTGCTGCTGGCCGCCACACCAGGGTCCGAATTGATTATACGCGCTAACGGCCCTGGGTCCCACGAGGCTGTTCAACAAATTTGTGAGTTGCTAGAAGGTGATGATTCAGACCATAGGAGATAAAAACCGCTCAACTCATGGGGCCTCACCCATGATGATCCCCGAAAACACCATGATCAAGGGAGTAGGTGTCTCCGTTGGAATTGGTATCGGACAAGTCGTTCTGCTGGAGCGCCTCTCTACCGATATTTGTCCGTGTCGTATTCTGACAACCGCAGAGGTCCCTGCGGAAATCGCCCGATTTGAAGAGGCTGTGGACAGCGCCGAAAAGCGACTAAACGCTATAAAAGGCCAAATCGACGGTAACCACCCGCTGGGAGACCACTCTTATATTCTGGATACTCACATTTTGTTACTAAGGGACAAAATGCTCTACGAGGGCACCAAGAGGGCGATAGAACAGGGGAAACAAAACGCGGAATGGGCGATATCCGAGGTTATGACCAAGATTACTTCGGCGTTCGATTCAATTGATGACGAGTATCTCAAAGAGAGAGCGCGGGACGTTCATTTCGTTGGTGAGCGCGTGTTAAGGATTCTATTGGGGGTTTCTTCCGAGAGGAAGATGCATCAACTTCCGCCGAATTCTATTCTGGTAGCTCATGATCTTTCCCCAGCGGACGCGGCTCAACTCAAGAAAGAGCATGTCTTAGCCATTGCGACTGATGTAGGTGGTCGAACATCACATACGGCCATCATGTCCCGGTCACTCAAGATTCCTGCGGTAACTGGTTTAGAGAAAATTAGCCCTATGGTGCAAACCGGTGACACGATAATCGTCGATGGCAGCACTGGTCTCGTGATCCTAAACCCAGACGCCGAAATGATTTTCCGCTATCGGCAACGTTCTGACGTTCTCAGGAATTATCATCAGTCTTTGTTGGCTTTTGGTAGGCTACCTGCCGTCACGCGTGATGGTGGTAGGAAGATCCAGATTCTCGCGAACATAGAACTTGTAGATGAAATAGAAATTGCCGTAGCTCATGGCTGCGAGGGCATCGGTCTGTTTAGGACTGAATATCTCTTCCTTGGCAGAGAGGACCTCCCATCCGAGGAAGAACAATTTGAAGCCTACCGTGCTGTTGTTGACCGTAACAAACCTTATCCCGTGACAATACGTACTCTTGACATTGGGGGGGACAAAATCGCCAGTAGCCTGAAAATGCCAAGCGAAACCAATCCCGCAATGGGACTAAGAGCCATCAGGCTTTGTCTGAACTTGAAGAGCGTTTTCAAGACACAATTAAGGGCGATTCTGCGGGCGGCCCATTACGGTAACTGCCGTATGCTTATACCAATGATTTCATGCATTACGGAAATTCATAGTACGAAAAAGATACTGGAGGAGGTCAAGTCCGAACTTGCTTCAGAAGGGGTCGAACACTGCGACAGCATTAAATTGGGCATTCTGGTAGAAGTCCCATCAGCCGTCGCAATCGCCGACCTGCTCGCTCGGGAAGTTGATTTCTTGAGTATTGGCACCAACGATCTGATCCAGTACGCTCTCGCAATTGATCGTCTGAACGAACATGTCAATTATCTTTACGACACACTGCATCCGGCTGTTTTGAGGTTGATTAGACAGGTTGTTAACGCCGGGCAGGCATTTGGTGTCAGTGTGGCGATGTGCGGTGAAATGGCCGGTGATCCTGTCAATGTTCCTATATTAGTCGGATTGGGGCTGGATGAGCTGTCTATGAACGCACTATCAATACCGTTGGTCAAGAAATTGATACGATCTATTTCCTACGACGACTGTCTGGATTTGACTCATCAAGCTTTTCAGATGCAGTCCGCTCAAGAAATACATGAATTGATTGAAAAATGGATCTTTGACAGATTCCCTGGGGATTTTTTCTTGAGCCAACAATAATTATGAAAACACCCCGGGGAGAAAATATAAAAATTATATGCAAGAACAGGAAAGCCTTCTTTAACTTTGAGATAGAAGACGCTTTCGAATGTGGGATTGTCCTGGTCGGTTCTGAAGTGAAATCCCTGCGTAATGGGAAGGCCAATCTTTCCGACTCTTACGGAAAAGTGCGTAACGGCGAGATCTTTCTGGTAGAAGCCCACATATCGCCTTATTCGCAGTCTAATCGCCTTAACCACGAACCATTACGGGAAAGAAAGTTACTCTTACACAAGAAGCAGATAAAGCGACTCGCTGGAAAGGTCGCTGAGAGAGGGTTTTCCTTAATACCTTTGAAAATGTACTTTAAGAATGGTAAGGTAAAAGTGGAGATGGCCCTGGCTCGAGGTAAGAAAACCTACGACAAGCGTGACGCTATCAAGAAAAAGGAACAGAGGCGGGAACTGGAGCGATTGGTGAAATTCCGTAATCAGGGCCGCTGAGTTCACAAAAGTTAGGGAAGTTCGTAGCGCACGACCGCAAGTTGAAGACTATTTGGGGAACAATATTGGGTCTGCGGTTGTCTCTTGATTTAGAATTGAAAGGATACGAAAGGGGGCGCACTGGTTTCGACGGGGACAGTTGAGATCGAGGTTGCATGTCGAGCCCTCCGGCGACTCGGTAATCCGCTGGAAAAAAACATACTCGCCGATAATTACGAGTACGCTCTAGCCGCGTAGGCTAGCGTCTGTCCGGTCTTTTCCTGTGAGAACGGAACGGGCGAGGGAAAGCAGGATAGCTGATTTCTCGTGCCTGTTGGGAATGATGCGAAAAAATTAGCGGGCTGGCTTGACGAGGACCGTGTTCGAGGGGGACTTGTCGGGCGAGAAAACAAAACTCGAAACAAACATGTAGACGCCTCAGGTTGAAGGTTTTCGGACGCGGGTTCGATTCCCGCCGCCTCCACCAGTAAGCTATTGAAATCATTAAGAGTAGGGCCTCAAAAAGTTGTCAGTAAGTTGTCAGCAAATTGGGGCTCGAATTATCTTTAGGGTTTGAAGCTAAGTTGCAGTTCAATTGATTCCCCGCCACTCAAGATAAATAATTAATCTAACTGGAATAAAAATACTAGCATCTGGCAACGTGATAGTTTTTTTCTAACTGCGTGTTCTGTATTTTTAGCAACACTCCCCATTCCTATAATCCTTAATTCTGATTTGAACCGCGTATTCAATAATCAGGACCCAATTATTAAAAGGAAAATAAAATTGCCCAAACTTCATTACACGCTGCTAATTTTATAAATTATTGATTGGACTTGGGGCCTTAAAATTTATCCTACTTATTTCTTACTAATTTACACTTCTGTAAATAAATGCTTCCTAAATACAACTTTAATATTATTTAATAATCATCCACAAGAAAATCTCTTCTTTAATATTTCAATAAATTCAGGCTCAAGTTCATCCATGAAATCAACAATACCATCTGGGGGTTCATCCAGATATCCCTTTTCGTATAGGTATATGTGAAAAAGCATCATTGCCGCCGGAACCAAAGTATATTCCAGTGGCTTCATAGTGGTCCTTGTTAAAACAAAGTCCATCATAAATTCTACAATGTATTCCTCGCAAACATTCTTAATTGTGATGGGCTCTTCGTGGTCACAACCATAAATAAAAGTGAGGTAAACATTTGATAAAGAGGTGTATGTATCCTTATCTTCCTGTACTCCCTTGTTAGTGAGCCACATATCGAATGTTTTCATGCAAGAGTTCTGGGTCTCCGTGAGTAGAGTCCAATATTTATTATAGTCCGCAGACTTAGAAATATACTGGTCCAGTCTTTTAAGACAGCGAATCACCTTTAGGTCATCCGCATTGGGCGGTATGATTTCCGGACTCACAGTTTCATATTTGAATTCTTTTGTTAGATTATTTAATGGTATCCCCGTGAACATGATAGTTTCATCCAACGGCTGATTAGATGACATGACCAGTTTGAGTGTTCCTTTGGGCGGCTTTTTTGATGTAGATTTTTTTGTGGTCTTTGATACAGGCTTGGTGGGTTTCTTGTCTGTGACCATCAGATTTCCTTCCTTATAAGGTTTCAGACCACATTGAGTTAAACAGATACACCTAAGGGCAACCTGAAACCTTGAAGAAGTTTTTTGTTATAAGAATGTGTTGCAAGCGCGCCCCATATTACACAAACGGGATGCGTAATGATGAGTCCGTATCCGAATGTCACAAAACCTAAAATACCAGATATTATCAGCATGATGATTGCTCCAGAGATGGTCGAATAGAACATCCCCAGAGGTCCAAAAATAACTGTCAATATAATGGATATCCCAACGCTCTTAGTTGGCGTAACGATTATTTGCCTTGGAAGTTCCATGTTGTCCGTCATTTGGTTTACCCTCTCACTTGACTGAACCAGAAGTAGATAAAACTAAACGTTCACTTTGGAAATATCAATGAAAACGTAACAAATTGCTAATTAGTGGAGTAAAATGAGACTTGAGATGGTTGATACTCAATAAAGGTGGGTCAATATTACGATGCGTCACCCTCTATTATTTCTTTGAGAATATTTAAAACCTCCTCTACCCACTCTGTCACTTCTTTCGGAACTGAATTCACATTGCATAGGTTTTGTATCAGGAGCAAGGTTTTCCTCATTTGACTAAGGTCACGGACGCTTTCCCAGCTCATTCCCTCATCTACATGAAATAATAACCTCTCAGATTCAGGGAATGGGTGATTTTCGACTACCGTTCGTCGTAAATTCTCCCATGCTCCCTGTAAATCTGAAATGACAGTCTTTTCATAGTGGGCAGGTTCTTCATAGAAGGTCATCAATAACTCCAAGATTATAAACGGAGTCTACGTATGATACTGATTTATATCAACGAAGCAAAGTTAACCGGGGTTCTACAACAAGAATCGCTGAAAATCAAACCCTGCGCCGTTCCCTAAACGAATCAATCCCCGCACTACGCGGTATGTGGAAGTGCGGCGCAGTATTCTGGGTCATGTGTTTTTAGGGCTTTTTCAAGCTCCTGTTTAGACATTTTTGCCAGGATGTTATTTTGTCTGCAACCAGATCCCCGGTGGTGGCTCCTGGATGCTGTCCGAGTTCTCAAAAAGGCTGGGTTTAGTGTCATTCGCCTAACGTTTTTCTTGTTTTCCTCTCTCCAATTCATTAATCTCATGTAAATTCTACTTTCCCCAAGAAATATTGTCAGGCTTCCGCACACATATGTCCCCATTTGACTCATGTTTGTGAGATAGTGTGGGAGGGAATCATGATAGTCTCAAGTGAAGGCAAGGCTTACTTATGAGTGAAAACAATGTTACCTGGATAGCAAATTTCATTTGGGGCATAGCGGACGATGTGCTCAGAGACCATTATGTTCGCGGCAAATACCGCGATGTAATACTGCCGATGGTGGTCATTAGACGACTTGACACAGTCCTTGAGCCCACCAAACAAGCCGTGCTGGATATGAAGAAAAACCTCGACACGGCGGGGATTACCAATCAGGACGCAGCGTTACGCCAGGCGGCGGGCCAGGCATTCTACAACACTTCTCCATTTACCCTTCGTGACTTGAGTTCCCGTTCTAAAACCCAGCAACTTAGAATGGACTTTGAGGCATACCTTGACGGTTTTTCGCCAAATGTGCAGGAGATCCTCGAAAAGTTCAAGTTCCGCAATCAAATTCCCACGCTCGTGGACGCTGACATTCTAGGCAGTCTTATTGAGAAATTCCTCAATCATTTGACAAACCTCAGCCCTCAACCTGTACTGAATACTGATGGCTCTGTTAGACTGCCGGGTCTCGATAACCACGGGATGGGGACAATCTTCGAGGAACTCATTCGCCGTTTCAACGAGGAAAACAATGAGGAAGCAGGAGAGCATTTTACCCC
>JAPLJJ010000226.1 GCA_026388665.1 Deltaproteobacteria bacterium
CACGAGGATGAGGTCATTTTCGGCCCGAGAGAATTGAATAGATGGCCCTAGTCTTGGATACAAAGTAAGTTTGAACACTTCAAGGAAAGAACATTTTGTTAGATGTAGTCAAGGACTTCGTGGTATGATTTAATATTATTCTCATATCATTGCTTTTCGTAGAGAGTCATGGCTGTTAGCAAGGATGACAGAGACACAGATCTTGTCGACCGATGTTTATCCGGTTCCGAGCATGCATGGACGGAACTCTATTCTCGTTTTCAAAGACTGGTTGGCATGGTTGTCAAGAGACGTTTGCGCGTTTCTCAAGACGGGGTGGAGGATGTCACTCAGGAGGTCTTCATGGTCCTGATGTCCGCGCTCAAGAATTATGACTCCACTTACTCCTTGCAAAAATACGTCTGCACGATCGCTGAAAGGGTTTGTGTCGATCACTATAGATTTTCCACGGCCGCAAAGAGGGACGCGGAAATCGAGCCTTTTGATGATCTTCGACCGGGGACCTATATTATGAACGGCTCACGAATAGACAACCAGGAAGACGAGCTAATTTTCTCCGAGGATGCCGACATTGTTAGACGGGCCTTGCGTCTATTGGGAGCAAAGTGTCGTGAGTTATTGAAATTACGATATTATGAGGAATTGCCATACGGCAAGATTACGGAAATCCTTGGCGCAACCGAGAATACCCTGACTGTTCAGGCAACGCGTTGCGTTCGAGAACTCAAGACATGTTACCAGACACTTATCAACAAAGGTGCACGAAAATGAAGCCCCCTGACAAAATAGATTTAGATGACCATCCGAAAGATATGCTGCTCGCTTATCTTGAGGGGACATTGTCAGGGGAAAGAAGCGCAACTGTGGAAGCCCATATAAATACATGCCATGAATGCGCCTTGGATCTTGACTCACTAGGCAAGTTGGCTGGGCTCCTAAAAACGGAAAAAGAGATTTTCTGTCCTGAACCATGGGATCTGTTAGAATTCATTGAAACCGGTCAAGATCCACAAGGAAGATTGGCGAAACACATCGAACGATGTCCCTTGTGTTGCGCTGAGGTCGTTGACTACAGGGAAACCGCCATACAAAAAACTCTCCCCTCAGAAATAAAAGCTGAACTCAAAAAGGCTTTTCCAAAATCTGCACAGTCCCGTAGCTCAAATGAAAAAAAGGTTCTTGTCCGCGCCCTGGATTGGTTGAATTCGATCTTCAGGTTCCCGACCCTGGATTGGTTGAATTCGATCTTCAGGTTCCCGACTATAGCGATTGGGACCGCCGTCGCGGCCATCCTTGCTGTCATATTGCTTTATCCTCATGGAACCGTTCCCACTTTTATAGGGGTCAGTTCTGAGAATTGGAAAGAAATTGTTCCTCAGGCTACCCCCAAGTCATTGTTCTCTGGGGTTCCTGCACGAAAAGAAATTGCCAAACCCGCTCCCCGGGTAGGTCATGGGGCCTCTAAACCAATGCTTTTCGAAGCGCCGAAACCGAGACTGGCGCCAGTCATAATATTTCATGGATTCGAAAAGCCTTTGCCTCAGTCGACGATAGACTCCCTTTATGAGGGTCTTAAGATTCCAATTCTCAACACCGGCCCAATTGAAGCAATTCCTGGACAAAGTCGCAGATCGACATCTTTCCCCATCCGAGGTGTTGAACGAATTTTACAAGGAATCTTCAATTAATTTCGTACTGATAGCAAATATCAAAGCTGAAAAAGACAAATTTGGATTAAGATCGCGGGTCATCGATACACGCAATGGCGAAATATTGGCTGAGTCCATTCAGTCTGGGTTATCTGGTACCTCGGTTATCCGACGCCGAACTGGCTTCGAGCGTAAACGACTCATTGGCTCTATTGAATAACGTGGAGACCAAAAACCGGACTAAATGATTTACCAACCACACGCATAACCACGTTCTGTGGGAATTGCGCTCAGGGAGGGTTTTACAGATGAGCCGCAGAAGAAACTCATATCTTTTTCGTCTCCCGTTGATACTGTTTCTGTGTTGCTGTTTGCAGGCATTGGTCCAGGCACAAACTTCCAGTGGTCAGCTAAAAAACAAAGATTGTTCAGCAGCCAAAGTCAAGTATGCTGAGGGGGTCAAATTGCTCAACTACAATGAACGCCAGGCAGCGTTCCAAAAGGCTGTGGACCTTTGTCCCTCTTACGCGGAGGCTCATGTAAACCTTGCTGACGCTCTCGAACACCTGGGCCTTAGCAAGAAGAGGAATGATCAGAAAAGCCTGATTGAAGCTAACAAACTACTCGACGAAGCGGTAAGAAATTACTCCAAAGCCATCGACCTAAACCATAACATGGTAGCCCCTAAAATTGGATTGGGAGATGTCTACATGGCTCAGGGGCGCTATCCCCTTGCCGTTGAGAGCTACGAGAACGCACTGAAATCCCAACCTAGCGCTCAAGGGGTTAAGGAGCGTCTAAACGAGGCTAAGCGCCTTGCTGATTCTGATTCTAAAGATAAAAAAACTGTCAAAGAAGCATCCGATATAACCAAAGAAGTCAAAAGCTCCAATTTAGAGGGAATGTACAAGGTCATGGGGATCGAGAATTTCACCGTGGCCGATACCGCCAGGCAATCATTCAACAACATCCAGTTTGAGGGTTGGTCTTCGGCCATCAAACTTGGTGACCCAATCAATCAATTGGATGAGATAGGGAAAGCCTTGAAATCCAACGATATGATCTCTTACAAATTTGTCATAGAGGGGCATGCCAACACTGTTGGAGCGTCTGAAGAAAATATGGTTCTTTCCAACAGTCGTGCCGTAGCCGTCAAGGATTACCTTGTAAAGAATTTCAATGTAGACCCCAACAGGATCATAACCCAAGGCTTCGGATACACTAGACCAAAGTTCAGTCCGGCCACAGACGCTCGAAATAGGCGGGTTGAAGTTGTATTTGTCAAATAAAACCTCAAGAAAACGAGGGTACCAAAATTGGTGACGGTCTCATGAAAAATACATTAATAAGAATCACATTTGTCTTGATGGCTATTATCTTGAGTCCTTTACCCGGGTTCGCACAGTCTGAAAAAGAGGGTTTTGCCCTGATAAAGGAAGCGGACCAGACGGTAAACAAGGCCCAGTCCACTTCAGATCTGGAAACAGCGCTCAAGAAGTACCGGGAAGCATTATATATTTTTGAAAAGGCAAGCTCCGACAAAGGCAGAGGGAATGCTCTTAACGGTTTAGGTCACGTTTATTTCAGGTTGGGGCAATATTCGAAATCGTTGGAATTTTTTGAAAAGGCGCTCTCGATAAGGGAAAAGATTGGTGACACCAAGGGAGAAGGGAATTCGATCAACGGCATTGGTCTGGTTTACAACGCGCAAGCACAGTATCTTAAGGCATTGGATTTTTTTGAACGATACCTTCAGATAAGCAAAAAACTAAATGACGTCAGCGGCCAAGGCAACGCACTCGGGAATATTGGCATGGTCTGCCAATCTCTGGGGCAATATCCAAAAGCATTGGAACATTATGAGCGATCTCTGGAAATAAAGAAGAAGTTGGGTGACGCGCGTGGCGAAGGAACTGCGCTCAGCAATATTGGCAACGTACACGGCGCATTAGGTCAATACCATAAGGCTTTAGAATATCATGAGAAGTCGCTGGAAATAAGGAAAAAGATCGGCGACGTAAGAGGTCAAGGGTTTACCTATCAATCCCTAGGCAATGATTACGGCTCTCTATCTCAATACCAGAGGGCATTGGAATATTATGAACGGTCGCTTGAAATCAGAAAGAAGATAGGCGATCTCCGCGGCGAAGGGGACTCACTAAATAGTAAAGGTAGCGTCTACTCCTCATTGGGAGAATATCAAAAGGCGTTGGAGCAATACGAAAAGTCACTGGAAATAAGAAAAAAGATCGGTGACATCAGAGGCGAAGGAGTTACTATAAGTGCCATAGGGTCGGTTTACAATGCCTTGGGGCAGTATCCCAAGGCGCTTGAATATTATGAACGGTCGCTGGAAATAAGGAAACAGATAGGGGATGTCAGCGGCGAAGGAGTTACTATGGGAGCTATTGGGTCAGTTTACAGAGCCCTGGCCCAGTATCCCAAGGCGCTTGAATACAGTGAAAAATCACTGGAAATAAGAAAGAAGATTGGAGACGTTAGAGGTGAATCAGGCGAACTGCGTGAGATTGGTCGGGTTTACGGTGTCTTAGGCAAGTATTCTAAGGCTTCAGACCATTATAACCGTTCCCTTGAAATAGACAGGAAAATTGGAGACATCAGGGGAGAAAGCAATTCTCTTATTGACTTGGGGAATGTCTATTATTCGCAAGGCCGGTATCCCAAAGCGCTTGAAAGTCAGGAAAAGGCTCTCGAAATAAAGAAAAAGATCGGAGATGTCGCTGGGGAATCCACCGCACTTAACAACATTGGGATAATCTACGGTATCTTAGGACAATATCCCAAGGCGCTGGACTACTATGATCGGTCCATTCAAATAAAGAAGAGGATAGGCGATGTTAGAGGCCAAGGTTTATTACTGTCCAACATGGGCATAATTTACAAGAAACTTGGTCAACCCACCAAAGCTCTCGAGTATTATCAGCGTTCACTTGAAATAAGAAAGAAAATAGGCGACGCAGAAGGAGAAGCGACCACATATTCTCATATAGGATTGGTCTACACCGACATGGGCAAATATATCGACGCCCAGGCGGCCCTCGAAAAGGCCCTTGAAATAGACAAATCTATCGGAAAACCCACCAAGGGACCAGAAAACAACCTCGCCAATCTTTTTCTCGACAGCGGCGACCTATCAAGGGCAGAGACACTGATTAATTCTTCCGGATATGACTCAACAAGAGCCAGGCTGAGTTTGCTGAAGAAAGACTATGTCTCGGCCGCGAAGTATTATGAAAAGGGCGTTACAATGGCCGAGAAAACAGGTAACGCTGATGGATTATTTATTAGTTACACTGGATTTGCTACGGCAAATGAGGCTATGGAGAACTATGAGAAGGCGGAAGAATATTACGAGAAAGCCATGAATCTTCTCGAAGAAGTAAGGTCAGGGCTCTTACCCTCTGAACGAAAGAACTTCTTTGAAGTCAAGATGGGTGGATTCTCTCGAATAGAGCCGGCCAAGGGTCTGACACGAGTTCGCATGAAACTTAATCGCCAGGACGGAGGCATCCAGGCCCTGGAGGTGACCAAGGCAAGAGCGTTCGCCGATCATCTGTCCGAGACTTCAGCTTCCGGGGCGTCGGGAATTCCAAGGGAAACCATGGAAAAGGAACAGTCTCTTGTGAACAGGATGGCTGCGCTCAAAAAGGAGCTTGCAAAGACGGACAGGGCGAAACAATCGGCGAGGTATGAGATCCTGTCCAAGGACACCCAGGATGCCGAGGCAGACTTAGGAGCTTTTGTGGACAGTCTTTGGAAAAATTACCCATCATACGCTGCAGTGAAATATCCGCGGCCGATAGGAATAAAGGACTCAGCTCTGGAGCCGAAAGAGTGCGTGGTCATGTTCGATGTTTCAGGTTCAGGGGTCATGATAAAGCTTATTCGAGACAAGAAGGAGGCCGAATGTTTTTTTAAGAAGTGGGACCTTACGGACCTTGTGAAGGACGTTATGAAATTTAGGGCGCCTTTTGAAAATAAAAATCTGAGGGAATTTGATCCAGAACTTGCGGAAAGCCTCTATCGGAAACTCTTACAGGCGGTACTGGTCGATGTTCCCAAGGGCACTCCACTGATCATCATTCCAGACGGGATTCTGGCTGTATTGCCGTTCGAAGCTCTGGTGACAGGAGGGAAGGCGACGTGGAAAAAATTGGAGGACAAGAACTGGCCTGAGCAGTTCACATACTATCCCGAAGGGGTAACATTCCTCGGGGATGATTATCCGATCAGCTATTACCAATCCTTGTCAGCCCTTACGCTCGTCAGAAACATGGGCAACAAAATAAAACCGAAGGATAGCCTGCTCGTGGTTGCGGACCCTGTATTCAACTTGAAAGACAAACGGGCTCAACTGGCAAGTCCAATCGGGTTGGCCGAAAAGGAGAAAGAATACAATATTAAACTAATGCAAGCGATTGAGGAGAGTGGCGGGCCGACTTTCAAGCAACTGCCTGAGACCGGGATTCTGGCTGACAATCTCGTGAATATGTATGGGGACAATTGTCTGGCTCTTACGGGCCTCAAAGCCGACAAATCTGATTTTCTCACGAAAGTGGCGCCTCGGATCGATCAATACGGAAACGTCGTATTCGCGACTCACGGAGTAGTGTCAAGCAAGACCGCAGGGCTAATGGAACCATTTCTTGCGTTAACCATGGTTCCGCACGGAACAGATGGTTTTCTCAAGATGTCGGATATTTTGTCGCTCAAGATGAATGCGGACATAGTCGCGCTGACCGCATGCCAGACGGGTTTGGGAAAGGAAGTCTCCGGAGAGGGTGTGGTCAGCATGGGTTACGCTTTCCAATACGCAGGCGCCAAATCAGTGCTCATGTCACTATGGGAGGTTGAGGCTTCTTCCGCTGTCACTCTTGCCGAAAATTTCTTTAGGTACCGTAAATCGGGCAAGACGAAACTTGAATCGCTTCTGAAAGCAAGAGACGACATTCGTAACGCAGGGTACAAACATCCTTATTTCTGGAGCGGATTCATACTGGTAGGGGAAACGTCATGACTCAATGTGTAGCACGAGATAAGAGGAATTTGGCCATGAAACCAATTAGATGTCTCTTGACTCAAAAGCTCGGAATATTATGGATGTTGTTGTTGACTACTATGTTCATTTTTTCTTTCGGGCAGATCGCTAATGCTGCACCTGACCCCGCCAAGAAAGGTGATTTATACGCCGTCATTGTTGGAGTGAGTAAATACGGCGACCCTAATATCCCGCAACTGACACTTTCGGATAAAGACGCAAAGGACCTTTATAGTTTTATAGACGAGCGCAAGTCTCTATTCAGAAAGACAAATGTTCATCTGTTTTTGAATGAACAGGCCACTCGCGCAAACGTCTCCAAGGCACTTCGAGATGATCTCAAGCCTGCGGGTAAAGATGACATCGTATTGATTTACATGTCCGGCCACGGGGCTGCGGACCAATCCAGACCCGACGAATACTATTTTATAACCCATGATACTCAAATTGATAATCTCTACGGCACCGCGCTCTGGATGAATCAAAACGCCCTTTTTAAAGGCATTGACTCGGACCGGGTCTTATTGCTCTCGGACGCATGCCATTCAGGCGGCTTTAATCCGGGCCTGGAGAAAACTCTGGCAAAGGAAGCCGACACCTTTTTCTCAATGTTCCAGAACCTGAAAGGCAGGATCGGAATATCATCCAGCCGCTCTGATGAAAAGTCATATGAACAGCCCAAGTTCGGAAACAGTATTTTCACTCACTTTTTGCTGAAGGCGCTACGAGGTGAGGCGTCAAAAGGTTCCGGCGACGGCTCAATAACAGCCAAGCAGCTCTATGATTATATTTACGAAAAAACTAGGCAAGAAACAAAAAACGCGCAGAGCCCTCAACTATTCTGTCCCAAAGGGCTAGCTCAAGAAACGACGGTTTTCAGGGCGCCTACGTTTGAAGGTCCCCTACGTATAAGGGTCAGTTTCGTTTCCAAGGACGATTCAGAAAGAGAATCGCCACTGACAAACGAATCGGTTCTGAAATCAGGCTCCAGGATAGGCATATCTTTTCAGCCGGAGTCTGATTGTTACGTCTATATCTTTTGGTGGGATTCTTCCGGACAAGTCGGGAAGCTTTTCCCTAATCCTCAGCTTACAGAAGGCAGTGGAGAAGCCCGGGGCGGCCAAACCTACTGGCTGCCGTCGAAACAGGGGAAATACTGGTATGTCCTTGATAACAATCCAGGAGTCGAGACAATTTATTTTGTGGCAAGCCGGCAAAGAAACCCTAAAATTGAAACCCTGTATGATAAACTCAATTCACTGAGCGCATCCGGTCGATCCGGCAAGGCCGGAAAGGAAATCAGCGACAAACTCGAACGTGAATTCAACATTATGGGCATAGCCGACTATACTGTTCCGGACAAGTCTGTACAGGCGCCTCAAGGATTGTTGGAGGCCCTGGAAAATGAAATCAAGGTGGTTGGCGCTGACGCTTCTTATTCGGTGCAGTTTAGGCACATTCCTAAGTGATCGTAGGTCGAAACTCCCGCCTCTTGCGTAGGGTGGACCGTGTCCACCCTGGTTGCTGTTTTGAACAGATTTTGAGGCTTTAGGCTAAAAAAGTCAGATGGAGGTTAGTATGCGCTGGATGCAGGGTTCATCTAGGTTAATCGCCATTATCGGGATGGTAGCCTTGAGTCTTGTTTGCGCCGCAGGCCCGTCTCATGGGCAAGATTGCGGACACGCCAAGGATTGGAAGGACATTTATATTCTTCCTACCAATCCGAATCCCCAAAACAACATAAAGTTGACGCTCACTACGGACAAGAAGGTTGTAAAATCAGGGGATGAAATCAACCTTACCTTTTCCGCTGATAGGGAATGTTATCTGACTCTCATGGATATGGGGACGTCAGGCCGTATCATAAGACTCTGGCCGAACGATTATTCCGGACAAGATAACCGCATACAACCGAATGTTCCTAGAATTTTCCCAGGGCAGGGTGATAATTTCAGGTTTAAAATAGGCGGCCCTGATGGTGTCGAGCGTCTTATAGCCTATGCGACTTCAGAAAAAGGCAGGATACTATCCGAGCAGGAATTTCAGCAACTCCAGAGCACAGGATTCCAGCAATACATCGGTGGACCAAAAGACCTTGCGTTTAATTTCCAAAAGGCGGCGGAATCCCTTGCTACGAACATAAGTTGGGGAACAGCCCAAGTAAACGTTTGCATAGGCTCCGGTCCACCACCATCCGTACAGACCACGACGCCTTCGAAAGCTTATCTTCTTTCAATCGCAGGGCACGGCAAGTTTGACAATCGGCCTTACGACAATACAGTCGATAGGATAGCCGAAACACTTCAATCCAGGGCCGGCATTGAAAAGTCTAATGTAAGAATTTTGAAAGATGCCAAAGCAGACTTTAATGGGGTCTCATCGGGTATCCAATGGTTAGTTTCCAGCACGCAACCTGAAGATACGGTCGTCATCTACTTCAGTGGGCATGGAGGGAACTATCGTGGAGATGGATTCCTAGTGCTTTATCCCGGCCAACAAAAAGGTATGACAATACAAGATCATTTTCAAAAAAAAATTTTCCTGATTAAAGATGAGGTTGGTTCGCTTATCAAGAAGATCCCAGCCAGGAAAAAGATTTTGATAGTGGATTCTTGCCATAGCCGAGCCATAACCAAAGATTTTCGAACTGATGACGGCGAGCTAATATCCGACTACTTGCCATTGGGTGACTTTGAAGAAGACGAATGGACTATCGCCGACAAGAGCAGTCCTCCGAGTTATGGCAACGATCATGAAGCGTTGCTCGCCTCGGCACGGAAACATGAAAGCTCTTTCTCAGATCCGCGTCTCAATGGAGGCGTTTTCACATATTTTCTGATTGAGGCCATAAAACAGGGACGTCCAAACCTGGAAGATGCATTCTCTTTTTCTAGGGAGAAGATAGCGGACTGGTATAGGAAACGTAATAACAAGACCCCACCAGTCCCGTGTATCGTGGACCCTCACAACTTGACGAGAGATTTCAGAATCCAGAATTAGCGAATTTAAATTCTCAATTGTTCTGGATCTCGACATTCGGTAAGGGACGGACAGCTTATGCAGGTTCTTGGGAAGGAGAATTTCATGTGGCGCATATTTAGAGCGCATACATTGATCTTCATGCTAATCCTGGCTCTTGCGGGTTTGGCTCCGGCAACGGAAAGCAAATTGAATCTTCAAACCCTGGTTCAGGACAACACCCTTTTCGCGATAGATCTTTATAAAAAACTCTGTACTGGGACAGGAAATCTCTCTGTCTCCCCATACAGCATATCCTCCATCCTGGCAATGACATGCGCCGGAGCCGTAGGGAACACTCGGAAACAGATGGCAAGAACTCTCAGGTTTTCGCTTGGGCAGAAAAGTCTTGACCCTGCATTTGAGTCTCTCCAATCGACGCTTAGCAAAATAGAAGGGAAAAACGGAGTCAGTTTAAGCATTGCAAACGCTATATGGCCCCAGATTGGATATGGTTTGGCGCCAAAATACCTCGATGAGACAAAAAGATATTACGGAATTTCAGTCACTCCGCTAGATTATCAGAACCAACCTGGAGACGCGGCAAAAACGATAAACAGTTGGGTCCAGGAGAAGACAAAGGACAAGATCAAGGACATTATTCCGGTTGATGGCATAAACGCTATGACTAAAATGGTCCTGACAAATGCGATTTGTTTCAAGGGAGACTGGGAACAAAAGTTTGAACCTGATTTGACGGAAAAAACCCCGTTCTTTGTTACATCAGCAAATTCTGTAGAGATCCCCATGATGGAGCACACTGGAACATTTAATTATGGGGAAATGAAATCTTTTCAAATTTTGGAAATGCCTTATGTGGGCAATGATCTTTCAATGATCACGATACTCCCGCGAGAGACCGAAGGCCTCAAGGCGCTTGAAAGCGACCTGTCAACCGAGAACCTAAAGCTCTGGAAAAATAAAATGGTCCCAACCAACGTCTTGGTACATTTTCCCAAGTTCGCGATAACCAGCGGATTTGATCTCTCCGATATCCTAATTTCCATGGGAATGGTAGACGCTTTCAGCTCTAGGGACGCCAATTTCGGTGGCATTGCCCCCCAATCCAACAAACCATTATATCTGTCCTCAGTTGTTCAAAAGGCTTTTCTAGAGGTAAATGAGGAGGGAACTGAAGCAGCAGCGGCAACCCTCATTGAGGTTCCAGACTCTATATCGGTCAGAGCCCCTATGCTTAAAGTATTTCAGGCTGATCATCCATTTATTTTCCTTATACGAGAGAACCTGACAGGTACCATTCTTTTCATTGGCAGGGTGTCCGAACCGATTCAAGTAAAGAAAAATGATATGGAGGACAACCCTCCATCATCTAACCAAAAGAATTCGGCGCGTAAGGGCATGTCATCTCGAGCGAGCGAAGCGACGAGAGATCTTTACTCTTAGCGAGACAGATTTCCACGGACGGTTGAAATGACAGGTTAGTGGATTCATGTGACACTGTGGACCTTGTCCACCACATTTGCTTAGAGGTCAATAATGAGAAATCATATTCGGATTTGCGTATTGGCCATCGTTATTGCCATTTGTCCCGTTGATTTCTTGTGGGCTCAAGACCTAAGCGTCGGCGAAACGCTTTACGAGCAGGCGTTCCAAATAGACCTAAAGGCACAGTCTAAGCAAGATTTTGAAAGCGCTCTCAACAAGTACGAACAAGCGTTGAAAATATTTGAAAAGGCCGGTTCTCTTGAATGGCAGTCCAAGGCCCTGGATGGGATGGCCTGGATTCTTAGGCTGTTTGGAAATAACTCTAAAGCCGAAAGTTTATATTCCAAAAAACTTAACATCGCCGAAAAACTAGGCGACGAAACCTCAAGAGGCCGTACGCTATACGCCTTGGGGATACTAAACAGGGACCTGTCGAATTACTCTAAAGGTGTCGATTTTTTTAGCCAGGCGGTGGTCTCGGTCAGGAAGACTGGTTCCACTAAAGCAGAAGGCGCGATATATAGCGGTCTGGGGACAATTTACAAAGAGACCGGCGATTACCCCAAAGCCATCGAGATGTTCAACAAGTCTCTGGATATGTCACGGAAAAGCCAGGACGCCCCTGGTGAAGTGATAGACCTATTGAACCTCGGACGGCTTTACATGGACATGGGATATCCGGATGAGGCTTCAAGATTCCTCATGCTCCATGTGCAGCACATCACCAAAATGGCTCAGTCGCTTGGTCAGAACCCTGCAACTCAAAGTCTTGCGGGAACATATCTGGCCCTTGCCGATTATTGCAGGGGGTTGGACCCCAATTCGGGAACTCGAGAGGTACGGCGGCAATTCACGGATGCTTTTGTTGAAGACATGAGTCTAAACACCTTCTCGATAGGAGGGCCTCAAGGGGACATCATTCTTTATAAACGTTTAGGGGAAACAAATCAGGCCCTTGTCACATATCAATGGACAATTGACATTCAGAGAAAGTTTGGGGACCTGGCCGGTCAATCCATGACATTAAACAGCATCGGACTCGTTCACAAGATTAGAGGCGAATTCTCCAAAGCTTTGGAGTGTTTTGAAAACAGTCTCGACATAAGTTCGAGGATCGGCGCAGGATACGGTCAGGCTGTTACATTAAATAATATGGCAAATGTATACGCCGCATGGGGTGACAATCAAAAGGCAAGGGACCTTTTCGAGCAGTCACTTAACCTGAAAAAGAAAATAAGCGCCAAAGCGGGCGAGGCTTACAGTTACATGGATCTTGGGGACCTAATGCGAAATTGCGGACTGCATCAGGATTCTCTGGATTATTACGAAAAGGCCTACAGGCTTCAGGAAAAATGCGGCCAACCATTGGCTATGGGCGATTCAATGATCAGGCAGGGTTTAGCTCTAATTAGCATGGAAAGAAATGAACAGGCGCTTCGTCAACTGGAAAAAGGACTATCTCTGGTCAAGAGCGTCAAAGGTCATGAAAACTGGCCCTATGACATTATCGGAAATCTGTATTTAGATCTCGGGGACCTAAATCAGGCACAAGAATATATAGTAAGAGGCGGATTTTATTCCTCACTGGCGAGACTCGCCCTTGCGAAGTCCGATCTGAAGACCGCACGAGCCAATTACAAATTGTTATTGGAAAACAGTGAAAAGGATGGAAACGTTAATAACCGTTTCGTGGCCTTAACCGGCCTAGCAAAAGTAAGCGAAAGAAATGGAGATTTGGGGAAAGCGCAGGAGTTATATTCAAAGGCGATGAAGCTTACCGAGGAAGTGCGGACGGGTTTGCTCCCGTCTGAAAGAAGAAATTTCTACGATGTGAGGATAGGAGGTTTTTACAGGTCTGAACCCGCAAAAGGGCTTGCCAGGGTCTGCATGAAATTGAACCAGCCCCTGAAAAGCATCGAGCCCAGTGAGATCATACGAGCAAGGTCATTTGCGGATAATCTTGCAATCAAACGCCTTGAAAACTTCGCAGGAGTTCCGCAAGATGTCCTGAGCCAGGAGGACATATTGGTTTCAAGACTGGCTTCGCTCCGAAAAAGGCTACTCAGCCTCGACAAGGCCACTGAAACACAGCTATGGCAAAATACCAGCAAGGAAATGAACCTGGCCCAGTCTGATCTGGACAAGTTCATAGAATTCTTGTGGAACAAATATCGTCCTTACGCTCAAATAAAATATCCACGTCCTGTATCCGTTGAAAAATCAGCTCTTAAACCGAATGAGATGACCATTGTCTTCGACGTGGTCGGAGAAGGCGTTGGAGTGAAGGTGTTCAAAGGTAAGGAGCTTACCGGTTTCCATTACATTAAATGGAAACAGTCAGATCTTGAAAATGACGTTAATCAGTTTAGGAAATCTTTTGACACGATAAGGTTAAGAGATTTTGATGTCGCTCTCGGCAAGAAGCTATATGAAAAACTCCTGGAACCAGTCCTATCTCAAGTTCCCAAAGGAACGCCGCTAACGCTGATCCCGGACGGGATACTTTCGATTCTGCCTTTCGAAGCCCTTGTAGCAAGTGGCGCTGAGGAATGGCGTCAAGGCCCTTGGGGGGACTTTCCCGCCGGAATTAACTACGTGGCAGATTACTACCCGATAAGTTATCAACAATCCCTGACATCTTTGACGCTGGCTAGAGAGGCGGTTTCTAAGTCACACACGAGTGGAACCAGGTTGCTTGTAATGGCTGACCCTGTGTTCCAATTAAACGACAAAAGGGCACAAGCGCTTGATCAGCAAGTGGGCGCTCAACCGACCGCCGAATATTATAAACTTATGGCCGCAGTAGAAGACTTTGGAGGTGGATCTTTCAAATTCGACCGTCTCCCGGAGACAGGCGTGCTGGCGCAAAATCTAAGTCAGTTGTATGAAGCGCAAACAGACAACTTCACCGATCTGAAAGCCTGCAGGAAGGTTTTTTTCGAGGAAGTCGCCCCGAGAATCAGTAAATACGACAAAATGGTTTTTGCCACTCACGGGCTTTTCAATAATCGAATCCCCGGCATTTCCGGGCCTTTTTTGGCTCTTTCCATGGTACCGCCCGGCACGAATGGCTTCTTTACAATAAATGATGTGATGAGCTTGAACATGAACCTTTCGATCGTTGCCCTAACCGCTTGCCAAACAGGCTTAGGTAAGAATCAATCAGGCGAGGGGGTCATGAGCATGGGGCGCGCGTTCCAGTACGCTGGGGCCAAATCAATCTTAATGAGCTTATGGTCGGTGGCTGAAAAGTCTTCAGTAATCCTCATCGGGAATTTTTTCAAGAACCTCAAGGAAGGCAAAGATAAAGTTACTTCGCTTGAAAAGGCCCGTAAGGAACTTCGAGGACAGGGCTTTGAACACCCATTCTTCTGGGCCCCATTTATTTTAGTGGGAGAAGCGCAATAAATCACAAAGGAAACAAAATTATCTGTAAGAATCTGTCGTGGTTAACGAATACTAATTTCAGAAGGTTCTGCAGATTTTAGCTAAGAAAGTTAGGCACACATTAGGAGGCGTTGGATGAAGGGTTCAGCTAAATTAATCGCCTTTATCGGGATGGTGGCCTTGAGCTTTATTTATGTCGCAGGCCTGTCTCATGGGCAAGATTGTGGAGTCGCCAAGGATTGGAAGGACATTTATATTCTTCCCACCAATCCTAATCCCCAGAGCAACATAAAGGTAAATCTGACCGCAGACAAGAAGGTTGCAAAACCGGGAGATGATCTTAATCTTACCTTTTCTGCGGACAGGGAATGTTATTTAACCCTGATGGATATGGGAACGTCAGGTCGGATAATACGGCTCTGGCCAAACGACTATTCCGGACAAGATAACCGTATACAACCGAATGTTACCAGAAACTTCCCAGGGCCCGGTGATAATTTCAGGTTCAAGATAGGCGGTCCTAATGGTGTTGAGCGTCTCATAGCCTATGCGACTTCAGAAAAGGGTAGGATACTATCCGAGCAGGAATTCCAGCAGCTTCAGAGCACAGGATTCCAGCAATACATCGGAGGCGCCAAAGACCTTGCGTTTCAATTCCAGAAGGCGGCGGAAGCCATGGCGACAAACATAAGTTGGGGGACAGCCCAGGCTAATGTTTGTATAGGCTCAGGACCTCAGGCTTCAACAGAACCCCCAACACCATCCAAAACCTTTATGATGGCTGTGGGGGCCGATACAGGTGGGTTGAAATTTTGCGCTAGGGACGCCCAGAGGATTACAGACACGCTGAAAGGAAAAATGGGGATTCAAGAATCCAATGTTAAATTACTGTTGGGGGCCGACGCAAATTATCACGGTTTTTCGTCTGCTATTCAATGGCTAGCTTCCACCACTCAACCTGAAGATACGGTCGTCATATATTATAGTGGGCATGGTGGGTCGGTTCCTGATAGACCTCCCCTTGATGAAGAAGATGGCAGGGACGAGTTCATAGTGCTTTACCCTGGGGCACAAAAAGAAATGACCACAGACGCCATGCTTAACAAAAAGATCTTCCTGATTGACGATGAAATAAATGTGCTCATTAAAAAGATCCCAGCAAGAAGGAAGATCATGATAGCCGATTGTTGTCACAGTGGCACTATTAATAAAGAGTTGGGACTTGATGTGGGTGATCTGGTCTCCAAGTATCAACCGACAGTTGACCCTGTAACCGGCGCAGATGATTGGAGTTTGGGAAAGAAAGCCATTCCGCCCAATTATGGCAATGACCACGAAGGATTGCTTGCCGCATGTCTGGACAGTGAGTCCTCTTATGAGAGTAAATCCATGCAGAGTGGTGTTTTTACACACTACCTTATTGAGGCTATAAACCAGGGAAGCCCCGATCTTGAACAGGCGTTCAACAAAGCTAAGGGGAATGTCGCCCTATGGGTCAAGGAACGCAGCAAGCCCGGTAAGCAGGTATCACAGACCCCAAGTCTGACGGACCCACATGGCTTATCAAAA
>JAPLJJ010000144.1 GCA_026388665.1 Deltaproteobacteria bacterium
ATGTTGAGTTATCGGGAGATATATCGGCACTTTAACCGCAGCGCAGACAGGGTGGATGAAGCAGCGAACATTATCAGCGACATTGTTGTTAAGATAAGTTAGTTAAGATCGTTTTCCGGGGGCGCGCACCGCATTTCGGTTACTGCGGTCTCGTGATGCGTATGAGGAGTCAGTTCGTTCTTCCAATCGTCATTCGTATCGCCGTTTCCGTTACCACCGGCCCATCTTTCCAGGACTTCCGCCAGTTCTCTGGCTTGAATCGGCTTGGATAGGTAATCATCCATACCCGATCGCAGACACTTCTCCCGATCTCCTTTGATCGCATGGGCCGTCATAGCGATGATGCGTACATCCGGGCAAAGAATTTCGTCACTGTTTTCCCTGATCATCCTGGTGGCCTCAAAACCGTCCATAACAGGCATTTGGACATCCATCAACACGACGTCAAATTTCTCTTCCTTGAGGACTTTCAGGGCCTCTTTACCATTAAATACGGCCCAAACCTGATGACCCATTTTTTCCAATACCGCAATCGCCAGTTTCTGATTGGTGTCATTGTCTTCGGCCACAAGAATGCGAAGCCTTCTTCTTTTCGCTTCGGCTATCGTATGCCTTGTTACAATCCTTTTGTTTTTCCAACTACTCTGATCGCAAGCTTGCCCTAGTGACATGACAAGGCAATCGCGCAATTGCGATTGACGCACCGGTTTGGTCAAATACCCGGCAAATCCTTTGTCCTCAAGTCGTTTAGCGTCACCACGTCTGCTCAAGGAGGTCATCATTATAAGAATCACGTCTTTTAGCGCCGGATCACTCTTAATTATTTCACCTAAAGTTTCCCCGTCCATTCCCGGCATTTGCATATCAAGAAGAGCAATCTCATAGGGATCGCCGATTAGAACAGCTTCACGAAGTTTAGCAATAGCCTGGGCTCCACCCTCAACCAGCTCGAAACGACACCCCCATGATTGCAAATAGGCTTCAAGAAGACGGCGATTAGTAGCGTTGTCATCTACCCCGAGGACACGTCTGCCACAGATGTCTTCCGTGGCTGACGTTTGTTCCGGAGGAGCGGACGCCAGTTGTTCGAAAACAACCGTGAACCAGAATGTGGACCCGTCATCTTCAGCGCTTTGCACGCCGATTTCTCCACCCATCTTTTCCACAAGATTCTTTGAGATGGAGAGACCGAGTCCTGTTCCACCAAATTGTCTGGTGTTGGAATCGTCTATCTGCGTGAAAGGGTTGAACAACTGTTCGAGTTTATCTTCTGGAATACCTATGCCGGTATCACTGACTGTAAATTTAAGAATAGCCTTGCCATCCAATTCACCCAACAGGGCCACATGCACCGAAACTTCCCCTTTCGGCGTGAACTTGACGGCATTCCCGACTACGTTATGTATTACCTGGCGAAGCCTGCCCGGGTCACCACGGACAAACGCAGGAACCTCCGGATCGATCAGGCAAACGAATTCAAGGTCCTTCTCCTGAGCCCTAACAGCCATAAGGTCCGAAATATCCTCAAGCGTCGCCCGTAAATCAAAATCAATGGTTTCTAATTCCAGCTTTCCTGCTTCAATCTTCGAGAAATCGAGAATGTCATTAATTAGCGTCAACAGCCCGTCTCCGCCAATTTTTACAATATCGGCGTATTCCCGCTGCTTCTCATCCAAATCGGTATCGAGCAAAAGTTCCGTCATCCCGATCACCCCATTCAAAGGGGTCCTTATTTCATGGCTGACGTTCGCGAGGAACTGGCTCTTCGCGATATTTGCCGCTTGAGCCTCCAACGTCAGATTTTCTGCCTCTCTGACAGATTCCCGCAATCTTTGGTTAGTTTTTTCTAACTCTGTTTTGGCCTTGCTTAAGGCTTCTTCGGACTTCTTTCTTTCGGTTATGTCCCTTATGCTGGTCAGAACGAAGTCCTGCTTGCCATCATGGAGCTTCTTGAGGACAACCTCCGCGTGAAACCATGCGTCATCAGCTCGCTTAGCTTCCCATTCAAGGATCTGGTCTTCTCCATCAAGGACTCTTCGCCAGATTTCAGGCATTGTGTCGATTGGGCTCGCCGGCCCCGGTAGATCTGTTTCTATTGTGGTGGAAAGAACCTGATTCTCCGTTAACTGAAACAACTCCAACATCATGTCGTTAAAGCTGATCACCCTGCCGGTAGCGTCCTGAACAATGAGAGCGTCATGGGCGGAATTAAAGATGGTGCGTAGCCTTCTCTCAGAAGCCCTGATCTCAAGTTCCGATTCTTTTGATCTCAATTGGATGGCGAAAAAACCAATGATCAGAGCTACTACGATGAGGGTCACGAATATCGGCATCAGACGGCTCGTGGAAATGTTCCTTGACCACGCGACAGAGCTGATATCCATACCCAGGACGGCAAGGACCTTGCCGTCAGGTCGTGAGTCCTGCAAAGGGACAAATGCGCTTATCCATGAGCCCCATTTGTCATTGTACGGACCTTCAGTGATCTCTTTACCCGTTTCGAAAAGTTTTCGAACTGAAGCTGGAGCATGATCATAAACAGACCCCGGAGGGGAAAAATCCTTCGAATTCCGTGGTTCGGAATCCGTGAGGAAGATTACCAACGCATCCTTCCAACCCAACAAATAGAGAAATCTACATCCGGGGTTTCCTTTCCTCATCATTTCAAGCTGCTGATGTATCAAGTCATAATCAGGTGATTCAAGGTCTGTTACTGATCCGCTAAGTCGTTTAATTCCTTCTTTGCTCACACCGCCGGCCACCATGTTAGCTTGAACCAACAGGTTCTTACGTTCATTAACATCGGTTCGGCCGCCAATAAACTGTGTAAAAACCAAACCCGCCAGAATAGTGACGGTCAGTGAAAGCGTGAGCCGTAGCCCACCAAGAGTCTGATTCTTTTCCAGGAGAAAATCTAAAGAGTCTACCCACCGAGCCAGAAAGAATCGCCATATCCCGGAAGCCACGACCAGCGCACAAACGGCCCTTACGAGTTGAATTGGAAAACCAAAGGTTTCCAGGAACGCCTCCTGATTCAACCAGGAGGCAGGCGCAAATGTGGCCTTTGCCGGCGCCAGACCAGCAGAAAGGCTGTAGATAAACATTGCGACCGCGGCTATCTTGAGCTGCCTCGTCTCTTTTGAAGCGGTTGCGTTAGCCTCTCGCCACAACGCCACGGCAGCGAGCAAGGCGCTAGTAAAACCGAGCGTATACTGACAGGTGGCGTTTATGCCTTTTAAACCCTCGAGCCCTCCTATAGCGGCCAAGAAGACCAGAGGGTAGTACATCCATGTCCCGAAATCCTCAGTTTTGGTCTGTATGCGCCAACTTCGCCTTCCAAACTCGAATAAGGCCGCAAAAGAACCGGCCATAAGCATGAGCCTGATGACCCTGAACAGAAATGGGTCTGCAAGGCTCAGCGTCAGCATCTCCAACAACTCATTCACACCGTGGAGAATACCGAATAGAGCCAACCACGAGAAAGGCAAACGATCCCTGTTCGCATGGGCTAAAATCCAGCAGATTACGCCTAAGACAAGAAAAGCGAGTCCATAGACGAAGAAAATATAGTCCAGTTGCGGTGTTATAAAGTTTTGCGCCATTTCAGGATTTTAGTGGGACGTAGATAGGTTTTTCTAATACACCCTCTCCGGGCGGAACGGAATATATTCCATGTAATCCGCAGTGTCCACAAACTTTATTGTAAAGCTCTTGATAAAATCATAATGTTAGGCTTTAAACATGATCCTTAACAACCCACATCAAATTTATGGCCTAATTATCAATAATAATGTATTAAATAATTAGACGCGCTTACCACATCAAGCGAAACAAAAACGCCGGCACGGAGGCCGGCGCTACTGGATGTCATTTCCAACGAAGTAAAATGGACCGGGATGTGTCATTTCGAAAGAAGTGAGAAATCTATCCCGCCGCTTGGTAAGATTTCTCGTCACGTTGTTCCTCGAAATGACATCTCGCTTTGCTCACTCGAGATGACACGGGATATGTCATTTCGAAAGAAGTGAGAAATCTATCCCGCTGCTTGGTAAGATCTCTCGTTACGTTGTTCCTCGAAATGACATCTCGCTTCGCTCACTCGAGATGACACGCAGGAGACCGGCGCTACTGTAATTATTGCATGGGATACGCTTTAACCCAGATCACTGCCCCGAGTTCGACCTTCTTGTCCTTCCCTTCAAACTTTAAGGGCTTCGAGTCTTCCATTACGGCAGAGAATCCCCACCACCCAGCCTTCGGCATAGCGTAATTGAATATTCCGTTGGGGTCTGTTTTAACCACCTGCGTAACATGACAGTCCGTCGGAGCTTTCGCTCCGCCCTTTGCCCACCACTCGGTCTCCACATCAACATTAGGCGCGGGTTTACCGTCCTTTAGGACCTGACCCGTGAAAATGTTTCCGCTATAAAGGCTATAAGGGCGAGACAAAGGCACAATCTCAAGAGGCAGCCCGGCAATCCCCGCTATTGGTTTGTCCCAGCCTTCCTCCGCGCCGAGAGCGTCAACTATTACTTTCGTCACATGGATTATGTACTTGTCTTCAGCAGGCTCCCAGTAAGGTTTTGGAACAAGAAAAAATATGTAATCCGCAGGACGGGTAATCTTGAAATTAGTCTCCCATGTGGACTTTCCGTCAACCTTTTTCTCTTTCAAGGCCGCGAGCAAGTCGATGACCTTGTCGCCCGCGACAACCCCAAACTTTTCCGGTTTGTCCATCTGCATTTGCGGGCCGCCCTCAAAAGGATGAGTGAACTGTAAATGCAGTTGAATTTCCCTGTTATCGTCCTTGCCGACCACATCGGTCGAGGGAATGATCATTGCGAAATGAGCAAACGATGGGCCTGCGAAAATGAACATTATTGCTGCTGACCATAAGACTATCTTCTGAATGTTTTTCAATTGTCCTCTCCTTCAAAATGTCCCGGCTGTTTTCCAAAACGTTGTTCCTTAGAACGACATATACGCAGCACGTAGGCGGGCCGTGCCCGACGATTTCATAGTGGGAGCGGCCTCCGTGCCGCTCATTGCGCCTTCTAAGCATGGATATGCTCTCCAGGCATAAAATGTGTGATCGGCAGGGACGCCGATCCTACTGTAAAGGCCCAAATGAGCCCTGAGTCGAGCAATGTCGTTTCGAACGAAGGGAGAAATTCTAAGACTTAGCCTAACATCGAACAATCACAGATTCGGTCCCATCCCCCACCGTCATTTTTTGGGCCGTCGCCTCCATTGCCATCATCATCATTACCGTCGTCATCGTTATCATCACCATTTGCAGCGACTGTCATTGTTCCATTCAAGATGATTGGATTGGCGGGGGTCGGTTGAATGCTACGTCCTACTTTATCCCATTGCATGAAGAAGGAATCACCGTACAGGGAAGCCTGTCGCCACCATGATGTCGCTTCTGACCCCACATTATTAATTGAAAGCGAATGGATCGGGGTTACGGTTACCAGCAGAAAAACTAAGATAGACATTCTCAGGATACTATTAACGGACACTGTCATTTTGCTCTCCGGCGCCAACATCAGAAAGACACATTCAGCGAAACCTGGCCGCCGTACACCGGGTCTATTACATGATCCGGACGCACGCCGAAGTTGTTTCCGTATGTTCCGTCTTGCCATCCCTGAACAGAGCGGTCTATGCACGCAAAATTGAACCATTTCCCCGGCTGCCAGTAACCCATAACTACGCTGAAAGTCATGCCTTCCAGCAGCTTCCAGTCAAATCCTGCATTAACCTCATAACCAAGAGACGTGTCGGGGATGTTCGGCGACTTCGGGTACCTGTTGAAATTGAAATCCAGATTACCGTCCCTCACATTTGGAAAATTTCTGAATATGAAAGAAAGATGTTCATCATTATTCACTAACGGTTCTAAATTAGGACCAACACATCCCCAACTGTAACCATTCGATGTTCTGTTCGCGAAAAATAAGGTCCCATAAATGTTGAAATTGGCTGCCACCGCATAGTCAAGGCGACCGGCGAACACGCTCGCGTCTCGCAGGAAGCCGTCGTGTGACAGGTTGTAGGCGTTTAATCCGGAGCCATAATTATAACAGAACAAGGTGCAGTATGGCCTGAACACATCAAAATTCCCCAGGAAACGGTCATAAGTGGGATGCCTGCCGAAAGCTCCAGGCTGTTTCCAGATGAGCGTTCCATTTCGTCGGTCAAGTCCGGGGGACCACGCGTTTAGAAGACTCAACTTTGCGGGGCCGAAGATGGCTCCAATCTCGATAGCGTATTTCCATTGTTCGATCTGCTGGGTCATAGGCCAGCGAGGGTCTTCGGGGGGTGGAGGAGGAATTGTCGCTCCGGGGCCAGCTCGCCATCTGTCGGTCCAGTAGAGCCACGCCGCTTCGACGTTCGCAAAGAAACGTCCGTTATTGTATTTACTATAAATTGAACCATGAGAAAATTCCGCATCTACAGAGACATTACGATCATTAATGTCGTTGCCTGGTCCTGGATTAGCGGCAAAAAGAACAGACTCGGGGCCAACATGATAAGCTCCGTA
>JAPLJJ010000005.1 GCA_026388665.1 Deltaproteobacteria bacterium
ATCTTCATCAAATATCTCCATTCCAACTTGACCACCGACCGACTCATGTCCGGTTTGGAGCATATTCCCCAAACGACCAGTAACATGGACAATAAACACCAGTCCTTTCCTTTCGAAGTCCAGGATAGCCCCGTCGGAATTGACCTGAAGCACATGGCGATTTTCATCGAAAAACATACACCGTGTCTGAATCACTTCAGGACCGTGGGACCGAGCCACCTCATCAGCCTGCCTCAACAGGGCAATCTTATCTCCAATTTCCACTATCGCAGGATTAATCTGAATCTCTGAAATGGGAGGCAGTTCATCCACTGAAAAAACAAGATCTCGACCCGAGGCACAACCCAGGGAAGCAGCCTGCTGAATGGCTCCTGCTAGTTTCCTAACACTCTTCATATCCGTTTGAGTTGAATAACCGTAATAAGTGCGACGGTTCTTAATGATTCTGATTCCCAGTCCACAATCAATGCCCCTTCTTATCCGATCTATCTTACTGTTTTCAAAAACAATTGTGGAACCGGTCTTTTCTTCCACAAAAATATCTACGAAATCTATCCCGTGATTACATGAGAGTTTTTTTACAAGCCGCTTCAGATCATCGACATCGATATACATAACCATCTCGCCTTTCTTACCTATCGAAAATTAAAATTGTCCAATGATCACGATTTCCCAAGAAGAGCGTATTTGCTAAATGAAATTTGGCGATCCAGATAGACTTTGAGACATAAAGTTCAAAAGATGTTAGCACTACGGCCGGAGAAAATACAGAGCGAACCGGCCCAGTCTATATTAAAGTGTTTTATTGATATTTTATTGAACTATTTAATATTATTTAGTATACTTAACAACAATCACATGGAGGTTGTTATGTTTAAAAAATGGCTCAAACCCAATTTTTTCATTTCAGCACAACTTCACGCTAAAATTGCCGGCTCTTGCACACCAATCGAAAGAGTCGACAGTCAAGTTCTTGATATTAGAACCTCTCGGCGTAATGTTAGACACCCCGACCAAATGAAAAGTGTCAAGAATGAATTTGTATACTGTTTTACGAGTCGTTAGTAATGATAAAGGTTTAATTTGTGTTGTGTCATGGCAAACAGGCGCGAAAATCATAGTCAAGAAAACGTCCGATTTCGAGGCGCGTTTCAAAGCAAGTCGGCCATTCTCTTGAACTTGAAAGTCACCCTTTTCATACTTGTTCTTTTCACATTTTTCTTGCCGGGTGTTTTACTTTCAGCCCAACAGCAACCTCACTCGAAAACCTACAGCGAAGCCAGAAAAGAATTCCAGCGTTTGGTTGACAGGAGCGACACGTCTGAAGAGGCTTTCAAAAAAGCGGCTTTAACATTTGTTAATTTATTAAGGACGGAAAAGGCATCCAATAAGTCGTCGTGCCAATTCTTTGCTGGTAAAGCATACCTAAATCTGTACAAGCGTTCCAAAAACATCCGTCATCTTGACATATCTATAACATATTTGAATGATTACAAAAAATCTCGACACAATTCCGAATATTATAAAGAAGCTCTTTTTGAACTCAAAGAAGCTTATCTCTTGAAAAGAAAAGCAAGGGGAACCAAGTCTCAGGAAACCGTAGCATCGTCGGTTCCAGGCAGATCTGACAGGGTCCCCTCAACCAAAAATGGCGCCATCCTTGCGAATAAAACGGAAACCAAAACCACGGAGGAAGCAACTTCAGATCAGCAGCCTAACGAATCCAAGCAGGAATTACTTTCTTTTTCGCCCCAGTTGTATGATCGGCTGCCCTTGAATCGTATCGGGAATCCATTCTTCCAACCCGAGATAACGTGCGTCGAGCCACCTCGGGAGGAAGCGAAACTCAAGAACGCGTCAATCATTCCGCAGAGCATTAATGACGCCAAACCCGATTCAAGCATTGCTGCGACCAACCATGAAAAAGGGCCTGTAATCGTAATTGACCCTGGTCACGGAGGCAGAGATCCTGGGGCGGTCTCTTCAGACGGCGCTATCACTGAAAAGCAGATTGCTCTAGAGATTTCAAATTTTCTCAAGAAGCATGTTGAGGAAGTATTTCCGAGCGCTCGCGTGTTCTTGACCCGAACCGATGATTCGTTCCTTAGTCTCAAAGACCGGGCGAAAATAGCTAATTCTCTGGATGCGGAGGTTTTTATTTCTGTTCATTGCAATGGATCAGACTTCAAATCCGCTGCTGGACCAGAGATATTCTATCTCAGCAAGTCAAGCTCCAAAGGCGCTATGAGGGCTGCCGCTCGAGAAAACGGGGTCTCTTTGAGCAAGATGACGGACCTTGAGGCAACCTTGATCGATCTCTTGACGACTTCCAAGAATAGTGAATCCAACAAACTGGCCCAGGTTGTTCACAACTCCCTAACGGCTAACGATTCAGGCTTGGTTTCGAATTCTCGGGACAGGGGTGTCAAACAAGCGCCTTTTTATGTTCTCATCGGAGCCACCATGCCTGCAATTCTCGTGGAGTGTGGTTTCGTAAATAACTTGGCCCAGAGAGATCAAAATTCCAGGGATAAGTTCATTAAATCCGTGGCCCTAAAGTTGGCGAAAGGAACTCTAGAATATCTCAGAAAGCCACAGACAATAGCATCTTCTACTGATCACCGGTAAAAAGGGAATACGATCACTAAATCGTTTTATTTTCAATAATCTGCTTATCCTCATTCCTCCCACTTGACGCAGCCTTTGCATTGCCTAAAATGTTTTCGAACATTAATAGCTGTTTTGTAGAAACTCAATGCAAGAACACTCGCCTAAATGGAAACTCCTGGATCATACTGCCGACGTTAGGATTGAAGTCCATGGGGAAAGTTTGGAAAATCTTTTCCTGAACGCTGCACAGGCCCTGACACATCTTCTGGTCGGCTCACCGCAACACGTTGAGGTTACGATTGAAAAGAGCCTAACCCTGGAAGGAGATTCAATGGATATTCTCCTTGTAAATTGGTTAAGGGAGCTATTGTTTTATTTCAGCGCGGAACAATTTGTTTGTAAAGACACCATAGTGAGATTTGAAAAACCGAACTTAATACAAGCCCAGTTGTCAGGTTTTACAACGGACTTTACGGACAAAGATAATGACGGGCTTGAAATCAAAGGTGTTACATACCACGGTTTGTCTCTTGATGAGACCGCGGACGGTTTTGTGGCTCGAGTAATTTTCGACATCTAGAATTTCATGTCTCTTCAAATGATTCTTAGAGGAAACGCAGCAATTGCCAAAAGAGAGGCCTTACAGACTTAAGCGCATAGATGATATGCGTTGGGAAATACCCAAGATCGGGGCTATGAGAGTCCCAGGAGTCATTTACGCGGATTCGCGTCTACTCCCGGACATAGAAAAAGATAACAGCGCCGAGCAAGTCTACAATGTGGCGCATCTGCCGGGTATAGTGGCCCGTTCCATCGCTTTACCTGATATTCATTGGGGATATGGCTTCCCGATAGGAGGAGTGGCCGCGTTTGACCTTGATGAAGGAGTCGTTTCACCTGGAGGCGTAGGCTACGACATCAATTGCGGAGTGCGTTTAGCTACTACAGGACTTTCACGAGAGCATGTTGTTCCCAGAATTAAAGAACTGGTTGACTCGCTTTATTCGAGAATCCCAAGTGGATTGGGCTCAAGAGGAAAGATCACACTCAACAGAAAGGGGATGTCCGAGGTAGCTCAATTGGGCGCTGGGTGGGCAATCAAACAAGGAATGGGCGAGCAATCCGACCTTGAACACATAGAAGACCACGGGGTCATTGAAGGAGCAGAATCCTCATCATTCAGTGATCGGGCCTTTGAACGCGGGAAGGATCAATTGGGAACTCTGGGATCGGGAAATCATTTCATCGAGATCGGCTTTATATCCGAAATCTTCGACACGGATGTTGCGACATCCTGGGGACTCTCTGCCGGTCAGGTCACGTTATTGATTCACAGTGGTTCCAGAGGATTCGGGTACCAAATTTGTGATGAATTCCTCGCGAGAATGATCAAGAGCGTGAATAAAGAAAAAATTGACTTGCCTGATAAACAGCTTGCCTGTACGCGGCTCAAAACTTCTTTAGCCAAAGAATATCTTTCTGCAATGGCAGCGGCGGCCAATTTCGCTTTCGCCAATAGACAGATCCTGATGAACCTGGCTCGAGAGACGTGGGAATCTTCTATGGGCCTTCCTCCTCGTGAATTGAGGCTCAAATTATTGTATGACGTGTCGCACAATATAGCTAAAATTGAAACTCACACCGTAGGTGGTCGCTCCATGAAACTTTGCGTTCACCGTAAAGGCGCTACTAGAGCTTTGCCGCCATTGCATCCTGCCCTTCCTTCTCTTTTCGCTAATACGGGCCAACCCGTTTTGATCCCGGGGGATATGGGGCGTTCCTCGTTCATACTCGTGGGCGCCAAAGGGGCTATGGAACAAACTTTTGGGTCAGCATGTCACGGCGCCGGCCGAGTGTTGTCGAGAAATGAGGCATTGAGAAAGACTCAGGGCCGCGTTATTGAGCAGGAGCTTCAAGAACGAAATGTTTATGGGCGGGCTGCGGGCCGAAAAACTATGCGAGAAGAATTTCCAGAGGCGTACAAAGATGTGAGCGCTGTAGTGGAAGTGGTTCATAAGGCCGGTTTAGCTACTAAGGTGGCTCAAATAAAGCCGTTGGGCGTGATAAAGGGGTAGTTAAATTAGTTGGTTTTGGAGGACTGTCGAAAAACCGGGCTATCCGGAACGAACCAGTACAGAATTGAGACGATGGTTAATAATGACGCGCCGACAAACCATATGAACCGAAAATCCTTGACACCACTTAATTCAGTTATGTCCCCTCCGGGGAATATTCCCAAAATCTGAGTAATTAGAGCTGCGCCCAAGATCGTAAAAACATTGACCGCAGTCATGGCCTGCGCGCTTATTGAAGAAGGAACGAGTTCTTTCATGTGCGCGTATGAAATCTGGCCGGGCGCCGCTAGCATACCCATCGAGAAAAAAGTTGAGAAGATCAGCCACGAGTCGACCTTATCAGGCCAGAAACAGATCGAAGACGTCAATACAATGGATCCCGTCATACTGAACAAGATAACTTTCTTGCGAGATCTGAGGACCTTGTCACTTATAAATCCAAATAGAGGTAACCCGATCATGTAGCCGAACCCAAGAAAGAGTAACACGTCTGCGGCGGCTATTTGACTCAATCCAAGACCGTATATTAAAAATGGGGTTGCCCATAACCCTTGTATGGCCACAAAATAACCATATCTGACGAAATTCCCCAGACTTATCGCCCAATAACCATACATCTTAACCAGCTTGCCAATGCCTTCCAGCATGTTTGGTCTTTTGGAAGCTACTCTGACATGACCGGGAGGGTGATTTCTCATGACCAGGACAAACAACGTAACTATAAAAGCATCTAGTAATACAAAGAGGACAAAACAAGTTCTCCAGCCAAGGAGTGAACTCATCAAGGCTAATGGGGTTGCTGCGAAGAGATTGCCGGTGACCCCGATGGCTACCACTGAACTTCCTAAAGAGGCAAAGCGGTCAGGAGGGAACCATACGGACAACAACGCAAGGACAACCATCAAATTGCCGCCCATACCGATTCCAAGCAAGAATCGGCCTAACAGTAAATGATTATATGTTGACCCCAGGGCAAAAACAGTTCCACCAATGATGGCGGACAATCCCAGAAAAGTTGTTGTGATACGAGGCCCTATTCGATCAATCGCTAATCCAAGAGGTAGTTGGCAAACAGCAAAACCGTAAAAGAATGCCGCAGATAAGTCCCCTAATTGTGATGCGTCCAAGTTAAGATCATGGATGAGAGAAGGGGCTATTACCGCTACTGAGACACGGTAAAACATTGACACAATAAAATTTAAGCTGCCCGCGATGAATATTGCCCAGCGTCTCGAACTACCCGGTGCGGGATCAGGAAAATTAGGCATACACGTGCTCCATGAAACTATGATTGGAGCTTTCGCGCGATAATGTCCGCGCTGTCAATCGGTTTGATACCTTTACACATAGATCCCTTGGGAGCGAAGGAATATGGCCGCATTTTATGAAGGCCTTTGAATTTACAAATTGTTTGACGATTCTCGAGAGGATGTATTATGATGTCCTAGGAGTTTTTTATTGACATAAGCAGTTGAAGCTTCGCGTGAAAACCCAAAAATTTCTTGACAAAAGCTCCTTTTTATATTACGCATTGTATATTCCGTAATATTTGCCGTTAAAAGTTGTTTAAACTTTTTTTAGTCTGGC
>JAPLJJ010000001.1 GCA_026388665.1 Deltaproteobacteria bacterium
CAAACTTCCAGCCTTTGAGTGTCTCGATAGGCGACACCACGCCGTCTACTACCCCTTTCTGTAGCGCGTCGTAGGCTTCGTTTTGAGGCATTGCCACCGGAGTAGCCCCTAATGCGCTTACAACCTTTGCGCTTGTCCCGGAACATCTAATCTTCATCCCTTTAAGATCTTCCATCGCCTTTACAGGTTTCTTTGTATGAAAAATACCTGGGCCGTGCCCGTGAAGATAAAGGACTTTTACATCAGATAATTCTTTAGGGTCGAATTGTTTATAAAAAGCATTTGCCAATTTTGTAGCTTGAACCCCACTCTTATATCCTAAAGGCAAGTCAATGACTTCTGACAGAGGAAATCGACCTTTAGTATAGCTCAACACGGACATTCCTATGTCTGCTATGCCTTTGACCACACCATCATAGGTTTGATCAGCAGGTGTCAACGTTGCCCCTGGAAACATATTTATTTTCACAGCGCCGTCAGTTCTTTTCTCAACTTCTTTCGCCCATTCTGTAGCTAATAGAGTATGTCCGTGAGTTGCAGGAAAGAAAATTGAATAGTTGAGTTCGACGGTCTTAGCGTAGCTCGGGGTGTCAGTGAAGGGAAAAGACGAAGCAAGAATTAAGAGAAGTCCACAAAACGCAACCAGCTTAAACCTGTTGTTCATCTAGGCCTCCTGTTTATTGTATTTGTTTCTGTATCCCACGAATCCCCTTTACGGCTTATTATGCCCCATTCTTATGATTCTAGTGAACAAAAAACCGCCGAATGTCGTCCGGCGGTTTGACATTCAGTTAAAAATTAAGAGATTCGAATAGTTAAACAACGGATTTTTTGATATAAATTTAGTGTTTGGTTAATCGCCATTCCCAACTATCTGATTCCAAGAAATTGTGGAGAACTAAAAATGAGCCTGTTTCAAATTGATGAGTCCAAATGTAAACGTGACGGTTTTTGCGTGTCTGATTGTCCCATGGGAATTATTGAAATGAAGACTAAGGAATCCTTTCCCAGCCCTGTTTCCCGCGCTGATGAGCTATGTATAAAATGTGGCCATTGCGTAGCTGTTTGCCCACACGAAGCAATATCCTTAAACTGGCTGAAACCTCAAGATTGCGCCCCTATATCAAAGGACCTGGCTCCATCCTGGGAACAAACATCGTACCTGATGCGTTCAAGGCGTTCTATTAGAAAATATAGGAACAAACCGGTTGATCGCGAGATACTCAATGACTTGATTGAGGTGGCGTCGCACGCCCCTACCGCTCACAACTCACAGCCTGTTAACTGGCTTGTGATTGAAAAGAAAGAGGACATGCAGGCGCTAGCCGCTATCGTAATTGACTGGATGAAATTTATGTTACAGGCGCAACCTAACTTCGCGAAGGTAATGCACTTTGATCGGGTTGTAGCCGCATGGGCGATGGGGCTGGACAGGGTCTTGCGAGACGCCCCTCACATGATAATAGCGCACGCTCTGTCGAATTTCCCGCCATCCCAGGCCGCCTGCACCATTGCATTGACTTACATGGAGCTTTACGCCCCGACAAAAGGGCTTGGGACGTGTTGGGCGGGTTATTTCAACGCTGCGGCCAATTTCTTCGATCCCATGAAACGGGCTTTATCTTTGCCTGCGGGTCATCAAACTTTTGGGGCCCTAATGATTGGTTATCCCCGAAATCCGTATAACCGGATCCCGACACGGAATGAACCGAAGGTGACGTGGCGGTAGTAATGAAACCCAGGGTGTTAGAAATATGTCATTTCGAGGAGCGACGCGACGAGAAATCTAATGAGCGGCACGGAGGCCGCTCCTACTGTAATTAAGATTTCTCACTACGTTCGAAATGACACATCGAGAGGATACTCAAATGAGCGTAGGGGGGGGCCGTGCCCACCGTTCTTACGGAATGTCGGGCACGGCCCGACCTACCCAATCAGGAGGACTAGACAATGGATCACAGAATGCCAGCGGTTGA
>JAPLJJ010000172.1 GCA_026388665.1 Deltaproteobacteria bacterium
ATTGCTCTTCTGGAAATGAACCGGTCTCTTCTGGATGCGGCAAAACAAAATATTGACTTCATCTTCCCTGGTTATACCCATTTGCAAAGGGCCCAACCAGTCAGGCTCTCTCATCATCTCATGGCCTATTTCCAGATGTTTAAACGGGACTGGGAACGCTTTACAGACGCTGACAAGCGAATTGACGAGATGCCATTGGGTTCAGCCGCCCTTGCTGGAACAACCTTCTCGATTAACCGTCAAAAGGTGGCTGACTATTTGAACTTCTCACGATTAAGCCGTAATTCCATGGACGCAGTTTCGGACAGGGATTTTGCGGTCGAGTTCGTCTTTAATTGCTCTCTAGTGATGACTCATCTATCCCGGTTATCGGAAGAATTGATTCTATGGTCATCGTCGGAATTTGGTTTTGTTGAGCTTCCTGACGCGTTCTGTTCCGGTTCAAGCATCATGCCTCAAAAAAAGAATCCTGACGCGTGTGAATTGATAAGGGCCAAAACCGGGCGTGTATACGGAGATCTATTGACACTGCTCACTATTTTGAAAGGCCTCCCGCTAACATATAACAAGGACCTTCAGGAGGATAAGGAGCCGGTTTTTGACTCGGTTGACACGGCGCTTACCGCTCTGGGAGTTATGACCGGCCTGATAACAAGCATTGAGTTTAAACATGAGAAAATGCTGGAAGCGGCTTCGGCGCCGTATCTAGCTGCGACGGACGTGGCTGACGCCCTGGCTCGGCAAGGCATCCCTTTTAGAGAAGCGCACGCTCGTGTAGGGGCTGTTGTGCGAGGAGACACCGCTGAAACCGGTTTTATTCCCCCGACCCCGGAAGAAATGGTCGAATCGAGATGTCAGGTGGGCGCTACAGGAAAACAGAGTGTAATCCATCAGATGAAAGAGGGAGAGAATTTCCTAAAGGAAAATGGTTGTACGCCTCGTGTAGCTCGACCAAAAAGAAAAACGAAACACGATTGAGGAGAATAGCCCTCGGAACCATTTTTCTTGTTGCTTTGAATTCCCTTTGTTCTTGTGGGTACAAAACTAACCCACGACCGACTGCGGCAAGAATCCCCGCAGAAATCAAGGTCGTTAACGCGCAGGCTTACCCGAAAGGCATCACACTCAATTGGACGGTCCCTCTTTCTAATACCGACGGTTCTCAATTGCAGGATTTGTCAGGATTCAAGGTTTACCGTGGATCACGAGGCGCAGACGAGGATTGTGACAACTGTCAGGAGAAGCGTGAATTGTATGCAAACATAGATTTCCAGTCTCCCTCCAACGCAACAATAAAAGATGGCGCTGTCATTTTTGAGGACAAGGGTGTTTCTCCCGGCAAGGTTTACTCATACGCAGTTACCGCATATAACCTCCGGGGCCGTGAGAGCGTCATTGGTAATGGGCTGGATGTTTTTTATGAAGCGCCTCCGCCTGCCCCGACGAACCTTAAGGCAAGGGCTGAAGAAGGGCACGTCAGGCTCGAGTGGACAGCTCCAAGTGACGAGAAAATAGATCGGTATCAGGTCTTTCGGGGAGAAAATAGTGATATCAATACATTAAAGTCTCTAGGGACAGCTCCTTTTCGCGAACCCTGGTTTGTGGACAAAGATTTCGAAAAGAATAAGAAATATTATTACGCGGTAAAATCTGTGAAATCGAACAGGGGCACACCATTTGAATCTGCGCCGTCAAACGTGTCCGATACTGTTGCGCCGAGTGTTTACTGGAGCCCCCCTGAAAATGTGAATGTTGCAATGACCCGGCAAGGGGTAAGGGTTTACTGGAACCCGGTTAAGATAGAGAATGAGGAAACCCTATACAATGTTTACAGGTCCGAATCCGGCCGAGCGTTTGAAAAAATCAACCAGGAACCGGTTCGCACACCCTGGTTGCTCGATAGTAAGGTGACCAGAGACAGAGTTTATCGGTACGCCATTACCGCGTTTCCGAAGAATCGACCCGAGGAAGAATCCGCCAGAACTGCGTCCGAGGGTCTAAGATATACTTATTGATTCACGGGTAAGCAAATGCACCATTTTAGCTATAGAGACGGAGAACTTTTTTGTGAGCAGGTTCCTCTGAGCCGTATTGTTGAGGATCTTGGAACCCCCATTTTCATTTATAGTCGCGGTACCTTGGAGAGGCATTTCAAAATTTTTGAAGAGCCTTTTTCATCAGTAGATCAGAAGAGCCTTTTTCATCAGTAGATCACCTAATCTGCTTTTCGATGAAGGCTTGTTCAAACCTGGCTGTTTTGAGGACTTTCGCGAACCTTGGCGGCGGTGTGGATATTGTCTCCGGGGGTGAACTGTTCAGGGCCTTGCGTGCCGGGGTCGCTCCCTCAAAGATCGTTTACTCGGGTGTGGGCAAGAAGCCTCTGGAAATGGACTATGCGCTCAAGGCCGATATTCTAATGTTTAACGTAGAATCGGAAGAAGAGCTTCAACTCCTTAATCAACGCGCGTTGGCCCTTGGCAAAAAGGCGAGGATAGCTCTCCGCGTGAATCCGGATGTTGATCCATTAACTCATCCGTACATTTCCACAGGCCTGAAATCTAACAAGTTCGGTATTCAAATTGAACGAGCGCGTGAGATTTATTTGCAGGCAAAACAACTACCAGGACTTGATTCGGTTGGCTTGGATTGCCATATCGGAAGTCAGTTGACGGAACTCGCTCCATTTTTGGAAGCAGTGTCAATACTTAGAAAACTTTTGGGGAACCTTAGGAAAGATGGTGTTGACATCAAGTACTTAGATATCGGAGGTGGACTCGGGATCCCCTACGATCAGGAAACTCCCCCGGCGCCGGGCGATTACGGCGCTGCTGTGCTTGACCTTGTTGAGAATATGGATATTACCTTGATTATGGAACCCGGCCGTGTGCTCGTAGGTAATGCGGGCGTCATGGTTACTCAAGTATTATACAATAAACACGGACCAGAGAAGAGCTTTGTGATTGTAGACGCTGCAATGAATGACTTGATCCGTCCGAGCCTTTACAGGGCTTATCACTCGATCATAAAGGTTAAGAAAGGTAACGAGCAATCTTCTAGAATAGTCGCGGACATTGTTGGTCCGATTTGCGAATCCAGTGATTTCCTCGCCAGAGGCAGGGAAATAGATGAACCGGCCCCAGGGGAGCTGCTTGCTGTAATGAGCGCCGGCGCGTATGGCTTTTCAATGTCATCCAATTACAATTCCAGACCCCGTTGCGCCGAGGTCCTGGTCGATGGTTCGAATTATTACCTGATTCGGCAAAGAGAAACTTATGAAGACCTGATCAGAGGAGAAACGATCCCTGGTCACATTCTTGAGGGGAAATAAAGGAGCGAGCGATGTTTTCTGGAGCATTCACGGCAATTGTTACGCCATTCAAAAATGGTCAGGTCAATGAAAAAGGTTTCAAGGGGCTGATTCGTTTTGGTATTGACGGTGGAATCAGCGGATTTGTCCCATGTGGAACTACCGGTGAGTCGCCCACACTATCTCACGAGGAACACAATAGAGTTGTGGAGATGACAGTGAAAGAGGTATCGGGCCAACTTAAGGTCATAGCCGGCACGGGATCGAACTGCACTGACGAGGCTATAAGCCTCACCAGACACGCGAAAAAGGTAGGCGCCGACGCTGCTCTGCTAGTTTCCCCATATTATAATAAG
>JAPLJJ010000258.1 GCA_026388665.1 Deltaproteobacteria bacterium
CCGGAACATATGTGAAATGCAAGATATAAATGCTACTAAATACCATATTATCAGCAGGTTGAACAAATGCACGTCGCTAAAAATTGAGACTGGTCAGATTAAGTCCGACAGACTCCTAGTGATGAAAACAGATCTCGTGAAGCAAAAAACAACTCTTCTTCAACAAGGTCCTTAGTACATCGTGGCGCAAATGTCCTATCTTCCTGGTCTGACAGTTCTTCTCCCAACCAAGCCATTGCGCGATACAAGTGATGCAGATCCAACTCTTCGGTACCCTTGACACCGTAGTCCGCCATCCATTTAGCGCAGAAACGATCAGAGCCAGAGCTGAATAATCGGTTGAGAGTGGTGACGAAAACCGCTCTTTCAACAGGAAAATCAAACTTACGATCCGCCACCAGAGATCCTATTACCGCCTGCAAACCAGTCTCCCTCCATAATCGCTCAAAAATCATACTAGGACCGATGCGACGAATCGCAGAAACTGGGGATTCACCACGACTATGAGCGTCGATGACCATCATCGACTCGGAGAATTTGGCGCCGGAGGCAAGCAGTCGTTCAAGCTGACCAGTGGCTTTTAGCTCATCTAAACGCCCTAGGGTGCAAACAACGCGTTGTTTGGACCCGCCTCCTTCCCAGCGGTTCTCAACTATCTGCAAGTAGGTTCTGTCTCCTGACTTTTTTTGGCGGAAAAACATGGCGCTTCCTCCTAGACACCATGATTATCCTGAATCACTAATAAGTAAATAACTAAAACACATCACAGTGGCACCATGTTTCTAGCTCTCCTCAAAACCTGTCACCGTATTCTCAATGACTTAACCCCGAAACACCCGTAAAAAACCAGCTCAACTGTAGAAGATCAGTCTAAGTGGGAACCTGGAATCAATCCAGGCCGACCCATCTCAGATAGGACAAATTCTAATGAATCTCGGGGTGAACGCAAGGGATGCGATGCCGGATGGAGGAGCATTGACCTTTGAAACGGCAAACGTTCAACTGGAGGAGGAATATTGTAACAATCATCTCGAAGTAAAACCCGGGAGTCATGCCCTGCTTACGGTTTCGGATACCGGTCAGGGGATGGACAAGGAAACACTCACTCACATCTTCGAGCCGTTCTTCAGCACGAAGGAAGTGGGAAAAGGGACTGGACTAGGTCTTGCGACCGTCTATGGTATCGTCAAGCAGCATGATGGCCACATAATGTGTTACAGCGAACCGGGGCATGGAACCACATTCAAGATTTACTTCCCGGCGATTCAGACTGAAAAGCTTTCCGAAACTCCTAAGTTTGAAACTGAGATACCGGGCGGAACAGAGACTATCCTTCTGGTCGAAGACGATGCAGTTATCAGCGAGTTGTGCGGGTCACTTCTTGAAAGCTTCGGATACGAAGTCATCTTGGCTGGTAACGGGAAAGAGGCCCTGGCCATTTACAAGAATCAGAGTGCGAGGATTTCACTGGTGATACTTGACTTAATAATGCCGGAAATGGACGGCAGGCAATGTTTGGGGGAGATACTCCGGGTCGACCCCCAAGCCAAGGTCCTCATAGCCAGTGGTTATTCCGAAAACGAGCCTTCAGCGCAAAGGGTCTCGTCAAGAAGCCTTACGACATGACGGACTTGCTCAATGCGGTTCGTGAGATCCTGGACAACTATTGATCGGGCACAGCCGGACCTCATTAGAATCTCCCCAGCAATCTCCTAATTTGTTGGTGTGACTAAATAATCCTTCCTTTTTCATCTTCCGCAGTATTCTGTTGTGACTTATATTTAATATCATGTGTTAATAGTAATTTAATTATGTGATTCCAATTTCGGACAAGTCTGCGCCTTACTAAGGGAGAGAGCCCTCCATGCAAGACCGGGACAAGACCAGGGAACAGTTAATTGATAAATTAAAAGAGATGCGTCTCGTGGTCTCTCAACATAACATCACCGAACGAAAACATGCCCTGAACGCTCTGAGGAAGATTCAAGAGAATTACCGGGAACTCGTTGAGCACACCAACAGCATCATCTTGCGGTGGGACAGAGAAGGCAAGATCACCTTTTTGAATAGGTTCGGTCAGACCTTTTTCGGGTATAGCGCAGAGGAGATCCTGGGCCGGAATGCAATTGGGACCATCGTTCCTGAAACCGACCAAGCTGGTCACGATATGGTCCAGATGATTCGGGACATCAGCGCTCATCCTGACCGCTATGTGAATAGTCAGAACGAGAACATTCGCCGCAACGGCGAACGCGTCTGGATTTCCTGGACCAACAAGCCGATATTTGACGAACACGGCAACGTTAAGGAGGTCCTATCTATTGGCAACGATCACACCGACCTAAGACGGGCTGAGGAAGAACTACGCAAGTCCAAAGAAGACCTAGAGACACGAGTAGCAGAGCGCACTGCAAAATTAAGAGAATCAGAGGAGAAATACCGTTTACTATTTGACAGCACCCCCATTGGCATAACATTGGTGAACCTTGAAGGAGAAGTTCTGGAAGTTAATCGTTCAGTTTTAGAAATGCTGGGATCTCCTGGAGCAGACGCTACAAAGACAATTAACATGCTCACCTTCCCCCCGCTGGTAGAAGCGGGAATCTCAGGCCTTTTCAGAACCTGTATGACTGAGAACCGGCCGATTGACACGGAAATTTTTTACAGGAGCAAATGGGGGAAGAAAATTTGTATGAGAGCGATTCTTACACCCAAGTTATCTGAACAAGGAAACGTCGAAGGATGCCTGGCTGTAATGGAAGATGTGATGCCTCGAAAACTGGCAGAACAGGCGTTTAATGAGAGTGAGAGTCAGTTCAAGACTCTATTCGAAGCTGCGCAAGACTGTATATTCATCAAGGACAAACAACTTAGGCACATCGACGCTAATCCGCCTATAGCGGAGCTTCTTCAGATGGAGAGGTCTGATATTATTGGAAAAACCTCTCAGGAAGTGTTTGGGGACGAGTACCCCAGCGAACTGGAAGAAGTTGAGTTAAGAGTTTTGCAAGGACAAACCATCGAGACTCTACAAAATATGTCGTATAAATCTCAACAGATAGCTTTGAATGTCATTAGGTTTCCTCTTAGAGATTCATCCGGAGAGATTGTTGGACTTTGTGGGATTGCGAGAGAAATGGTCAACCCAATTTTCCCGCAAACTGATAGTTCTCCCCAAATGATTGGATTCTCATCTGCCTCAATGCGCTCTGTTCTCGCGAAGGCTAGCTTTGCTCTAGAAAACAATAGCATTGTCCTTTTAACAGGCGAGACAGGCAGTGGGAAAGATTACCTTGCCAAATATATCCACGAACACTCCCACAACTCTATTGGCCCATTCTATACAATCAATTGCGCCGCCATACCGCCGGAACTGGCAGAGTCTGAACTGTTTGGGCATGAGGTAGGAGCCTATACACACGCAGTTCGTAGGAAACGGGGAATGCTGGAACTGGCTGAAGGTGGAACGCTCCTCTTGAATGAAATTGGCGAATTGCCCGCTGTGTTACAAGCGAAGTTACTCACTTTTTTGGATACACGGTCTTTCACAAGGGTCGGGGGAGAAAAGAGTGTTACTGTAAGCACCAGACTCATAGCAGCTACAAACAGAGATCTGGAAAAAGAAGCTCAAGAAAGTCGTTTCAGAAAAGACCTCTACTATCGTCTCAACGTGCTTGTAATAGATGTGCCACCACTCCGTGAACGCCAGGAAGATGTGCCGACTATTGCCAATCAACTTCTTAAGTCGCTCTGCGAAAAGTTACATATTCACCCTTTTCCGGAAATACATCCAGATGCTGTAAAAGCTCTGTGCGGCTACAATTGGCCTGGCAATGTCAGAGAACTCAGAAATGTTCTCGAACGCGCATTAATCATATCACAAGGGAATATCATTCGTGTCAGCCACTTAGGATTGGGTGGACCATTATGGGCGTGGGAAAAGCCGAGTATTACTCCAGGTCGGTCTCTCTATGATGTTATTGGAGAAACGGAGCGACTCCTGATAGAAGACGCTCTTCAGCGCGCCGCAGGTAAAAAACGAGAAGCTGCAAGTCTGCTGGGTATTTCCCGTTACTCTCTGGCTCGCCACATGGCCAAGCTCGGCATAAACGAGCAATAAGGCTCATTTCTCGAAAATCTTTGTGTATTGCCCATAACCTTCCTTTTCCAGGTTCTCTTTCGGGATGAAACGCAGCGCAGAGGAATTCATGCAGTAAAGAAGGCCGGTCGGCTTGGGCCCGTCGTTAAATACATGTCCGAGGTGAGAATCAGCGTTCCCGCTCCTTACCTCAGTGCGTGTCGTGAAAAAGCTCCTATCCTCTTTTTCCAGTATGTTCGAAGGTTCCAACGGCCTCGTAAAGCTTGGCCAGCCCGTGCCCGAATCAAATTTATCCAACGAGCTGAAAAGAGGTTCTCCTGAAACGATGTCCACATAAATACCTTGTTTCTTGTTATCCCAATATTCATTTTGGAACGCCGGTTCAGTGCCGTTTTCCTGTGTCACTTTAAACTGCAATGGCGTTAATCTCTTTCTCAGTACTTCGTTGCTCAATTTCTTGGATTCCTGGTTATTCCCCCCAAGATTTTCTTTATCCTTGTCTGTGCCCCATACTTTTTCCAAATATTGGTCACGGCCCGCATGGAACCTGTAAATCTTGTATCGAATCGGGTTCTTTTTGTGGTAATCCTGATGATATTCTTCAGCTCTGAAGAATTCTGAAGCTTTAATGATTTCAGTAACAACGGGTTTGTTGTATCTGCCGGATCTTTCAAGGTCCTGTTTCGATTTTTCGGCTAGCTGTTTCTGGTCTTCGTTATGAAAAAAGATTGCTGAACGGTATTGTCGTCCCCTGTCAACAAATTGTCCACCTTGATCAGTAGGATCTATTTGTCTCCAGAAAACATCCAGGAGTTTTGAATAAGCTATTTTAGAAGCATCATACGTTATCTGTATGACTTCGATGTGGCCCTTTTGTGCGTAATCCTCATAAGTCGGGTTCCGGCCCGTACCGCCTGAATAGCCGGTCACCACTTCTACAACGCCTTCCAGTTTCTCAAAGGGTGGCTGCACGCACCAGAAACATCCTCCTGCAAAGGTCGCTTTCTCGTATGGCTGCTTGGCGTTAGCTATTGCGCCCACAAGCAATAGACCAATCAAGCTTACAGCTAAAGTTTCCATAAATAGGGTCATTTTATTGTCACGCTCCTCTTACTAATCTTCACGCTCACAAAGCCCATGAGCTTATTGATACTAAAAGTCATCGATGGAATTGATCCTCTTTTCCATCTGTCACTATTTGTTTTGATGTTGCGCCTTCCCAATAAGATTCTTGTTTTAGAAAGAAATTTACGTAAGATATATATGGTTCGATATTGCGTATCCTTGGATATCCTCTTTAGTGTTATAGCTGTGTAATACCGTTACTAATGGATGCTCAAGAATTTGTATTAGATAGATGCAGAATGGCATTTCCGCAAGGAGAGCTTCAGTGAGCAACGTCTCAGACTGCCGGATTATAAGCAAGATCTATGAAAGTAATACTTCGACAGTTTATCGAGCAGTTCGAGGCGCGGAAGAATTACCAGTCATTCTGAAAATGCTCAAACAAGATTATCCAACGCCTGAACACATCGTTAAGTATAAGCAGGAATATCGAATTACTAGGGCCTTGGAAAAATTGTCGAATGTGATCCAGGTTTATGGAATTGAGAAAAATCATAATGGTCTGGTAATCACTCTTGAAGATTTTGGCGCAGAATCACTCAATTTATTGATGAATTCCCAGAAATTTAGTTTAGAAGAATCCTTATTGATTGCGATTCAAATCTGCGTCAGTCTGGGGGAGATTCATGCGGCGAACGTGATTCACAAGGATATCAACCCTTCAAACATTGTCGTAAATACCGCTACCCATCAGTTGAAGATCATTGATTTCGGGATTGCGACGGATCTAGCCCAGGAAAACGCAATGTTGGTGAACCCTAGTATCCTCGAGGGCACCCTGGCGTATATGTCTCCGGAGCAAACCGGGAGAATGAATCGCCCTATAGATTATCGAAGCGATTACTATTCACTCGGGGCAACAGTTTACGAATTGTTCACAGGAAGACTCCCGTTCGAGACAACAGACCCGCTGGAATTGGTTCACTGCCATATTGCCAGGAAACCGACGCCTCCGCACGAAATCAATCACGAGATTCACGAAGGTATCTCTGACATCATCCTAAAACTTATGGCCAAGAACGCGGAGGATCGATATCAAAGCGCTTTTGGAGTTAAGGCGGACCTGGAATTATGCCTAAGTCAGGTCCGGTCCAATAAGACAGCAAAGGCTTTTCAACTTGCCCGTTCCGACATTCCTGAGAAATTCGTAATCACACCTCATCTTTATGGCCGAGATGATGAAAAACAGGGTCTAATTGCGGCGTTTGATCGAGTTGCTGCCGGTAATAAAGAGATCGCGGTAGTTTCCGGTCAGGGAGGTATCGGAAAGACCTCATTAGTGAGGCAGCTTTACAAACCTATCACTAAGCAACGTGGGTATTTCCTGACGGGAAAATTTGACCAGCTTCATGGCAATGTTCTTCATGGGGCTGTTGTGGCGCCTTTTCGAGAACTTGTTAACCAGATATTGAGCGAGAGCGAGAATAACCTAATCGCCTGGAAATCCAAGCTGTTGGACGCCTTGGGATCCAACTGCAAGGTCATAATGGATCTGATACCGGAAATCGAACTTATCCTCGGCCCTCAGCCTTCCGTTCCCGAACTTGAGCCACTTGAGGCCCAAAACCGTTTCCACCTAGTGTTCCAGAGTTTCATACGAGTTTTTTGTCGTCCGGAGCAACCACTGGTTGTCTTTTTGGATGATGTTCAGTGGGCGGATTCGTCTTCACTCAAGCTATTGGAACTCATGATGACGGACCCTGAAACAAAATACCTTTTAGTCATTGTTTCGTATCGAGATGAAGAGGTGGACGCATCTCACCCTTTAATGATGACTTTGGAAGCTCTTCGCAAAGAGAACATCCGCATTAACATTCTGCATTTGGGACCTCTTCAGCTTGAACATGTTGTTGAATTGATCTCTGACACCATTCACAGGGATAAACTGAAAGTGATTCAGTTAGCAGAGCTGGTTCACCAGAAGACGGCGGGTAATCCTTTCTTCCTGAAAGAGTTCTTAAAATCGCTCCATGACGAAGGGCTTCTTGAGTTCGATAGCGCATTTGGGGGATGGCTATGGGCGATGGAGCAAATTCAACGACGCGAGATCACCGACAATGTGGTGGATCTGATGGCAAACAAGATTCAAAGATTGCCGGCAATTACTCGTGATTTGTTGAAAGACGCGGCATGCATCGGAAATCAGTTTGGGGTTAATACGCTGGCCTGGTCGTTCTCTGATTCCCCAAGAAACGTTGTGGTCGCACTCAACGTTGCAGTCTCTGAAGGGCTGATATTTCCGGTTGGAGCCGGTTACAAATGGATCGAACTGGAAGTTCTAGACACGGCTAACACAAAGAAAATTGATTATAAGTTTGCCCATGATCGGATACAGAACGCAGCGTACTCATTAATTCCAGAAAATGAGAGGTCCGGAATTCACCGGAGGTTGGGGCAGATCATACTGGATAACACTCCAGCGGATCATCTTGATGATGAGATATTTGAAATAGTCAACCAGCTTAATCTGGCTCCAGGTCTTATTTCGAACGACAAAGAGAGGGTCGAGCTTGCCGAAATGAACCTTCGAGCAGGCAAGAAAGCAAAGGCGTCCGCCGCATATGAATCCGCATTCACACATTTCAAAACGGGTTTGAATTTACTCGGAGAAGATAGTTGGCAAGACCATTACGAACTCACGTTGACACTTTTTCTTGAGGCGGTTGAATCAGCTTACCTGACTACCAAGTTTGATGAAATGGAGAGATTCGCTTCTGTTGTTATTGAACAGGCAACGCGTTTGTTGGACAAGGTCAAAGTTTACGAAATGAAAATTCAGGCATGTATAGCACTTAACAATAGGGTTGAGGCCGTACGCACAGCCTTGCCGATTTTAGCCCTTCTCGGAGAAAAATTTCCTGAGGACCCGGGCAAATTAAAGGTGTTCGCCGATTTCATGAAGACGAAATTGGCTTTGGCCAATCGTGGTTTGGAAACATTGGTAAATCTCCCGGAAATGGCAGATGCGAAGAAGTTCGCCGCAATGAGGATTATGGCCAGCGTGCTCTCCGCAACATATACCGTTGTACCGAATCTTTTTCCCATGATTGTGTTCAAAATGGTCCGGCTATCAATCAAATACGGCATTGCTCGTCAATCGGCCTTAGCCTTTTCCGCCTACGGAATGATTCTCTGCGCGATAATTGGAGATGTGGATTCAGGATGTAAACTAGGAAATTTGGCTTTAGAGTCGGTAAAGAGGGTAAATCTTAAGGAGGACCAGGTCAGGATAAACTTTGTCGTAAATTCGTTCATACGAATCTGGCGTGAGCCGCTTCGGGTTGGATTGGCGCCTTTGCGGGATGGCTATCAGATTGGCTTACAAGTTGGAGATTTGGAATATGCTGCTCTCTCTGGAGCGTTTTATTGTACTCAAGGGTATGCGGCCGGCAAAGAACTACACGGACTCGAAAAAGAACTCGCCCTTTACACCAGTGCAATTGGAAAACTAAAGCAGGAGACAACAAAGTGTCTAGCCCAGATCTATCACCAAGGGGTCCTCAATTTGATGGGGCATTGCGAAAATAACTGTCTCCTGATCGGGAAAGCTTATAACGAAAGAGATATGTTGCCTCCCATGTTCGAGCTAAACGAACGGGCTATTATTCTCGCTACATTTGTACATAAACTAATTCTTTGCTACCTTTTTCACAATTACTCAGAGGCGGTCGAAAATTCGTCTGTAGTTGAGAATTACTTGGACGGGGCGCAGGGAACTGTTCTCGTTCCTCTGGCAGCTTTTTACGGCTCTCTGGCTCGACTTGGCCTCTTTAGTGACTCGGATGCAAAACTACAAAATTCAATCCTCAAAAAAGTAACTGAAAATCAGAAGATACTTGAAAAGTGGAGTCGTGCTGCTCCAATGAATTATCTTCACAAGTTCCACCTGGTTGAGGCTGAGCGAGAGAGAGTTTTGCGCCGTTATCATGAGGCGGCAGATCATTATGATATGGCTATCAAACTCGCTAGAGAAAACGAATACTTGAACGAAGAAGCCTTGGCTTTAGAAAAGGCCGCCATTTTCTACACATCCACAGATAAAACAATTAGCGCACGGGCTTATATGCAAGAGGCTAGATATTGCTACTTGATGTGGGGTGCTCTCGCCAAAGTCAGACATTTAGACGAAGTTTATCCTCATCTGCTTGTCAAGAAGTCTTCATCGCAGGAGAGCAGGTCCCAAATTTCTGCTGTTTACCCTGAGTCTCCTACAAGCGCGCCGGAAGGAATACTCGACGTGGCCGCTGTGCTGAAGGCTTCGCAAGCTTTATCGGGTGAGATCGTCCTGAATGATTTACTCAAGAAGCTTATGAGCTTACTGATTGAAACTGCTGGGGCCGAAAACGGTGTCCTGATTCTGACAAAGAACAATGATCTCTTTGTAGAAGCCAGGACCAGTATAGTGATGGGAGAAGAATTTGAACTGGGTTCTGTTCGAGTTGAAGACAGCCAAGAATTGTCCTTGGCGGTTGTTAACTATGTCGCCAGAACAAAAGAACCCGTTATTTTAGACGATGCTGGGAGGGGAAACGCATTTGTTAATGATGATTATATGGTCAGAAAGCGTCCCAGGTCTGTTTTTTGTCTCCCAATAATGCGCAGTGGTCAACTGTCCGGAATCCTGTACATGGAGAACAATCAGACTACAGGCGCATTCACGCCCGAACGAGTCGAAGTCATGGGGGTCCTGTCGGCGCAAGCGGCCATATCTATTGAGAATGCATTACTTTACAAGAACTTGGAAGAATCGGCGATAAAATACCGGTCCCTGTTTGAAAACGCTCAGGAAACAATTTTCATAGTTCAGGATGGTAGTATCAAATTCTCAAATCCCAGAACCTCAGAACTGACCGGCTATTCGTCAGAAGAATTATCATCACTGCCATTTACACACTTTATTCACCCTGATGATCAAGATTTGGTGTTTGAACAAAACATGAAAGGACTAACAGAAGAATCGGCCCCTAAAGTTTACCCTTTTAGAATTGTTCGAAAAGATGGCGCCACACTTTGGGTACAGATCAACTCGGTTCTAGTCAATTGGGAACGCTGTCCTGCTACCTTGAATTTCTTGACCGACATCACCGAACTCAAGAGAGCCGCTGATCTCAACATCCGTAGCGAGCGATTGAAAGCCATAGGAGAGCTTGCCTCGGGAGTGGCCCATAACTTCAACAATGTGCTCCAGGTAATAATGGCGGGCGTAGAAATGGCGCTAATGGATCTGGAATCCGGAAACACTTCCAGGATCAAGAATTATTTGGAGCAGGTTCGAGACTCTTCAAGATTTGGCTCAGAGACAGTGAAACGTCTCCAGAGTTTTGCCAAAATCCGAGCCGAAGGAGCGTTTTCGGATAGTAAACAGTTCGATTTGTCTCAACTCATAACACAAGTTTCGGAGATAAGTCGGCCCTGGTGGAAAACCAACCTTGAAAGAGACGGTATCCGTATAGATATGAAACTCGATCTTCGGGATGGCTGTTTTGTACTGGGAAAAGAAAGCGAACTATTCGAAGTATTGGTAAATCTAATCAAAAATGCTGCAGAGGCTATGCCTAGCGGTGGAGACCTGAGAATCAGGACCTCAATTATCGGAGATGATGTTGTTCTGGAAATCCAAGATACTGGTGTGGGAATAGCCTCCGAAAACATGAAAAGATTGTTTGAGCCCTTTTGGAGCACTAAAGGGGTTTCTGGAACCGGGTTGGGGTTGGCTGTGAGTCATGGGATTTTGAGCAGCCACGGAGGCACAATTTCTGTGATGAGCACGGTTGGTGAAGGAACTACATTTACAATCAAATTACCCCTTGACCAGGCTTGTACTGAGGGACCTTCGTCCTGTCCGTCAACGATTCTTGACTTGAACCTTAAAATACTTGTCATCGATGACACAGCTCCTCTGGTGACGCTCCTTCACGATCTGCTCACCGGCCATAATCAAACTGTTCTGACGGCAGAGTCCGGTAAACAAGCGCTGGATCTATTTCGAGAAAATGAAGTCGACCTGGTAATCTGCGATTTGGGGATGCCGGAAATGAGCGGTTGGGAAGTGGGTCGAATGGTAAAAACCATTTGTCAGGAAAAGCAAATTTCTAAGACGCCATTCCTCCTCTTGACCGGATGGGGAGGGCAGTCTTTGGGGGATGACAACATAGCTGAATCTGGAGTCGACGGAATTCTAGAAAAACCGGTGGATGTCCCCAAACTCTTCGAAATGATTCGAAAAGTTGTCTCATGCCGTTTTGCTTGATGA
>JAPLJJ010000022.1 GCA_026388665.1 Deltaproteobacteria bacterium
CAAGATTTTCGGAAATCGCGGCATAAGGCTCCGGTGTCCCGTCAAGGTCACCCTGAAGCGCTGTAAGGATTCCCTTATCAATCGAGTCAAGCTTATTACTAGACATTCAAGCCCGTTACCTTTTATGATTGTTTAACTTATACTTCGACCCCTGAAATGAACAAAGAAAAATATACATTCTGTTTTGTCTTTGCCATGGGAGTGGAAGCCTACCCCTTCCTCAAGCGAGTTGAAACTAGGCGCCGTTGGAAGGTTGAGCAATCCACCCATCGTGAGGTGTTTTTTGAAGGGAAGAAACTCCTCGTGGTTCGCTCCGGCATTGGTTTTGATAAGGCTTTAGCTGCGAGCCGAAGTGTGGTGGGATCCCCCGACTCAATGTTAAGCGTGGGGACCTGCGGCGCACTGGTTCACGATCTCAAACCCGGTGATCTTTTAATAGCTAGCGAGACAATTCTTCAAGACAATCCCAACGTCCGTCAAAAATGTGATCAATCTATTGTGGATGCTTTGATACAAGCTTGTTCCAAAGCTGGTTTTAATTATCGGGTGGCGCCGATTGTCACTGCGGGTAAACCAGTTTTTGCGAGGTCGGATAGAGAAAAACTCCACCAGACCTATGGGGCCCATGCGGTTGACATGGAAAGCCATGCAATAGCGATTGGAGCCTCGTTGATAGGATCAGCTTTTGGAGTTATTCGGGTAGTGTCTGATGGCATTGAAGCGCCGCCTCTCCCGAACCGCGCGATCATAAAAAACTGGCGGAAGCAACTCCACAAGATCCCGGAAAATATCCGTCCATTGATAAGATGGTGGAAATTCTTAAGGACCTTTCATTCTTCCATAAAGAGATTGGACTCACCACTTGTGGAACTGACCAGGATAGGTGTCAGCCCCACGTCCAAAAGATCTTCCTGCCCTAATGTTGGTCCGCAGCAGTAGAAAACGTGAGCGATGTGAAGCTGAGCCAATCTATGATAGAATTGGATTAGCGCGCCGGAAATTTCTGTAGCGCTTATATACAATATTACTTCAAACGCTGTGGCGTTACGATAACCAGGGAGAGAATTTGGTAAATCAAGCATTGTTCCCTAGCGCCAATCCAAGGGAACGCCTTTTCGAATGCTCTGTCTATTACGAAGACACTGATTGCATGAGCGTGGTATACCACGCCAATTATCTGAAATTTCTGGAGCGCGCCCGTTCAGAATATGTTGCGGATAGACTCGGGACTAATATCGTTGACTATCACAACCGCGGCTATCTCTTCATGGTCCACAAAATAGAAATCGCGTACCATGCTCCCGCCAAATTGGGAGACATCTTGACAATCAGGACCTGGATAGAAAAAACCACAACATTTAGGATAGTTGTTAAACAGATTATTATCAGAAAAGGACAACATCGAGATTACCTTGTCACGGCAACAGTCACATTGGTTGCGGTAGGCGATGACGGTCAATTGCGCGAAATCCCCTCTGAATTTCACAATCTCTAGGATGTCTGTCAGCGCTTATGCGACCTAATATATCCTCACGACTGACGGTTATCATTGTAGTCATCGCCGCCGTTTTGACCCTGGTTCAATTTACGAGCGCACAAGCTCAGGATCCTCTCATAACCAAGGTGATACGAATATCCGGTCTTCGCGGACAACTCCAGAATATGCCGACCGCCTTTCTTATGACTATACCTGCGGATCTCTTTTTAGATAACCGAAGCCGCTCTGACTTCAACACGCGCATGAAGGATGAAATCAGTCCTGAAAATTTGATTGAAATATTTGAAGAAACTTTGTCTGAAAATATTGATAACGATAAACTGAATCAGGTCATCAAATTCTATGAGTCTAATTTGGGCAGGAAGGTTGGCAGGATCCAGAATGACGCGTTATCGACTTACTCTATCAGGGTTGTTCGTGAAGGGAGAAAATTCGCGACGGCCATTGATGACGATAGAACAAGAATATTAGAACGTTTGATTGACAGCCTACGGATATATCAGACTAACCTGATGTACCGAAAGCTTATCGTACGCTTAATAGGGTCAACTGGTTGGAGTGAACAACCCAAATCTGAAGACACACGTGAGGCGAAGTTGGAGTCAGTGGAAAATTCATTGGGGAGAGATTCCGATTCGCTTCGTCAGATGGCCCTAACCTGTTTCGCGAATACATATAAATCGTTGAATGACTCAGAGTTAGTATCGCTGACCGAATTTTACGAAACACAAGCTGGTATCTGGTTTCAGGATAGGGTTTCCAGGGCGTTTGAAAAAGTCATCATCAAGATAATAGGGGCCTTGGATCAAGGACTCAGGAACTTAAGGCCCAAGGATAACAGGAATTAACCTTTACGGAGATCAGGTGAACTTCCGGAACTAAAAATCTTCGACCTGATCAATAAAACAGAAAAACCTATGTTCAAAAAAGCTTCCTGCTCGATTCCGCCGTTGCTATTACTCGCCATTTTGCTTCTTGTGTCGAGCAATGTCCTTGCCACATCGAATGCTTTTATTCTCTATAAGGATCCACTGGGACGCTTTTCATTAGATTTCCCCGGGACAATGAAGGTTCAGGCGAAAAACCCTGATGACGTTCTGATCTTTCACCCGAATGCAAC
>JAPLJJ010000274.1 GCA_026388665.1 Deltaproteobacteria bacterium
CCGCACGATACAATTGTAATATAACGATTCCCCAATAAATCTCCAATTCATGTCATTACTCACTGAAACATCCCAGTTTATAGGGAGGGAACATGACTTTTATCGCAGGCGCATCATATGATCCGGCTGAACCGGCTAATCCCCTGGCGGATGATGTAGAGATCAACAGGAAAAATATCCAGTTGCTTTTCATGAACCAGTTATCACTTCATAACCTGCCGGTTCAAAATATTGTCAACGGATTTGTAGACACGTTTCAGGATCAGGAAGGCGTTGATGAAACCCTATCAATCGGTCATTACGACCTCACAGGTAAGTATTATTGCGATGTTGCAGGCCGGATCGGGTTGACGCAATTAATTGAAATTAACGAAACATCAAACATAGAACAGTCCGATGTGAATGGGCTATCAGTTAATGATGAAGGACTCCGTGTAAATAAAACCATCATTTCAGACGGTGAGTCAAATCAGGAGACCGATTACGCCACCTCCGCGATGACTTCCAGTTCAGCGCCTGAGCCTGCGAGCGTATCAGCGTCGAGCCAATACAGTTCGCCGGATTGTCCGGCCTGGAGAGTTTTCGATCAAAATGAAGCACATTCCACAGACCCTCAGCAATGTTGGATCTCATCTTCCACAGCCAGTGAGGTTAACTCGCAATGGCTAAAAATAGATCTCGGCGCCGGTGTGGGTAAAGTTATCAATAAGTATCGGCTAATGTCTCGCAATTCCTCTGACCCGACTTATGTCGCAGCCCCGAAGAATTTCAGGTTGTTGGGGTCTAACGATGACATTAGTTGGATTACGCTTGACTCACGTCAAGATTTTGTTCAACTGCCGTCAAACACGTGGAGCGCTTATCTGACTTTTGAAAATGCGGTCGTATATCGCTATTACAAACTGGAGATAACTGCATCTTGGGGCGCAGGTCTGACCAGTTTGAGCCAATTAAAACTGGTAGAAGCTTCATACGATGTCCCAACAACACTTGAGGTGGTCTGTATTTCAGGGATCTTCACCTCCGAATGGTCTACAATTACTGACATATTGCCGAGTTTCTCAACGCCGGGATCTACAAAAATCTTCTATGCGTTATCTTTCAACAAAGGCGCCGATTCTGAGAACTGGAAAATCCGGGATGGCTCGGATTGGAAGAGCGTAGCTCGCCTCAACTCAGACAATTGGCAATATCTTGACGAGACAGGAATATGGATTGACTCGGATTTGAACACGAGATGTTCAACTCTGAAGCAGGCTCTTGAAATAGACGCGAATCAAATGGATAGCCAAGTTCTTGCGGCAATCAATGAAGCATGGTCAGAGGTTTCCGTTGCGGGAGAACTCGCCATAGCAGTAGGAATGCTGGCCGACGCAAATCAAGATGTCCCTTTCTTGGAGAGCTTGACCATAACCTATGATATCGATGGGCGTGATCTTGATCTGATTAGCCTAGCCTACGAAGCGAGTTCGACGATCAACAGAGCTGATGGCTCCATACTTTTGAAAAACATGAACGACAACGTGAAGCTATTTGTAAATCTTGGGGATGGTCCCCCTGAGTGGATCGAACTTTCCGGGCTTACCAGAACAGCGAACTTCACTTCTCAAGTTGAACACTACTCAGCATCGATAATCGACATCAACGCATTGTCCGGCCCGATTAGGATTCGAGTAACCGCTCCCGCCGGTCTTGGAACTGAGATTCATGGATGGTCACTCAACTGGGGGAGCTAGGATAATTTAGGATTCATTGGGAGTTTATCGCACTCAATTGAAGGACTGCACAGTTTTGTCCGAACAGCGATCCTTCAACTTCAGGTTTCAATAACCTCCGCAGTCATCTTGTAGACGTATTTCACCCAGTCATAACCATAGTACCCTTCCGCCACGAGCCGAAGAGGGAAACCGTGCTTTTGAGGGAGCCTCTCACCATTTACCTGATACGCCACGAAGACTTTTTCGGCTATAGCCTCTTCAAGTGGCACACGCATCACTTTCTCATAATTTCCCTCCGGTCCTCTAAAGGTCACATGGGTCACACCCATTTTAGGCAGCGCCAACCTCAAAAGTTTTTCAATAGAGATTCCTTTCCAGAGCCCATGATTGACGAAAAAACCCGGACAAATCATGAGAACAGGCTTCTCAATAGAATCCAAGGACAACAGGTCCTCGTACGTAAAATTGAGGACCCTTTCCACATGCCCATCCACAACGAATCGCCACTCGCTCAAATTAGCGCTGTAGTCTTCCAACCCCATCGTTCCGAAATTGTTGAGAGGAGTTATCTTGAGGTTGCTCGCGTCTAGATCTTTTGGATTCCAGTTTCGCAAGTCCGTCCATTCAATGTCTTTTGGAATCAGTTTTCTTTCACCCTGGGAATTGGATTTTTTCACAAAAAAGGCTAGGGGACTCAAGAGGACACCCAACCCAAAGATCCATTTGGTGATCAATTTGAAGAAATCTCTTCTCTTCTGCACAATAAATCTCCCTATTTTATTGACGCCTTCAGAAGAAGCAATGCTCTAAACTTCTTGGACACTCGCATGTAATCCATAATTTCAAACCGCATGTCCATAATATGCTTCGTGAAAAGTTTTTCAATATCAGTTTAATTTCCCAGGTCACGTAACTCAATACCCCATCGTCAACTGCGCTGAAAATTCACCTCCCTTATATTACCGGATGACGTTGCTCACTGCGGGAGGACTACAATTTCACTTCTTTGAGGGAATTCTCGCATTCATTATTAGGAGCTTCTCATTCTTCAAATCTTTCTTCACTTCTTTTCATCGTATTCTGCTTTACCCGCTGCCACAATGATGGGTTTAGCTTTTTTTGTGTATGAGCCTCAGTTTGAGGTCTGACTAAGAATTCGCCGCAACAGCATTGTTCCCGCAATGTTCTCTTGACACTCGCCTCGCCGCGGCATATAGAACCCGCAATCATTGTGCTGACGAAAAATTATGATTATTTCGAGGGAGGCATGAACATGACAAAGGCTGAATTGGTGGATAAACTTGCGGAGAAAGGCAAGATAACCAAAAAACTCGCTTCAGAATCCATTGAATTGGTTTTTTCGGCCATTGCCGACGTGTTGGCGGCGGGCCAAGAAATCTCTGTCCCTGGCTTCGGCAAATTCTCCATCACTGTTAGAAAGGCGCGATCCGGCTTGAACCCCCGCACCAAAGAAAAAATCATGATCAAAGAGACCAGAGCGCCTAAGTTTAGAGCAGCAAAGGCCCTTAAAGAATCGATAAAGTGATTCCGGATCTTGATGATTCTCAAGTTATAGCCGCGATTTTATGGTCGGCTCTTTTTTGCTCTTGTTTGGCAAAATATTCTAAAAAATATACCTTGGAATGAGTCAACGTGGCTGATAGTTACGTCGCTCACACTGTGACCGCCAAAAGAGTGAACCCTTGGCCCTGGCATCCCCCCGCTAGGGTTTTTCTTTTTTTGAGCCGATGAATTATGCGGACTGATCTTTCGAGACACCCGAGACAGCCTCTGAGCCCATCCCAACTCAAAAACATGGACAAAAATTACCCATCACAGGCTCAGAGGCCATACTACAAACATACGTACGCCAAACCAGAAGACAAACCAATCTTCCTGATGAAGTGTTAAGATCCGGTCGAGTTTGTCCAATTGACGTCAAACGGGCCTGGAGAGTACGATACGCAACCCTCGGCGGGAAACAACGTCACTTGTCACGATAAGCCCGGTGGTTCTGGCCATCTCAACGGATCTTCGGAATTCTTCTTCGGTTACTTGGAAACAAAGTTCCAACATGAGAATTTTCACTGTTTAGTCTATAAACTTATGGGAGCCTCTAAAAATTGGTTGATTTTCCACCGTTATGAGTGAGCAGTTTGGGTGTCCATGTGCTATAGAGAGTGTATCCCAGACACGGAGAAAGATCAAAATGCCAATTCGCCTTCAACC
>JAPLJJ010000253.1 GCA_026388665.1 Deltaproteobacteria bacterium
AAATGTCACCGCAAATGTTCAAGGTCCGAAGCATTTTATTTAAGCCAGTGGTTGATAAAATGAACTGCAAATGTTAATTTCTTGCAATTCCAGTTTCTTATTCCGCCTTTCAAATACTTTTTGCCCGGAGTCCTTATGAATCTGAGTCTGATGGTTGACAGAGCTGCTAGTGACATGCCGGATCACACGGCGTTGGTGTTTGAGAACAAGAAAGTCTCTTATGCCGAGCTTCTCAAAGGCATCAACAGACTATCAAACGCGTTGATTAAAGCTGGGGTCAAACAGGGGGATCGAGTAGTGACCCTTATGAGTAACCGGCCTGAATTTGTGATTTCCTATTTTGCCACCATACGTATTGGGGCCATATGCGTGACCTTGAACCCTCTCTCCACGTCATACGAATTGAGCCACTACCTCGGAGATTGTAAACCTGTCGCGATAATAAGCGGCGCCGACCAATCCGCAAAGATAGCTAAGGTTCTAGAACACGCTGATTACCTAAGAACTGTAATTTCAATTGAACCGCAAGACGGCGCCATAAGCTTTGAGGAGATTCAACGAGATTTTTCAGATGATTTCGAAGCTGTTGATCTCGACGAAAACGACCCCGCCGTTATTATATTTACAGCCGGCTTGCTTGGAAGGGCTCTGGGAGCGACATTGAGTCACCGGAACCTTGACTCGAATTCAGACCTCTTAGTTGATGTTTGCGGTCGTGGCCCGGAAACTCACAGCTTAGCTCTGATTCCTCTGTTTCACGCTTTTGGGACTTCGGTAAATCTCTTGTCCACGATAAAGGCAGGCGCAACCGTATATTTAGTGGAAAAGGTTGATTTTCCACGTTTGATTCCCTGGCTCAAGGAAGCGCGAATAAACTTCTCGGGACTGGTCCCAATGGTGTTTTACGGGCTGACATATCATCCGTCATGCAAAGACCTTGACCTTTCCAGCCTGGATATAGCGATTAGCGGTGGCGCTCCTCTCTCAATGGAAATTTACGAAAGGTTCTGTGAGAAATACAAAATCGACATCTATCATGGTTATGGTTTGACAGAAGCTTCTCCGGTTGTTTCCTGGAACAATATTCATGTTCCCAACAAACCTCGAACAGTCGGTTTGCCTATCCCGAGGGTAACAATAGGGATTCACGATGATGGAGGACAACCTCTCCCTGTGGGTGTTGAAGGGGAAGTGGTAGTGCAAGGCCCCAGTGTGATGTTGGGTTATTTTGGAAAACCAAACGAAACAAAAACGGTTATCCGAAATGGTTGGTTATATACAGGGGATATTGGTTTTCTTGATGAACAAGGTTACCTGACTTTAACCGGTCTGAAAAAAGATTTGATAATCACTTCGGGTTTCAATGTGTACTGTCAGGAAGTTGAGGAGATCCTCATAAGACATCCACATGTGGCGAATGTAGCGCTCGTTGGTATGGCTGATTTAATGCGGGGCCAGGTCATAGAGGCGCTTGTAGTTCCGGAAAGTGGAGTTAAGCCGGATGATCGTGAGATAATTCGATTCTGTAAAGAATTTCTGTCACGATACAAATGTCCACGCAAGGTCACTTTTGTGAATGAAATTGTTAGAGACTCACACGGTCGGGCTTCCGGTTGGAAATGAGACTAAGCCTGTGGTCACTATGAAAGAATACGCCGTAATAGCTGCTCTTGATTTAGAGACATCAAATTCTGTCCTCGGTATTGTTTCAAAAATTGCCGGCATCGTCGATGGTGTCAAAATTGGGGTTCCGACCTTACTTGAATCCGGGACGGGGATTCTATCAAAGGTCAGAGATCTAATGGATGATCAGCTCCTCCTTGTGGATCTCAAAATAGCAGACATCGGTTTTCGATCCGGGACATCCTGGAGTGGCACCAACGGCAAAATTCTTGAAAAATTGAGGGGGTCCGGCGCAACTCATGTTACCGTTCATGGGTTCCCCGGGCCGTGGTCTGTCGCGGAGGCGGTTCACATTGGAAACGAGGTTGGGTTGGGAATACTGTTGTTGCCCCTGATGAGCCATGTCGGAGCGGATATTTTCTTTTCACGGCCTATTGAAGCTTCGGGCTTCGAGAGATCCTGTATAGTCGCTGGAATAAACCCAAACCTCTCGGGCGATTTACCAGTTAGAGATGTGACTGACGGCATTTTGTCTCTAGGAGAGACCATCGGGGTTGCCGGTTATATTGGCCCGGCCACAAGACCGGAGGATCTAAGGCGTTACAGAATGTTTACGGACAAGCCAATATGGTGTCCAGGGTTTGGCAGGCAGGATCGACTTGGACGTTCACTGGCTAAGCAATTCCAGGATTGGGCGGATGTTTTAGGACCACGGTCGGCTGCGATTGTTGGTTCCACTATTTACGGAGCAAGAGATGCTGTGGCCGCTGCGCACGAAGTTATTCAAATTCGAGATTCCATTAAATCGGTGCGTCATCTAACGGAATGATGACCATGCCTCACTATTTCACCTGTCACCATGTAGATCACATCTTCTGCAATATTTGTCGAATGATCTGAAATCCTCTCCAAATGTCTTGAAACAAGAAACAGATGTATCAAGGCCCGACGCCGTTCCAATTCTGTACCCAACCTTTCTTCACAATTTCTGTGTAACTTATGTTTCATCATATCGACTTCATCATCATCGGCTAAAACTTCCGCTGCTAAGGCTTCATCCATGTTTACAAAGGCGTCAAGGGCTTTCTTGAGCATATTTTCGGTTCTATCTGCCATGAAGTAATAATCCGGAGGAATGTGCAACGGGCGCTCAGAAGCCAGGAAAATGGCAGTTTCAGCTATATTTACCGCGAGATCTCCAATACGTTCCAGTTGATTAATTATTTTGAAAACGCCGGTTATAAATCGCAGGTCCATTGCGACCGGTTGATGCAAAGCAAGAATTTCTAAACAATCCTCTTCGATTTCAATTTCCACTCGATCAATTTCTCTATCACCATCAATTATACTGCTGGCAAGATTGGCGTTCCTGTCATGCACGGCCTTTATGGCTAACTTCACACTTTCTTCGACCGTAGTGGCCAATGAGATAAGGTTGTTTTTCAGCATTTCATTTTTTCGTTGCAGCCTGATCCTGGGTGTACGAACCATATCCTCTTCCTTTAAACAGTTTTGATAATTGCAATAATCTGTTAGGCCTGATTACTAAAAGTTTGTTCTGATGTTATATGTAACTTCGAATTGATTCAATTGAACATTTCAGTCAATCAGGTTATAATAATATCATATTTCTGCTCGTTCATCATACGAAAACAGAAAACTGATGAATTTAATTTCAGTCAACTGTTTATATAGCTGAAACACAAGGTAAACCTGAAAGGAATCGAATGGTTGCGGAGAAGAGGCTAAACTCACTATTTTGTGAGATAATGGAGAGCATATTAATAATCGATGCCTCAAAAGGTACGATCATCTGGACTAATCCACACGCCTACACGACTTTTGGGTTCGCCAAGCGCGGACTCGAGGGAAAACACTTCTCCTGCCTTTTCCCGCCAGGGGCTGAAACAGAAGCCACGAGTGTACTCAATGAAATCGTCTGCGCGGATGGGATCTTTTTGACACAAAGCTTTCAACGAAGTGACGGACATAAATTTTACATGGACTTGATGGCTGCGCTTATTCCGTGGGAAGGCGAATCCTCGGCGATACTGGCGGTCCTCAGAGAGGCGTCCGAGCGCAAGCAATTGGAAGAACTTCGTTTCGAGACAGAACGCTTGAGATCTCTTTCAGAACTATCCGCCGGTGTGGCTCACCACTTTAACAATATGCTCCAGGTGATAATAGGATTTGCCGGACTCGCTCAAACAGAACTGGAAACAGGCGAAACGAGCCGTATTAAACACAAATTGGATCAAATAATTGTCAGCTCCTATGCCGCCGCCGACGCCATAAAAAGCTTGCAGGATTTTGCTCGTTGCGGTGAATCTACGGCTTGTCTTCAAAAAGATATTCTGAACTTGAAGATCCTTGCACAAAGAGCCGTTGATATGAGCAGGCTGTGGTTGAAAAAAAACCAAACTGAAGAAAGCGGAATAGTCATCTCCATTGAGACTGACTTACACGAAGATTGTTACATAAGTGTGAACCACGAACGTATGCTGGAAGTGATGATAAGTCTCATAAAGAACGGGGTCGAATCTCTGGTCAAAAGTGGGACTGTAACAGTTGGGGTAACATCCGGGAACGGGGACGCGGTTTTCTATGTTCGAGATACTGGTGTGGGTATAAAAGAAGTTGATCTGAAGAGGATTTTCGACCCTTTCTGGACTACCAAAGGCCCAAGAAAAAGCGGGTTTGGATTACCAAGCGCTCTTGGCATAGTCAAACGGAATGGTGGAGAGATAGTCGTTGAGACTACCGAATTTGAGGGTTCCAATTTCAAAGTGAAATTCCCCTTGTCCAAACTTAGTCCGGAATCACAGAGAAGGAAATTTGATAGCGGAAATGGTGCACGGGTAACATCGCTCATTATAGATGATGAAGAAAAGATCCTGGAATCCCTGCGAGATGGTTTAGAGGCTGAGGGGCATTGCGTCCTCACGGCTACTACCGTTAGAGAAGGTTTAGAAATCTTGGACACAGCCGAAGTGAATATAATTATATGCGATGCTAGTGTGCAGGATATGAGTGGTTGGGACTTGGGAAGAGCGCTGAAAGATCAGTTCAAGAGATCAGGCAAAAGGAAACCGCACCTAATTTTACTCACTGGTTGGGGCGCCGAACAAGGCCAGGGCGAGAGAATGGCCAGAGCCGGGGTTGATGCCCTCTTGGCGAAACCGATATCTATCGAGAATTTGATATATCAGATGAAAGAGATTCTATCTCCTTGAAAGTGATCAAGATTTCGTCGGTCTCTACAGCTTGGCCCGGTCGAGCTAAAATCCGGTCTATCTGTCCGTCCCTAGGGGATGCTACAGCGCTTTCCATCTTCATGGATTCCATCCGCAACAGTTCCTGACCTCTGCGAACTTGAGTGCCTTCTTCTACAGTCACAGCAGTTATTAAACCGGGCATCGGACATTTGAGTTCATTCTCCTGAACTGGCTTGACATCTCGTAACATAAAATGGGCGAGGCTCCATTCCAAAGGCGTATAAATTTCAAAAGTCCTAACAATTCCACAGAAGAATGCTCTTATATGATTTTCCAAATACTGGAGGCGAAACATGTTTGCGATCCCATCAATGTAGAGCTTCAATCGTCTCCTATAATATTCAAATTCAGGCGCAACGACCTTATACAGCCTATCGTTAACAGTTATATTCCAACGTTTACTTTGCTCGGATCCTTCGAGGAGCACCTCGAATACGTTCTGAGACGTCTGAACAACATACTTATAAATGGAAGGAGGAGGTTCGATCGCTCCTACACTTGGGCTCATAGGTCTTAAAGAATCGCGCACAAGATTCCTACGGGTGTGCGCCACCATTACAGCAGCCATGGTCATATAATGAAGGTCTTGTTCAGACGGTGGTATACGGCTCTGTCCCTCTTGAAAATGTTCATCTATGAACCCGGTCGACAGTTCCGCACTGGCAAAAGCGGGGTGGGCTAAAACTGCATTAACAAAATCAAGAGTGGTGGTAATTCCCTCTATGTGATACCCATTTAAGGCCCTTATAAGTGTCTTGCGGGCTTCTTCCCTGTTTGCGCCCCACGCCGAGACCTTTGTCAGCAGGCTATCATAATGAATCGTAATAATACTTCCAGCGTCAATGCCACTATCTACTCGAACATTTTTGCCTCGAGGGACAGCATATCTTGTTATCATTCCGGTCGTCGGCAAGAAACCTCGTGACGGGTCCTCCGCGCAAATGCGAGCCTCAATCGCCCATCCTTTGACAAGCACATCTTCTTGTTTGAGCGGTAACGCCTCTCCTGCCGCTATTCGGATCTGTAATTCCACTAAATCAAGGTCAGTGACGAGTTCAGTTACGGGGTGCTCCACTTGCAGCCGGGTATTCATCTCGAGGAAGTAATAATTTTTCTCAGAGTCCAGGATGAATTCCACTGTGCCTGCACCCGCATAACCGGACGCTCTTGCAAGATCACAGGCAGTTTTCCCCATTTCATTGCGCAGAGATTCATAGATCGCCCTTGAAGGAGTTTCTTCGATGACTTTCTGGTAACGACGCTGGATAGAGCATTCCCTTTCGCCTAGGTGAATTATGTTTCCGTAATTGTCACCCATAATTTGAATTTCGATGTGACGGGGTCTTGTGATGAACCTCTCGACAAATATTCTGTCATCTCCAAAGCTTTTTTTGGTTTCTATCTTGCATGCGTCCAGAGCGTCCGGCAACGCCATCATGTCATTCACGATCCGCATTCCGCGTCCGCCGCCACCGGCGGCAGGCTTGAGAAGAACAGGAAAACCAATCTCCTTAGCTATTACAAACGCTTCATCGAGAGTCCAGACCGGTTCTTCACACCCAGGAACAACAGGCACGCCTGCTTTAATCGCGAGGGCCTTGGATGCCGTTTTATCTCCGAGCAAGGCAATGGCCTCCACAGACGGCCCTATGAAAACTAATCCAGCCTCTTGAACCATGCGGGCAAAATTAGAGTTTTCAGACAAGAAGCCATAACCTGGATGTATAGCCTGACATCCGTGGGCCACGGCGGCGTTTATTATCTTTTCTGGATTGAGAAACGAATCTTGAGCGCGGGCCGGTCCAATTAAACAGGATTCATCAGCAGCCTGAACATAGGGAGACCTGAAATCCACCTCAGAGTAAACAGCGACTGTTTTTATACCCATGAGCTTGCAGGTCCGTATGATCCGGACAGCAATTTCACCTCTGTTTGCGATTAGTATTTTGTCGAACACTCTGCCGATCCTCAAAGTGGAATGTTTCCGTGTTTACGTTTGGGGCTTTTACTCTGTTTACCCTCAAGAAACTGCAAACTACGGATGAGACGACCTCTTGTGTCTCTGGGAAAAATTACATCATCAATGTAGCCACGTTTAGCGGCAAGGAAGGGATTTGCAAAAGTTTTTCTGTAAAAACCTTCCTTTTCGAGAAGAGCGGCGGCAGGGTCCGGCGACTCCTGAATTTCCTTGCGGTAAATAACCTCAGCCGCTCCACGTGGGCCTAGGACAGCTATTTCTGCGGTCGGCCACGCGTAGTTTATATCCGCGCCAATGTGTTTCGAGTTCATGACGATATAGGCCCCGCCATACGCTTTACGCACAACTACGGTAATTCTAGGGACAGTCGCTTCTACGAATGCGTACAGGAGTTTTGCTCCATGTCGGATGATCCCACCGTGTTCCTGTTCCGGGCCGGGCATGAAGCCTGGAACATCCACAAAACAAATAAGTGGAATATTGAAAGCGTCGCAGAACCGGACGAAACGCGCCCCTTTGGCTGATGCGTTGCTATCGAGAACCCCTGCGAGCACTGCCGGTTGATTCGCTATGAGCCCTATTGTTTGGCCACCAAGGCGACCAAATCCAACAATCAGGTTCCTCGCGAAACGGGAATGCACTTCAAAGAACTCCGCGCCGTCGAGAACACTGTTGATAAGCACTTTCATATCATAAGGCTGGTTTGGGTTGGCTGGGACGAGATAATCCAGAGCCGGATCCTTGCGGTCGATAGGGTCACGAAGATCCAAAAAAGGGGGCTCCTGCATGTTGTTGGATGGCAGGTAGTTAATGAGGCGCCGAATTTCACGAAGGCACAAAATGTCATTTGGTAGGACAAAGTGCGCTACGCCGCTCTTGGACGAATGCACCCCAGCTCCACCGAGTTCTTCAAACGAAATATCCTGATGTATAACTGTCTTGACGACATTTGGTCCAGTCACAAACATGTAAGATGAGTGTTCGACCATGAAAGTGAAGTCAGTCATGGCTGGACTGTAGACCGCCCCACCAGCGCATGGTCCCATTATGCACGATATCTGGGGAATTACGCCGCTGGCCATTACGTTTCGATTGAAGATTGATCCGTACGCCGCCAGTGAATCCACACCTTCCTGGATGCGGGCCCCTCCGGAGTCGTTAAGACCAATAAAAGGCGCCCCGACTCGAACAGCGTGGTCCATGACTTTACCGATTTTCTCAGAGTGCGCTTCTCCAAGGGAACCGCCGATTACGGTAAAGTCCTGACTGAAGATGAATACCTCTCTGCCATCAATCGTCCCATGGCCGGTAATTACACCATCACTTAGGTACCCTTTCTCTCCGCCTAAATGACCGCCTCTCCCTGATTTCAAAATATCGAATTCTTCAAATGAACCTTCATCGAGGAGTAGATCTACCCTTTCTCGGGCGGTCAGCTTACCGCGAGTGTGTTGTTGCTCAATACGTTTCGGGCCGCCGCCGCCCCTGGCCTCGTCTCTCATCCTTTGCAGGCTTGCCAGGTTGTCCTGTGTGGCCCAGTCAGTAGCCTTGTTGTCAGTCGAATCAGTCAAAGCTGTAGTGAGAGTGACGTTCATTGATTGATCAAACGGCTTTTCCATTTTTATCTCCAGACGCGAATCCTAACCATTTAATTTCGCGATAGAATGCGCCATGAGTCAAGAACAAAATATGGGGGTTGAGAGTTCAGTGACTCTGCAAACGTCCCTTTCGATCGGCAATATGTTGACTTTTATCAAAGAGTTAACTTCTGAGGATTTATTACTTCGAGAAAAAGGATCTAACGCCTAGCGCATCCAGTTGGGATGTTCCAACATCCAATGATCCACTGTCTCCTTCAACCAACCACCGAGTCCATGCGCCATGTAAAACCGCGGTTGCAGAAGATCGTCACCGGCTGCTATAATTCCCTCTCTAAGGGCGATTTGCGCAAGAGATGTCCCCGGATATATTCGAATCCCAACAGTCAGTTTGAGACTTTCCAGGTTCAACGAATCGGCAAATCTGAGGCTTTCAAGGGCTGACTCTTTTGTTTCTCCCGGTCCCCCTAAGAGCAAGAATCCCATACGGCGTATTCCGAATTCTCCGAGCAAGTCCGAAGCATCGTTGACATCCTTGGGACTGAATTTCTTTTTCATCCCTTGTAGGATTAGCTCCGAACCGCTTTCAAAACCCAATGAGACTTCCATGCATCCAGCGGCTGCCATTAGCCTGACCAATTCTTCATTAACGTTGACAGGGTACAGTATACATCGCCACCTTATATCCCAACTCGCATCTATCAGTTCTTCACACAGGGTTTTCGCGTAGGATGGAGGTAGGTTGAAGGTATTGTCGACAAAATAGTACCGTTTGAGTCCAAGCTTTACCCACTCTGACAACCACTTGACCACAGTCAGAGGAGAGCGCTTCCTCAACAGGCAGCCCTCAATAGCTGCTGTCGAACAGTAGCTGCAATTCATGGGACATCCACGGCGTGTCTGGACAGGAAACCAGAAATCGTCGCCCGCGAAAATAGAATCGGCTGCGAACCTCGCGTCAGGGAGAGGGAAGCTGTCGAGGTCCTTTTCATACCTTCGCCAGCCCTGAAGTCCGGATCCGGGAAGGTATAGACCAGACACACCTTTCATGTCAGTATGTTGTTCGAGTCGATCAATCAAATCTAGAAAGGACATCTCACCTTCACCCTGGATGCCCATATCCGCTCTTAAATATTCTAGCAGGCTCATCGGATATATGCTGTAACCCGCCCCTCCAAGGACAACTGGCGCATCTGTGAGGGCCTTGAATTCAGCCACTATTTCTCTGGCTGATTCTAGGAAACAAATTGGGTCCGACATCTTTTGGCTGTCTATGTTTCGCACCGAAACCCCGACAACTTCAGGATGAAACTCCCTAATAGCAGTCCTGACGGAAGCTATCGGGTCACCGACATGCATCAGATCAAGAAGTTCCACTGTGTGGCCTGCTTGTTGAACAGACGCTGCTACGCATGCTGCTCCCAAGGGCCACGTCCGCATATTCATTTCTTCTCTGTTTACCGAAATTAGGAAGACTTTCATCGTCGATTTTTCCTGGCGTCTTTTTTTAAAGGGCTTGCTGTTCAATCAGATTCGTCACTATGTGATTTTGCTCGAACGATAGAAAGGTACTTCGAGTACGCTGCGGACTTAGACACTCGGAACCTCCTCTGAGCTTCATCCGCCACATTTTTTCCTGTGTACCCCTCTTTGATCAAACCCATCACAACCTCATCTATGTCAACCGCGGAACTCAACTTCGAAGGCTCTATCACTACCACAAATTCACCTTTAATATTTTGTCGTTGAGAAAGCTGCTCATGGACAGATTCAGGATCACCGGAAATTATCTCCTCAAACTTCTTGGTCAATTCCCTGCCCAATACAAACTGCCTGTTAGGAATAACTTTACGGGCCATATCAATTGTCTTCACGATCCTTCGAGCTGTTTCCAGAAATACGACAGTGTGTTCTTGAGCACCGACATTTTCAAAAAAGGACCTGAGCGCTGATTCCTTCTTCGGACTAAATCCCAAGAAAACGAAGGCAGAACCATCAATCCCTGCTACTGATAAAGCCGCGATTATAGAGGACGGACCCGGGATTGGAACAACACGATAACCTGCGTCCATAACCGCACGTACCAGACGATAACCTGGATCTGATATATTCGGGGTACCCGCGTCCGAAATCAACGCGACACTCTCTCCATTTCCAAGACGTTCAAGGATTGTCTGTGTCTTCCGGTTTTCATTGAAACGATGCAGGCTGATTAACGGGGTTGAAATATTCCATCTGTTCAACAATACACGACTAATTCTGGTGTCTTCACAGGCGATGACGTTCACCCCCCGCAGAGTCTCAATCGCTCTGACCGTAATGTCATTAAGGTTTCCGATTGGTGTCGCTACCACGAAAAGAGAGTTCGAACTATCTTTATCCATAGATGATTCGTCACCCACTAATTACTTCTTTCTTAGAGCTGGGCAGAGTCTCATTTTTTATTTTTTGTATCACTATAGAGGTAAGATCTCCGGTAAGCCTCTACAGCAGAAATCAATAGGACACGGATTACCGCTGCTACAGGAATGGCTACCAGCATTCCGACGAATCCGAAGAGACTGGCCCCGACTATCAAAACTAGAATATAGACAACCGGATTAAGGCCAATGGCTTGGCCCACGATTCGAGGGGTTAGAAAGTACGATTCAAATGTTTGGACCACGCCAATCCACAGGAGAACATACCCAACATGCCAAGCGTCCCCGAATTTAACAAAAGCCATTAAGGACCCACCAACAATTGCTACCAGCGTCCCGAGATACGGAACAACGAAAAGCAGACCTGAAAGAATCCCCAGGACGACTGGAAGATCAATTCCAATGACAATAAAACCAGCGCTATAGAGAACCGCCAAAATTAAGGCAATTGTCGATTGTCCCCTGACGAACGCGGCTATAACCGTATCAATTTCTCGAAATTTGTTCACGATCGGTCCTCTGGTATAGGGAGGAATCAGGTCCACTGCTCCGTTAATAATATTGTTGAAGGACACTAGGAGATAGTAGGCAATGATCGGCACAAGAACAATTTTGAACAGTATGGATATGACACTGACAGTTGAAGCGAAAATCGACGAGATAATAGTTCCAGCCGCGTAAGTTATCTTAGGTAAAGACTCTCTTATTTTTTCGAGAGCCAACTGAATGAACTCATTCCAGTCTTGTGGCAAATCTAATGGCAAGGATTGAAAAATATTGACTGCAAATTCTTGGAATTTTGAAAAGTAACGAGGGGCGCGTTTGGAGAACTCGGCTAACTCCGAAAAAATCGCGGGAACGACCAACAATACCAATCCGGCACAGATTGCAAAAACCACGCACATAGCCAAAATAGCGGATGTTGATCTACCCAGCCCTCGAGCTTCAAGGCCTAGAACAAGGGGGTTCAGGATATAGGCCATGAAGAACCCCACTAACAGTATCGTTGTCACAGACTCCAAAGCCCACATCATCCAGATCAAGAAAACGATAAAAAGTAGGCCTGCCCCGAATCTCACAAGTGTTTTTTGGGTCGATGGAGTCATTTACGCCTCTTTAAGATTATGGGGAAACCCCGCAGGTTTGTCAGAACCATTGTCGCTAAGATACCAATTATCATCCAGGCAAAAATATCGCCGTGCTTGGTGTAAAACGATCCGGCTTCCGGGTGAGCCGGGATGTTATGGACCAATACACCCTGTTCCATTAGAGGCAGGAACGCCGTTAGTCTTCCCGCAGGGTCATAAACAGCGCTCATACCCGTGTTTGCGGCCCTAAATAACCACACCCTGTTTTCAACAGCTCGAAAACCAGCCATTGCTAAATGTTGGTACGGCGCGGCGCTATTTCCAAACCAACCGTCATTCGTTATGTTGACCAGGACCTTGGCTCCTGATTGCACGGCAGAACGCGCAAGATCCGGGAATATAGCCTCGTAGCATATCAAGACACTGAAGCTGGGGAACCCATTTGGTTCCATCAAGGTCATATCTGATCCTGCTGTATAATCCTCCTCCCTGGCCGCAATGCCGGGCCCTAAAGGTAGAATCCAGGATAGAGGCATATACTCCCCAAATGGAACTAGATGAATCTTGTCATATCGTTGCTTCAATTGTCCGTGTTCTACGAGAAAAGCGCTATTAAAAAAATGGACTTCATCGCTGATATGGGTTTCAAACGGAGCCCCTATGAGCATGGACACTTTAAATTTTTCAGAAATGCTCGTCGCGTATTTCCAGGTTGGATCTGAACTCCCTATGACAACCGGCACGCTGGTTTCCGGCCAGATCAGGAGGTTGGCGCCTTGTTTGATAGCCTCTTCCGATAGACGCTCATATGTTATGAAAGTATGAGTTCTTGATGTCAGGTCCCACTTAATGTCCTGTGGAATGTTTCCCTGAAGGATAGCCCCGGTCACCATATTATTACCAATATCGTTTTTTGCTAAGTGATTTAATCTAACTGTCCCGTAAATTATGACACTGGCCAAAGATATGGCCCCGACCGACAAGCGTATCAGAGAGCGCCAATTTCTGTCATTGAAGATCCTTAGGCACGAAAGGATCGAGATATTAACCATGACAATCAGGAAAGAAAGACCATAAACTCCTGTCAGTTCACAAATTTGAAGGAGCTTTATGGTATGGGCCTGTGAATACCCCAGGCAATCCCAGGGAAAACCCGTAAAAACATAAGTCCTTAAATATTCAAGGGCTGTCCAGGTGACCGGTATCACCAGAAGAATGTCAAACTTGCGATTGATCAGGAAAACACTGACTAAAGAAAATGCCCCAGGGATAATAGCCAGGGCGCAGACCATAGAAATAAAAACGACTGTGGCTGGAAGGACGCCGAACTTTCCATGAATAATCATGGTTTCTATGATCCATCTCAAGTCCACAAGAAAAAAGGTGAGCCCAAAAAAAAAGCCGCAAATCGCGGCTCGAGGCAAAGCCTTCTCTCTCTCTATAGCAATCAGTAAAGGAATAAAGGCAAGCCATGCCAGAAGATCGAAGTTCCAAGGTGGGAAAGCAGCGGATAACAATAACCCGCCGCAAACGGATAGGAGCAACGAACCCATCATGTTACAGGTTCGGCCGCCTTTGAACCGTCAGACTCTTGAATTGATTTTTCCGGAGTAACTAAAATCCTAGTGATCCTTTTAGGGTCACTCCCATGTATCTTCATGTGAATCCCTTCGAAAGAGATCTCTTCCCCTTTCTTAGGCACCTTTCCCAAGAGGTGAATTATGAATCCTCCTAGAGTGTCATAACCCTCTCGAGGTATTTTTGTGTTAAACAATTCTTCAAAATCATCGAGATTTGCCCATGCGTTGACAAGAAAAGATCCGTCTTGCTGTCTCACGAAAAGATCTTCCTCCGCGTCATGCTCATCTCTTATTTCACCGATAATTTCCTCGATAATATCTTCTATAGTAACCAGTCCGGATGTCCCGCCGTATTCATCTACAATCACTGCAAGATGAGACTTTTTCCCTCTCAATTCATTCAAGAGATCTTTGATTTGTTTTGTTTCCGGAACAAAAAAAGGCTCGCGAATTATATTGGCTAGGCTAAATTCTTGTTTATCGTTAAGCCAAAAAGGTAGGAGATCTTTGGTGTTAAGTATACCTACGATCTGATCGACATTCTCTTTGAAGACCGGGATCCGGGAATGACCTGATTCGATAATCGTGTTTAGTATGGATTCCAAGTTTGCGTCTAATGGCACTGCCACAAGGTAGGTGCGAGGGATCATTATTTCACGTGCGACCGTTTGTTTAAGGTCAAAAATACCCTCGATCATTTCCCCCTGATCTTCGTCAATTAATCCGCTTTCTTCACTTTCATCGATTACCTGCTGAATTTCCTTCGGGACACGGTCTAACCCCATTTTATTTTTCAGCCAGCGAACCAAAATAGACTTTTGGGTCTGAGTCTCGTCCAATTAATCAAACACCCTCTTTCATCTGGAATAATTACTAGCGAATTGACCTAATAACCTACGAAAAGGCCAAATATGAAACCGATTCAACAGATAACAACGCCATTAAAAAGTGTCAAGTAAACAATAATCACGATTCTACGTGATTTAACAGCGGCAACAGACTAGAATTCAAGATCTTCGGGCGGAATAGCCAATCCATGACTAGGTATGAAGGGTATCGGAGCGACCGGGTATCCTTTGAGCCACCTGAATCCGCATCTTAGGACCGTTTTTACAGGAGCGGGCTGCAAAAACTGTTCAGGGTCCTCTCTCGTAGCTTCAATCTCTAGAATAGATGGAATTATCTTTATACAATGCCCTTTGTCAGGTGTGTAAATGTAGAATTCTCTAAGATCAAACGGAATAAACCCAGGATAATCATCCTCAGTGATTTTTCGTTCGTGCTCCCCTTCAGTCCTAACTTTTTCTGATTGGACCATTTCCCATAACGAGGCTTTTGGATAGGACTGAGCGCAAAATCCGGCGACTGCGCGATCGAACTCGATCTCAGTCCACGGGGTTGTCCGGCTAAAAAACCGAAGCAGATAATCGAAAAATTTCTTGAAACTGTTAGGGGTCTCAACAAAAGAACGTGTCCCAAGATCGCCGCATAAGTGGACCATTAGATTTTCTTGTTCCGACATCTTCTTAAACAAAGATGGACCATCGGGAGCGTGGTAGTTCCACCAGACATCAAATATCTCCTGGTCGTCGTCGTTTATTTTGAGTATCGTCAGGACTAGAAGGACATTATTGAACTTGACGAGGCCCCCTCGTTGCTGAACGTCTATGAGAAACGGGATGTCCGTGCTATCGTCTATGCGACGCACAAAAAATCCAATCTCCTGGGATCCCCCATTCATGGTCCGACACAAAGCCTTGACGCATTGGCCTGGGAAAAGGCGTATATCCTCTGAATCATGAATTTCCACGCGGTTGTCCTCAAAGAGAATGCATAACAAATAAATACTCATTGGTCTATCCAATTATGAAGAAAACAACATATAAACTACAATCAAATATATTGACGCTAATTATATAAAATGATAAAAGAAATTTATGTAAAATGGTGCAAGAATGGACGATCAAAAAACCACTTGCGTAACCTGCGCATGGCGCGCAGGATGTAACAAGAAATTCCTCATGGACGGAGCTACGACCACCAGGTGCCTCGATTACACGAGGGATATTACATTGAGGAATCCTGACGGTTCGATAGAAAACAAAACAAAAGATACGAAAGATCAGAAAAATGACTGACCTTGTTAAAGATTCCATTAGGAATCTTATATATGAATCCCTGGCAAAGTCATTTCCCGCAACCTGCGATTCTCAGGACAGGGCGTTCGAGAAAGAAATCGAAGTCTCGAGAACAAAAGATGCGCGCTTTGGGGATTACGCCACGAACATCGCATTGATTTTGTCGAAAGGCCTCGGATTGAAACCCAGAGATTTGGCTCAGACGATTCTGGACAATATGCCTCTTGATGCTGCAGTCATTCAGAATTGCGAGATAGCAGGTCCAGGCTTCATAAATTTTAGAATGTCTTCAGAGTTCTGGAAGAAAAACCTGATTGCAGTCCATGAGAGGAAGAATCTGTATGGACACGAAGATATTACAGATAAGCCGGGCATCCTGATCGAATTTGTCAGCGCGAATCCCACAGGCCCATTGCACGTTGGACATGGACGTGGAGCCGCTGTAGGCGATAGTTTGGCGCGTCTTCTACGAACTCGTGGCCACAAGGTGGAGACAGAGTATTACGTTAATGACGCGGGTAACCAGATGAGAATTCTGGGTCGATCGTTGCTCTTGAGATATCATGAACTTGTCGGCAAAGCGGTCGAGTTTCCTGGGGATCACTATCAGGGCGATTACATGAAAGAACTTGCTCATGAACTCAAAGGAACCCCTCTGGGGGGACAACTGGAGGACCTTCCGGAGCAGGAAGCCTTACCGTTAGCCTCCAATTACGCGTGTCAGCGGATCCTGGAAGGGATACAGGAAGATTTGCGTATCTTCGGCGTTAACTTCGACCGATATTTTAGTGAGAGGAGTCTGTATGCCGAGGATGCCGTAACAAAGGCGCTGGATGAATTAAGAAGTCGTGGCAAAACAGAAGACCGCGAGGGTGCCATCTGGTTCACAATGTCGGGAGAAGAAGACGACAAGGATAGGGTATTAGTCCGAGCGTCGGGAGAACCCACTTATTTCGCGGCTGACATTGCATATCATAAAAACAAGCTGGATCGGGGATATGACACTCTCGTGGATATATGGGGATCGGACCATCATGGATATGTGCCGCGAGTTAAGGCAGGCATGGAAGCTCTAGGATATGTGCCTGACCAACTAAGGGTGATGCTCGTCCAATTCGTGAATTTGATCCGCGACGGAAGAAAAATCTCTATGTCTACGAGGTCAGGCGAATTTGTTACACTTAAAGAGGTCCTCGACGAAGTCGGCACAGACGCCGCCAGATTTTTCTTTCTCACCAAACGGAGTGATAGCCACCTCGATTTTGACCTAGATCTTGCGAAGAGGCAATCTCGAGACAACCCAGTCTATTATGTTCAATATGTTCACGCGCGAATCGCCAGCATCTTTAGAATAGCCGCAGAACGAAACATCAACGCTGACATGACCGACCCGGACTTGTCCGCATTGGATTTGCCCGAAGAAGAAGAAATCATGAAACGCCTCGCGGATTTCCCGGACATGTTAGCGGAAGCTGCTGAAGCCATGGAGCCACACCGTGTGACGTTCTGTCTCCTTGAACTGTCGGAGTTATTTCACGCTTATTATCATGATAACAAAGTCTTAACTGAGGATGATCGCGTCAGAAAAGCGAGATTATTTCTCGTTGAAGCGGTAAGACAGGTTATCGAGAATGGACTAACGATTCTTGGGGTAACAGCGCCCGACCGAATGTGAAACTTTTCATGAAAGTTTTTCGAAACTTACAGAGCACGTTTCTCGGCAGGAAGTCCATGCGTACTACATGGAAGCCGGTAGGACGATCCGCAAGGCCGAAAAATGGGCTGCTGATTCTTGGGGTTTTGATCACTGTTTTAATAATGGTAGCCCTTACTGTGTTTAACCTTCGGTTGATTCGAGAACAAACCTTAACGAACAAACAACCAGCCAAGGACTCAATTCCTGAAAACTTTGTCACTGTTATTCCGGAGCGTATCATTACGGATTCAAAGCCTGAAGAGAAATCGCGTCAATCTGCTCCTGAAGTCACTTTTTACAAGCAGTTAAAGTCTGAAGATGACCGTAAGAGCGACCATGATAACTTATCCCAGAAAAACAGGTCCCCAGATGCGGAAAACAAAATCACAACAAAGGAAGGTAGTCGTCAGAACTCAAAATCAGTCAAAGAGGAAACTGGTTTCTCTACTCCCGCGTTGTCCGGGATGCCCCGCTCTGTAGGGTCCGAGACGAAGGTTGATTTCTCGCGAATTAATCCAGGATCAAAACTGTATTCTGTTCAAGTTGGGGTGTTCAGTCACCCAAGAATTGCCCAGGAATGGGCCGAGAAATGGCGATCAAGAGGTTATCCCGTAGCCCTTCGCCCGACAGCCAGGCCTAATTCCGGTGTGCACTATCGACTTTTCCTGGGTGAGTTTACTTCAGAGAAGAAAGCGGATGAATTCGTGAAACAGCTCAAGGTCAAAGAAGGGGTTACGGGCCTGACGCTACTCATGAAAGACTGATCTTTTCGATTACGCCCGCTTTATTATAAGAGGCGGAGCAACACCCCAAATGAGGTGGCTCCATCCTCAACTATCCGGTTCAATACGGGTTATTTCTTCTTCAGACTCGCGAGACGATCAGATAGAGACAGAGTCTCAGTTTCGGGTTCGCCGGCCACTTCAGCCAATGCGGCCTTGATATTGTCATCCTGGCCCTTTCTTTCTGTAGTGAGAAGTTGGGCTTTCATGTCCGACCCCGCCGCGGCGGCTTTCGCTACCTCAGCCTGGCGATTCATCGCTGCCAGCGCAACACCCAAGCTGGAAGTTTCACTCTTAAGACCCGCAACTTTTTGTGCCTTATCAGCTCTTGCCAGTGCGCGTTGACGTTCCAACTCGGCTCGCTGCATGTCCCTACGGCCCTTTTCCAGCATATCTTTAGCTTTCTTGACCTTGTCTGCCGTGACCTCGGCCAATTCCTTCAATTCTTCATAATAGGCATTGGCTTCATCAGCCTCTTGAACTTCCCGTTCGACCTCGGGTTTCATTCCCTCTAGGTCTTCGAGGAGCTTATTTAAACTATTTGACAGTTCCTGAGACTTGGCCTGATCGCCTGCTGACTGACTTTCTTCGAGCCTCTTATTCAAGAGTTCTGCAGCCGCAAGGAATTTGTCGTAATTTCTTTTAGCCGCTTCCGCTTCGGCGCGCTCTCGATCGTATGTGGCTCTGGCTTTACCTGCCTCGGTGGTTATTTTGTCAAGTTCACGAATCATTTCTTCGATCTCAGCTTGAGACGCTGTCTCCGGGTCCCAAGAGACGATTTTCTGAGTGATAGTTTCACCGACTTTTCCCAGTTTCTCAATACCAAAGCTTCTAAGGAATCCAAACATTCCGCCCATAAATATTCCTCCTGACTGTTTTTTGATTAAATAACTTTTATTGATGGCGCGGCCAATTCGACACCAACCATTATTTGAACCGAAGCGCCATCAGATTCATCAACCGCGGATATCATCAAATATTCGTCCACGTTTTCACTTACGTTGCGTCCGTAAAGCATGCTCTCGTAGTTCAGAGTTTCAGTTTTTTCGCCGAAGGGATCGATGTAAAGAGTTTCCACGAACCTTACAGGCGGAATTCTGTCAATTTGGGTACCAGCCCCATCACTTTCGACAATCCGAGTCGCTTCGGGGTTCTCCCAAACTCTGAAAAAACGCACAGAGTTTTTTGTATCAAAAACATTTAGTCCTATGTATCCGTCTTGTTCTGCTAGCCAGAACCCCCAGTCTTCGGGATAAATTTCATCATAAGGCATGAAAAGTTTACATTCTTCGATCACTTTCTTGCTGTCTGCCACAACCTGAAGCATATATGGCCCGGCAGACGAGTCTAAATAGAAACGGTGCAGCATTGAGTCCCCAACCGGAAACTTCCCGTAAGACACGACCGAGCAACCTGTGCCCGGATACTTAGTTAATAGATCGGCGCCCGCTAGAATAAAATCAACCTCGGGTACTTCAACAAGGCAATTAAATCTCAACCCCAGGGGTAGATCGCGGTCTATTCGATCTGAAAAGCTCTTGCCAAAGGATTCCCTGTAATCATCAACTTTCTTTTGACCAATTTTTTTAAAGATACTCCAAGTGGATCCCATTATTCCTCCAGGTCATTGCGCGTTCGAGACCATTCCTCCCTTTGTTTTTTGCAGGACGATCTCAAGAAAATCAGAGATCGCCTATAGCATAATTTAATGTCACTTAGCCCCGTTGACTAGATGTTCTATTTCCGGTCTAGCCTGATTAATAGCGAGTGAAAGGGCGTCCATTGCCGAGGGGCCGTATTGAGAGGCCCATTCAGTTCGTAACACGAGGACTGCCTGAACGGCTAAGGTTTTGGTATCATGACTAAATATCCACCCCTTCTCAAGGGAAGGGTAAATGTTGCTTGGGATGTTGACCATTGAGTAAATCGGGTTGCCATTCTGATCCTTTTTATCTTTGAAGCTATCGTCATCGACGGCGACCAAAATTAGTTTCCCCGTCTTTTTGGCCATTTCTTCAGCTTTCTTAAGGAGATCACTATTTAATCCGCCCACAAACAGCATCAGTGCGCGCGGGTTCTTTTGCGCTTCTTTGAGCGCGGTCAGATAATCACCGTTAACAGTAGGTATTTTTCGATACTTCTCATTTTGTTCGCACAAAGCTTCCCAGGTAAGCGCCGTTCCGGAACCCGCAGGACCTATGTAAACTATATTCTTTTTTGGATCGAGGTCCTTGATGGATTTTACGCCACTGTCTTTATTAGCTATTAGTTGCGCATATTCTAGAAATAGGGATGTTTGCTCCGACACGAGAGTTTTTCCCGGTAGCTTTTTATCCATTATCGCAAGAGCGTCTGACTGAACAATTCCCAGGTCCGCTTGCCCGTTCGTTAACATTTTCAGATTTTCAAGGGACCCCGATGATGGAGCCAACTGAACATCCAATCCTATGGCGTCGTCCTTAAAAATCTTGCCAAACTTGGAGTACCAAGCACCTTCCTGACCTGTGACCAGCTTCAAGGGCGGCTTCTCGGGCTTCTTGGCAGCTAGAGCGCTGGCAGCTAGAGCGATATCCGGCGGGACATCTTTGGGAAGGTACGCAGGGTCTCTAGGGGTCCCTGACATGGACTTGACCTGTTTATCAAGCTCATTCAACTTCGTTTTCAGGTCCGCATTGTCTTTGGAAAGATTCTCAGCTTCCTCGTGCCACTTTTTGTACCCCGGATCGTCTGCGTGATGATAAGCTGTAGCCGCGACGTTTCTGTTACTGAAATGATCCAACATCCAAAAGAGAAAAAGCGTGTCAAATATCCCGAAACTCGGCGCAGAGTTAAAGGCGTATGGAGGAGCCTGATATCCTTGAGATTTATAATAGTTGTTTCTGTTCCCGTAATGAGAGTTGTAATCGAAGCCTGAGTAGACTTTCCCTTTTTGATATAGCGGGTTTGAGTCGTATTTCGACTGATCCAATTTGTACTCGGGGTTCTTGAATTTCCCCTGTTCCGCCTGATATGACCTCAAAGATTCCTGAGATGTCTTTTTTCTTTGTTCCTGAATCGTCTGTTTGTCAAACTTCGAACCGCCGGAAAAACCGGTCGCAGAACCTGTTGCGGCGGACGGCTTGCTATAGCCTGAAGAAGTCTTGCTTTCGGACCCGACTGATCGACCAGTTGACGAGCCTTGATCAGACATAGAAGGCTTGGAATATCCTGACCCGGACGAAGGTGCGCTTTCAGGTTTCAGGTTTGGTTTTGAATAGCCTGATCCGGAAGATGGTGAAGATTGGGGGGTTGATGGAGTGACAGACGGTTTCGAGTAACCGGAAGAAGGTTCGTGCCCCCCAAATAAGCCCCCTCCACTTCGATTCCAAGTTCCTTGAGTGGAGGATGACCAGGAAGAACTTCTTCCGAAACTAGAGGAGCCCGAACTTCTGGAACCGCCTCCGCCGGACCTGCCGGCAAACGCAATAGAATCAGAAATGATCGCGATAAATAG
>JAPLJJ010000121.1 GCA_026388665.1 Deltaproteobacteria bacterium
AGACGGATTGAACAAACTTGAGGCAAGATTCTACGCGCTTTAAGGTGGTTGGTGAAAATCCGCTTTTTCCGAAGCCATTCACGAAAATCAGAGGTAACAGAAACTCAGCGACCAATTTCAAGTAACTAGTTGATTGCTCTGTATACACCCCGTCACTGAAGATGAGATTCGGAACTATTTTATTAATTATTTTGAAAGCGTATTTCTTCCATACATCTGATTCTCGGAGGCCGGGGTTTACCATAGCAAACCAGAGCAGAGAACCGGCTTCGCCAAGCTGATGATTGCCGAGGGTATGATGTAAGGTCAATTCCTCCCTCAGATGAACAGCATGAAGGTATTCCCATGAAACAAGATTGGAAACAAACTGCGCATCCCAGGAAGGGCTGTCCATACACATAATGTGGCAACGCGAAATCGAAAGAAGTCGCAATCCCACTTCCAGGTTGCTGCTCCACTCAACTCCGTATGGATATTTGAGACGATTGAACCAGGTGTCCAAAATTTCTCGCGCCAGAGACGAAAACTTGTCGTCGCCAGTTAACTTCCAGGCCGCGCCAAGCCATAAAAGGAACTGCAATCTTTCTAATTCCCACAGCCACTTAATATCAAAGCTAGGGTTATCTTTATCATGATAAAAATTGACATCCCAATAATAGGACGCCCCCCAATCCTTAATTATTTCATTCACATAATTGTCTTGTAAGTTAATCGAGGGAATCGAAACAGAAACAGGTTTCCATCCAAAAAGTTCAATACACCCTTCAGTGACGGCAAGGGCATAGTTTATCAATCGCTCTTTTTCTATTGGATATAGTTCTTTGAACATTCTCCAGAATTCCGGATCAGTCTAAAATCCGCTGGGCATCGATTTGAATAGGCTCGAATTGATTGTGTCAGGATCAAACTTTCCACCCGCAGTCGACGAGAAGCGCAAATTCAACCATTCTCTGATCGTCTGATTCGTAATAGGGTTGTTGGACTTATTCTCCACAAATTTGGCGAGACTTTTACGCCATGATCGTAATTCCATGCGTCGAGTGACGTCATCAAGACTCAAGCTCCTGAAACGCCTGTACCGATATTTCCAAACATTCAAGTTCATAACAGTTAATACCGATTCGCTTTCCAATGAGTAAATGACCGGCAGCGCATGGACCAGGGGCTTCCTTCACTACAAGCGACGCAAAGCCGTCGAATCTTCGTTCAGGAAACCCATGTCCCATGTTACTTTCAGGTGAGCGAAATGGTATAAAAACTATTTCTTGCTGATTAGTTCTTCCACCAATCTCTTGTAAATAGGGTACTGGCTTTCCCATGACATGGTCGAAGCCTTTGCTTTGGCGTTTGAAGCGTAAACCCTTCTTTTCTCAGGAGACTCATAAAGCTCGATTATCTTGTTTGTAAGCTCTGATACGTCGCCGGAATCCACAAAGGCTATACAATCATCGCCGTAAAGTTCCTCAAGCACTGTCAATCTGGAAGCCACAATTGGCAGCTCCATATTTACCATTTCGGGGATTTTTAAAGATAGCGCATTATCCATGTGGCAGTCCCTGATGGCAGGGTAGACTCCAATGTCCGCATTTGCCATGATTCCAGGCATCTGTTCTAACGGAACCGGGTTATTGACCTCGAAAATGTCATCAGCCGCAAGCTTATGGGCAAGAGCTAAACAATCGACCAACGCCTTACCTTCGTCTTTAATTTTTGTAAAGACCTGGAGTTTGATCCCGGGGATTTTGTCACGAAGTCGAGGCAAAGCGCCAACGACGGTTTGCAGACCATAACGAAAAGCTACCGTGCCGACATAAAGCAGAACAAACTCCTGGTCAATATCAGTCCTTGTTCGGTGCGAAGTCCTGGAACCAAACAACCTACTATCTGTAAAATTGCAGATAACTGTGATTTTGCCGGCCGGTGTTCCACGCTCCAAGAGTTTTTTCTTAAAGGATTCAGTGGCGGTAACTACGTGACTGCTAAACCGTATGCAAATTTTCTCAAGGAAGCATTGTATTTTGACGACTATATGATCCGGCGCTATTGCGAGTTTTGATTGTGTGAATTCCGGCGTGGCGTCGTGAATGTTCAGTATGACCGGCACACCTCTCAACCGTTGAAAAAATGCGCAGAAAATCA
>JAPLJJ010000220.1 GCA_026388665.1 Deltaproteobacteria bacterium
AAGAACTCTTGGGCAGTGGATCGAGATAATGGCGAATGCTGACGCCTGCTGCGAGCCTGTTCTCAAGCTGGATGAGGCTGTGCAATCGCCCCTGGCCGAGGCTCGATCTATGGCGAATTATGGTCCTGACGGTAAGCGATTCCTGGGATGCCCGCTCAAGCTTTCGGAAAGCCTGCCGTCATTAGATGAACCCGCTCCGGCGCTCGGCCAACATACAAGAGATATTCTTGCTCAGGTCGGGATCACGGATGAGGAAATGCAGTCTCTGGCCAGTGAGGGCGTAATATAGATCTAGTATAGCGTTTCGTCCAATGATTAAACCTCGAGGCCACTTCATCTATAGTTTCTTGGTTTCTGAATATTTGAAACCGCGCTCCTAGTCTGGCTGGTTGATTTTTTTCAAATTACTGATATCGCCGGCTTCCAAAGACATTCTAATAGAGAAATGGCTCCTACGTGCCGCAGTCGGCATGTCTCAAAAGGCGCAAAACCTTGTTAAATAGAACCATGCAGCCGGGGGTGCGATAAGCGTTCTTACTCTTCCTGTTGGCAGCCTTCAAAACTTTTCCTTGACAACTAACCCTAAGAGTATCATAAATATATAAAGGTATACTGATGTATTGATGCAGTGGCGGCTACGAGAAATGCTTGAGGAGAAACGTTGTCTGCTAAAGAACAAGATAAAGCGATAGAATTGGAGAGGAGTCTTGGCGTCGCAGCCGTTGTCGGCAAGAGCCTTTCGGATGAGAACCGCCTCCGAATCCTTTTGTCTTTGTGCAACGGCAGGAAGACCGTGTCCACCATTGTCGAGGAGATGAATCTTTCGCAACCCCTCGTGTCTCATCACCTGAAGGAGTTGAGGCGCTGTCTCCTGGTGAAAGTAGAGCGCAAGTGCTTGATCGTGTACTACGAGATCGCGGACGAGAGAATCATCGACATAGTTAGGCGCCTGGCGCATCTGGCAACGGATCTGCTGTCGCAGAGAGATACCTTCTAGTTTTTGGAGAAGAATCACATGTGTAAGGGAAGAATTCAGGAACTTGTCGAGTCAATGGATCCCGCGGCGAAGGAAATGGTTGATGCAGCGAAGAGCCTCTTTTCTCTTTTAGGTGAAAAAGCCCTTCGCGACTTCCTCACCGATCTGATCGGAAACGGGGGCCAGGATAAAATTATCGGCCTCGTCCATTTATGACTGGCTACATGCATGGACGAAGGTGTCGATCCAACAGCGATGTGTAGGAGTTTGGTGGAAAAAATCAGTCAGTCCGAGCAACTGCGTTCAGTGACGGACCCGGAGATCCTTATTCTTTTCGAGGACTGGCTGGAAGAACTGGAAAACGAGGCTGTGAGCGTGATTAAGCATGGAGATTCCACCGCCCCCAAAGATCTTTCCAGAGAGTTGGGTTTATCGGAATCCGGCTCGATGTTTCTCATTACGAAGCTCAAGAGAGACGGCAAGATATAGGTTTTTACCATGCCCGGATTTCTAAACTGGAGGCTGACGTGGCATTCGAGGTGAACTGGAAAAAACTTTGGCTTCCGCTCCTGGCGATAGCGATCACCGTGGGAGTCCTCTGGTTGACAAATAGAGCGGTGACGCCGCGGGAACCCTCGTGGGAGGACGTAGCGGCGGAGGCTAAGGAAGGCGGCTATCGCCTCATAAACACCGATGAACTCAAACAAACATACGCAAAGGATCCCCGGAGCATTTTGCTGGTAGATACCCGCCAAGAGTGGGAATTCGCTATGGGCCATATTCAGGGCGCGGTGAATTTCCCTATGGAACCTACCCGGTGGTCAAGATGGTGGAAAAAAGGAGACCTCGCTGCGACTCTCGGTCCTGATAAGAATCGCTTCAACGTCTTTTATTGAGCTGGTTTCACCTGAGTCCGCAGTGACTCAGCCGCTCGTGTAGCGGTGCAGCTCGGTTACAAGAATGTATATCGTGACGCAAAAGGGTTTCCTGAATGGAAGGCGGCCGGTCTTCCTATTCAAAGCATCCCGACCGATCAGGCAAGAACCGTCTCGGGGCCGGAGAATGCTGGTCCACTGTATGGATGGGCGATGCTCTGGACTTTGTTGGGAGTTTTCGCCGGCGGATTCGCTCTGAACCTGACTCCGTGTGTATATCCGTTGATTCCTATAACCGTCTCATATTTCGGCGGCAGAACCAATCAGAGTCGCGGAAAACTGGCAGTTCACGGTTTGCTATACCTCGCCGGACTATCGGTGACAAACTCAGTCCTGGGTGTGGTGGCGGCTCTTACGGGAAGCCTCATGGGAGCAGCGCTTCAGAGTCCAATCGTGTTGGTGGTTGTTGCCGGTGTTTTGATCTTCTTTAGCACAAGTCTCTTCGGATTCTGGGACCTGCAACTTCCCCAGAGCCTTACAGGCGCCGCGTCAAAGTCTTATGCTGGATACTTTGGCACACTGTTCATGGGCTTGACCCTCGGTGTAGTTGCAGCCCCTTGTTTGGGACCTTTCGTGCTGGGTTTGCTCACTTGGGTGGCGAGTATGGGCAGCCCCTGGTTGGGCTTCCTTATCTTCTTCACACTTAGTCTGGGGTTGGGCATACCACTCTTTTTCCTGGCGATGTTCTCTGGGAATTTGGAAAAGTTACCCGGATCGGGTGAGTGGATGCTATGGGTGAGAAAACTCATGGGCTGGGTTCTAATCGGCATGGCAGCCTATTTTGTCAGTCCTCTGCTGACGCCCTCCGTGAGTGTGTTCGTGTTGGCAGGTGTGGCTCTCGCTGCGGGCCTCCACCTTGGATGGATTGATAGCGTTCAAGGCGGTTTCAAGGCATTCCGCGTGGTGAGAAATGTCGTCGGTGTAGCAGGTGTAGTTGTTGGGGCCCTTCTGCTAGGTTCCTGGCTGATGGTCGGACCCGGAGTTTCATGGCAACCCTATTCCGATGAAGTGATGGAACAAGCCCGAAAATCAAACAAGCCGGTAATAGTAGATTTCTCCGCTACATGGTGTACGCCGTGCCGTGAACTTGAGGACATTACGTTTCGTGACCCGGCGGTTGTGCAACAGGCTGAAGACAACTTCGTCATGGTCAAAGTTGACCTGACAAAAAAGGGCAACCCGCTCCACGAAAAACTGGTGACACAGTACTCGGTCAAAGGGGTTCCGACAGTCGTTTTCTTTGACAGTCAGGGACGGGAGCGCAAGGACTTGCGCTTGGTTGACTTCATCTCGGCGGATCAATTCCTGAGCAGAATGACTCAGGCCAGGCAAACATCTGTATCGGGTTCATAAGAACCCGTAACACAAGGAGGAAAGAATCATGTTGAAAGTCCGTTTTTTTCTGAATGAACCCAATGGCAAGCCTTGAAGACACTTCAAAGAAATGGCGTCCAGGTTGGGCGCACAGTACCCCATCGACATCGAAACGACATCCAAACCCAAGGCGGAATATGAAACAGACGAATGGGCTGAAACGGAACTTCCCTGCGCTCCCGCGATCATGATCGGCGCAGAGGTTGTGGCAGAAGGCTCGGATGTTACCGAAGAGAAGGTCGTGGCCGAGATTAGAAAGCAACTGGGAATGCCTCCGCTTGAACCGGAGAAGAAAGGGGTTCTCGGTCGTCTGTTCAAGTAACATCACCACGAAATTCTGTCCCGGCAAGGCGAGAAAAAATAGCAGAATCGACAATGGGATACTGGGCGGTCGAAAAGTCCGGGCAGATGTGTACGGCAGTGGGCGGCGGCGCAATGGCAGCCCAAACTGCGCAGCAATATCTTGAGAACCCTTGAAGTTTCAATGTGTTCCAGGAAAGCCTGCTTCCCATGCAAGACTAAAACAATTACCGGGAGAGTGACCCTTGACGACAACGAGCCCGATTCCAAGAAAATCCGCTTTCAGATTTGTACTTATTGCGATTGTTATTGCGACCATCCTTGCCGGAATATTGCTCTTACCGATCAGGCAGTACCTGGTGGATGCGCTGGAGTGGACTCAAAGTCTTGGAGCCTGGGGGCCCCTTTTTGTGGCGCTCTTCTACATCGTGGCTTGCGTGTTGTTATTGCCGGGTTCAGTTCTCACTCTTGGAGCCGGTTTTCTATTTGGAGTTCCGGTGGGTCTGTTGAGCGCATGGACGGGGGCCACGCTAGGGGCTTGCGCCGCTTTCCTGGTAGGCCGGACGCTCGCCCGTGATTGGGTTGCCCGCAAGGTCTCAGGAAACCCCAAGTTCACAGCAGTGGACGAGGCAGTTGGTAGGGAAGGATTCAAAATAGTGCTGCTTCTCCGTTTAAGCCCGGTCTTCCCGTTCAATTTCCTCAATTATGCTCTTGGGCTGACGAAAGTCTCTTTCGGCAAATACGCTTTCGCTTCACTCATCGGAATGCTGCCCGGCGGTCTCATGTACGTCTATTTCGGGTCAGCCGCCCGATCGCTCGCGGATGTAGCGGCAGGTAAGGTAGAAGGAGGTTGGGCTGGTCAAGTCTTTTTTTGGGTCGGATTGGTTGCGACGATCATTGTCGCCGGCTTCGTGACTCGTTTAGCGAAAAGAAGCCTCAAAGAAGCGGAGAATGTCTCGAAGATCGATTGAATATTTTAAAAGGAGTATCTCCATTCTTTTCTCCTTTTTCCGCTTTGCCTTGTCAATTTCGACAGTGTATGGCAGATTTCTCTTGGTCATCGATTTTCCTTCCCAACATTTTCCCCAAAAAGTCGATGGCTCGAACGCCGTTGTCTTGAAGATATTTCCCTGTAATTTTCGAATATTGACTCAAAGAAGGTAAACCACAGTCATGAACCGGCCAATTTATTTAGACTACAACGCGACCACTCCCCATGATTCTGAGGTGATAAAGGCCATGACGCCATTTCTGACAAATCACTTCGGTAATCCCTCCAGTTCGCATTGGTACGGTATGCAGACAAAGAGAGCTGTTGAGAAAGCGCGCGAGCAAGTGACGTCCTTGCTCAAATGCCATACCGACGAGATTGTTTTTACCAGCGGAGGAACGGAGTCCAACAACTATGCGATAAAAGGTGTTGCGTTTAGTCATCGAGATAAGGGAAATCATATTATAACTTGTCAGATCGAACATCCTGCAGTTATTGAAGTTTGTAAGTTTTTGGAAGAACGGGATTTTGACGTCACATATTTGCCTGTTGACTTGCTCGGTATGGTAAACATTTCAGATGTTGAGAAGGCTATAACTCCCCAAACCGTTCTGATCACTATCATGCATGCCAATAACGAAGTCGGGACAATCCAACCAATTGAACAGATTTCAAAGCTTGCCAGGAGACATGGAATTATAATGCATACGGACGCAGCCCAATCAGTAGGAAAAATTCCCATCGACGTGAATAAGCTGGGAGTGGATCTCCTCTCAGTTGCTGGGCACAAACTCTATGCGCCTAAAGGAGTGGGAGCGCTTTATATCCGGAAAGGGACTGACCTTCAGAAATTCATGCATGGAGCGGGCCACGAAGGGGGAATGCGAGCAGGGACCGAAAACGTCCTAGAGATAGCAGGACTGGGAAAAGCTTGCGAGATTGCGGGCAGAGATATAGAGTACAATGTTAAGCATATGAAGGAAATGAGGGATAAGCTATATTTGGGACTCAAGGAAACAATAAAGGATGTTCAGCTTAATGGTCATCCGTCAGAGAGATTGCCTAATACTGTCAACGTAAGTTTTAAAGGCGTCAACGCCAGCGAACTTCTTGCCGAGATTACTGAGAAAGTGGCGGTCTCCGCCGGTTCCGCCTGCCATTCTTGCGATCAAATAACTATTTCTCCCGTGCTTAAGGCAATGAAAGTTGCGCCGGAGTGGGCAATAGGAACAATTAGATTTTCCGTAGGAAAGTTCACCAGCGCAGCCGAGATTAATGAGGCGACACAAATTGTCTCGGCCGCTCTCCTCAAGATGAGAAACGACTCAAAAGGAAATAAGCCTCAGGCGTAATGTAGTTAGGGATAATCACAAAGAGTCTTCGAGTTTGCAGCAAAAAGAACGTTCGCAACCCGTTAATGGCAGGAAACGCCGTTT
>JAPLJJ010000035.1 GCA_026388665.1 Deltaproteobacteria bacterium
ACCTTTTCTCTTAGAATTAATTCACACAAGGTTTCGGGGGACGGGTGAGCGAGGACCATCACTCGTTGCTCACCGATAGCCCCGTCATTTTCTATAGCGACTATCACAACTTCGGGAGCGAGATCGAATCGGGGCGCTATCTCGTCTCCTCTCAGGGGTATGAGAATTCTTTTCATGTCGTATACCAAACGCCGGGAATTGGGGTTTTCATGGCACTATCGAATAAAATTTCATTTTTCTCCACAGGGTGCTTCGTCCCAAGCCCAAAAATTGGGCTGCCTTAGCCCTGTTTCCTCGTGCCTTCACTAATGCGTCCATTATCATCTGTCTCTCAACATCCGGCCAATCAAGATTTCTTTTTTCAGAGGAAGCGTTAATAACAAATTCCTGTTTTTCGACGGTTATCGACGGTTGAACTTCTACATCATTACGGACTACGGGGGTCTTCAAATAAGTTGGGAGGTGCTCCGGTCCGATCCTGCCACCTTCACAGAGATTTACTGCAAACTCTACAATGTTTCTCAGTTCTCTGACATTTCCGGGGAAATTATAACCTAAAAGGTCCTTCCTGGCAGTCGCATTGAAGCCTGATATCTTTTTCCTGAAACGTGAGTTGAAGTGGTGCAGAAAATGGTCCATCAGCATGGTTATGTCATCGCCCCTTTGGGACAGGGGAGGCAACTGGAGTCGTATTACATTGAGCCGAAACAACAGGTCTTCTCGAAACTTCCCCTGGCGAGTCATTCCTTCGAGGTCTCGGTGTGTAGCAGCAATTATCCTTACGTCTACGTGAATGCCTCTTGATCCCCCGAGCGGATATATGACCTGATCGTCCAGAAACGATAGCAGCTTAACTTGAAGGTTCAGCGGGAGATCGCCAATTTCTGTAAGATAGAGCGTCCCGTTATGGGCTAGTCTAAATCTGCCGGGCTTGTTTTCAATTGCGCCGGTAAATGCGCCTTTCTGATGTCCGAATAATTCTGATTCGAGTAAGCTCTCCGGTAGCGCCCCACAGTTGACCTTGACAAATGGGCCTCGAGACCTCTGCGAAGCGTTATGAATGGCTTCTGCTACGAAATCTTTGCCTGTTCCCGTGTGACCTGTGATTAGAACAGAGGAGTCTGTTTGGGCTATCGCAGGAAGCAACCTGAAAACTCTCTGCATTTCAGGGCTGTTTCCAATCAGATTTCCGAAAAAGAACCTGCCTCCTTGATCATCCGGCTTTTGGAGATAACGCATATCCTCTATGGATTTAATGAAACCCACGACCTGGGACTGATCTCCAACGAGAGGCGCTGTAGTGACACGGACCGGGATTTTTTCTCTGTTTCGATTTAGGATGTTGGCTTCGAGACAAACAGATCCGCCCTGTGGGCTGAGGCTCTTGACGGGACATCCGTCCAGACACAGGTTGGTCCTTAGCACGTAGCAACATGGTATGCCGCTTACCTCTTGATTGACAAAACCGGTCAACGCCTCAAGGGCACGATTCATGAGAACCACTTTCAAGCCGGGATCAACGACCATGATACCGATAGGAGCTTCATTAATGAACTGGGATAAGGCAATGGGCTGTTCTAAAAGCCCATGAACCTTGGCTGTCCGAAATTTTCCCATGTCTTAGATCGCCTTATTACGATTCGTAATCTTATTGATAATGTCACATTAGCGCAAAATTACCCACGGCATCACCGCGGGTAATTGCTTCCCGTTGGTTGCACGCGTCTCTGTCTGCGTATTCTGTAGATCACCCTCCCGGAGGTTACAAACCTCCGGGAGGTTATGTCTGCATTCGACCGTGTCTGTCTTTTTCCCCAGATTATTGAATAATACTCGAACTTAGAGCCCTAAGCAAACAGGTCTCAATGCTTATCTCATAATTTGAAAAGCCTCCTCTTCTTCGAACCGATACGCGGAATAAAAAATTGATTTGACAGAACATCCTCCGGCTTTGTAATCTAGGTACGATCCATAAGGTGGATTGCCAAAGACAATCATCTAATTATACTAAAATTGTAACCAACGTGTGGTCTTGCTCACTTTTTCGGGCAAGCTCCATTCCCGAAGTTTTCCGTATGCGCTTTTCTCAGTCCTAGTGTAATTAACCCGCAAAGGAGTGTAACAATGACTGGAAAGAAGACGTGTATCATTGTGTCGGCTGTCATTTTGGCTTTCCTCATGATGGTTTCAACCGGTTTAGCGCAGAAGCCGATAATTATCGGCGCGCCTCTTTCTACCGCTTTCCTTTATGGGTGGGCAGCAGAAAGGGGCATTAAGCTAGCTGTAGATGAGATTAACGCCGCAGGCGGAGTACAGGTGGGGAACGAAAAACGACCATTTCAGGTTGATGTCATAGACACAAGAGACCTCGAACCCGGTGTTCCGGTGAGCGAGGCGCTCCTCGCAGTTGAAAAACTCATACTCGAGAAAAAAGCGGACTTCCTTGTAGGGGGGCCGGTCCGATCTGAAGCTTCTTTGGCTGCTATGCCACTGCTCGCAAAAAACAAGAAGATTTCAATACTGACAACTGGTTCGCTCTCTCCGAAATATCACGAGACGGTCGGTGAGCAGCCGGACAAATACAAATACCTTTTCAGGATCTCGGGTGAAGCCAAATGGATGGTTACCGGAGAGTTGGTTCCTTGTCTCGAATACATCGGCAAGACCTTCGGCCTGGATCGGTTATTCATAATGGTTCAGGATGTTGCGCACGCTCGCGCTGGTGGGCAGATACTTGCCACAATCATGGGAAAAAAGGGATGGAAAGTCCTTGGAGAACCGGTAGTCTATCCGACCGGAGCGACCGATTATTCCATGGGTTTGCTGGATGCGAAAAAACAGAACGCCCAGGTCATTATCATCTGGATGGACATGCCTGAGTCGGCAATCCTGTTGAAACAGTGGCATGACATGAAGATCCCGGCGCTTCCGTTCGGAACGATCATTGCCGCTGCTGAACAGCCTGGTTTTTGGCAGGCGACTGACGGCAAGGGTGAATACTGTCTCGCTAACGTTGTCAATGCAGGCAACGTCGCAAGTGAGGCGACACCGTGGACAATGAAGTTCTTTGACGCATACAAGAAAAAATATGGGATTGAACCTGAGGGATATGGGACTTCCTCCAGCTACATGGCCGTTTACACTCTGAAGGACGCGATTGAACGGGCCGGGTCGCTGGATCCGGACAAGGTCGTGGACGCCCTTAAGAAAACCGACCTCGTAGGCGTTTATGGTCGCATAAGGTTTGATCCCAAGACAAATCAGATTATTCCGAGCCTTGATCCGAAAGAGGGAGCCGTCGGCACCATCTTTCAGTGGCAGGCCGGTAAGCGAGTCGTGGTGTTTCCTGAAAGTATCGCTACAGGAAAGATATTGCTCCCACCGTGGATGAAAAAGGAATAATCCTTCTCGGAAGATACACTGCGGGACCTTGGCTCGTTTTCGGGTATTGCGTTCCGATCCGAACCAAGGTCCTTTAGAGGCCTTTCATGGAAATCATTATCTACGGGATTATCAACAGTGTATCACTGGCCCTGATGGCCGTTGGTTTTACCCTTGTTTATGGTGTGAGCCGACTCCCTAATTTTGCGCACGGGGCCATTTACATCCTTACCGGATACCTGACGTGGCTCCTAATGAATAGACTAGGGCTAAACTATCTGTTCTCCGCGATTGTGGCCCTTGGGCTCACGGGTTTGATCGGGGCCGCCATGTATCAGCTCGTGCTCATAAGGGTGCGGGGTATGCCCATTTCCGAAATTATAGCCTCGTATGCGATCGGCCTCGCGATCCTCGAAGGGCTTCGATGGGGTGGGCTGAAGGGTGGCACATTCAGGCTACCCCCGTTCATTGAGGGCAGTGTTAACATTTTCGGGGTCTCAGTGGATTTTCAGCGATTATTCGTTGTCGTTTTGGGAGCGACTATTATGGGGGCCCTATGGCTTTTCGTGAACAATACAAAAATTGGGCTTGCCCTGAAAGGAATGGCCCAGGATGAACGTGCGGCCATGACACTCGGCATCGATTCGGATCGTATGGCTGTGGTGGCTACCGCGATCGGTTGCATGCTCGCGGGTGTCGCCGCTATTGTGCTCTTACCGCTCGGAAGCATTGTGGTAGAATCCGGCTATCAGGTCCTGATAATGGCTGTCGCTGTCTGCATTGTCGGTGGCCTTGGAAGTTGGACCGGCGCTATCATGGCGGCATTCATCATTGGTTTTGCTCAGATACTTACTGTAGTTTATTTCGGCGCCCATTTTCAGGTGGTCGTGGCATTGCTCGCGATTGTTGTAACCTTGATTTCCCGTCCGAGCGGTCTGTTTGGAAGGCAAAAAGAGTTAGAGGAGCGAGTCTGATATGTCCGGCCCCAAAGGAGATCGTCGTAAAGAGCGATTAGATCGCGGCATTAAGGTCAGGTCCGACGGAGTTTACGCCATTTCCTCGTGGCAGGAAATAACCTACCTGATCGCCCCGCGGCTTCTTTTAATCCTCGGGCTTGCGCTTGCGCCGCTGCTGTTAAGCGCATTTCCATACTGGCAACGAGTCGTCTCGATAATTTGTGTCTACGCATTGCTCGCGATGGGGTTTGATTTTCTCGCTAACTACGTGGGCCTGGTTTCGCTCGGAGGTGGTTTTTATGTAGGTGTCGGAGCTTATGCCACGGCCCTGCTGAACACCAAGTTTGGCCTACCGCCTTTCGTTACGATTCCATTGGCTACCATGCTCGGGGCAATGATTTGCACCGTGCTTTTCTTGCCGTGTTTACCCCTGAGAGGTGTCTATTTCGCCATAGTCAGCCTTATGTATCCTTTGCTCGCTGCTCGAATTATCGAGGCGCTCGATATTTTTGGCGGCACGGATGGTGTCCTCGGGGTTGATGGTTTCGCGAATATGTGGGTTGATCAATATCTTCTTGTATTGAGCGTCCTGGTACTCGTGTTCGTGCTCAGACGGCTCGTCGAGGAAGATATAGGCCTGGTCTTTCGGGGAGTGAAGGACAATGATCAGGCGGTAAAAGCATCCGGCATCAACATCAACCATTACAAGGCGCTCGGGGTTTTCATAGCCTCTGCGCTGGGTTGTCTTGGCGGAGCCTGCCTTACTCACATGTATATGTGGGCGGGCCTCTCGCAATTCGCTCTCGATTTTTCAATTATTCCGATCGCCGCCACAGTTGTAGGTGGAGGCGGGACCCTTATCGGTCCTGTGATCGGTTGTCTGATTCTCGTGCCGATTTCTGAAATCCTGCGGGACTTTGGTTCGCTTCGCATAGCGGTCTATTCGATAATCCTGACTGGATTCATTGTTTTCAAGTCAGAAGGCATAATGATTTACGCTGCCAGAAAATATGAGCAATTTGAACGGTGGGTCGAGATCTAGATAGTCATTAGGCGGTAGCTGGACACAATTTGGGCGGCTACGGTGGTTGCAGGCCGTGCCCCGCCATTTTCTAAAGGCGGTGGCCATGGGTCGCCATACCTGCTATGCCTTGGATTTATGTAATGAAGATGCGGTACGCTACACGGTGGAGTAGCTTATGAGTTCAGAGCCATTGTTGTCGGTTCAGAATATAAGCAAGAAATTTGGGGGTGTCCTTGCTCTATCAGGAGTCAGCCTCGATATCTTTCGAGGTGACATCGTCGGGATAATAGGCCCCAACGGTTCAGGTAAAACCACGTTGGTGAATGCGATCACAGGATTCATTACCGCGGACAGCGGAAAGGTCTATTACCAAGGAAACGACATCACGAACTGGGAGCCTCATAAGATTGCGGCCCAAGGTCTAACCCGGACATTTCAGGTGATGCGGCCATATTTCAGCTTGCCGGCCTACAAGAATCTGATTGTCCCGCTCTTTTCCCCGAGGGCCAGACGAACCGGAGGCTGGAGAGGCGGGGGCAAAATGGGCAGCCGGGACACAGTCGCAGTGGACATTCTTGAAGAGATAGGCTTTGAGCGAGATTCCTACGTCCCATTCAAAGTGGCGTCATCTCTTCCCACTGGTTATTTGAAACGTCTTGAGTTGGCCAGGTGTCTCGCTTTGAGGCCCGAAGTAATCATCTGCGATGAAGTTTTTTCCGGATTGAGCATGAGCGAAATGGCGACCATGGTCCCGCTAATGGAAAAGCTTCAAATGGAAGGGATAACCCTGATAATGGTCGAACACAGACTCCGCGAGCTTTTTAGATTAGCCGGGCGAGTCGTGGTCCTGAACTTCGGATGCAAGATAGCTGAAGGCACATCCGATGAAGTGATGGAATATCCCGAGGTTAAGGAGGCGTATTTCGGGTCGGAGGAGGTGTTCGACTATGTTTGAAGCTAGGGGCCTTATGGTCTTCTACGAAAACATGCTGGCCCTGAACAATGTTAGCCTGCAATGCGGGGTAAACCAGATCGTTGGTGTTTTTGGAGCCAATAGCGCCGGTAAGTCAACCCTGATGTACACGCTTTCCGGCATCATGCTGGATATAGTGAAAAAAGAGGAAATGGCCGGCAGGGAGCGAATAACGGTCCGAGGCCGGATCATGTTCAATGGCGAAGACATCATGTTCCAAAAGCCTTCTCGTAGGGCTAGGGCCGGGATTATCCTTTGCCCGGAACGACGGAGGATTTTTCCGGAATGCACGGTTCTTGAAAACCTGAAAATAGGTTCGTATCTGGCTACAGCTTCCCAGGCGCGTGAGACGCTCGATTATGTTCTGGAGGTGTTCGCTCCCCTAAAAAGAATATTGAAACGGCTAGGCGGCTTCCTAAGCGGTGGCGAACAGCAAATGCTCGCAATTGGCAGGGCGTTGATGGCCCAACCCAAACTCTTGCTTCTCGATGAACCGCTCCTCGGACTTAGTCCCGCAATTCAGTATCTGCTCTCAAAAGCAGTTAAGGATATCCGTGACCATCGCGGCATGTCCATCATTGTCTCGGAACAGTATGCTCGTCCAATTATCCCAATAATAGATTACGGTTACATACTTGAAAATGGGGCCGCAGTCGTTGAAGGCGGCAGACAAGAGCTAATGGACAATCCGGATGTCAAGTCCGCATATTTTGGAACTTGATGAGGAAATCCCAGAATGAAGTCTGAATATACATTCACCAGATTTGAACAGGCTTGCGAAAAATATCCTGACAAAACAGCAATAGTTTTTCTGGGGGATAAGTTCTCGTATCGAAACTTGAAAGACAAGTGCTACCGGTTTGCTACCGGCCTGAGCGAGCTTGGTGTAAAAAAAGGGGACAGGGTTTTACTTTACCTCTCGAACTCAATCCAGATGATCATCGCGTATCTCGCAGCTCAAAAAATAGGGGCGGTTGTTGTCCTAGTCTCACCAATCTACACGTCGTATGAACTCGAATACATGATCAAGGACTCGCAGGCAAAGGTCGTAATCTGTCATGACACTAATTATGGCTATGTAAGAGAAACGCTGGTAAACACAGGGCTCAAGCACGTCATATACACCAACCTTCTCGATCTGGTTTGTTTCCCCAAGAGAATAATCGCCGGGCTTTTTGACAAGGCCCCACACGGTAAAGTTAAAGGTGGGGCGGAGACTATACCATTCACGAAATTGCTAAAGTCCGGCCCCAATCCACCAGAAGTTGAAATAGATCCGATCAAGGATCTGTCGTATATCCTGTACACAGGCGGCACGACCGGTTTCCCAAAAGGCGTGGCTGGGAATCACTGGGGACACACTTCATACGTGAATGATATTACAGACGTCGTTTTTGCCGGACATCTTAAATTCGGAGGTGACAGCTACATAGCGATCAATCCGCTATTTCACATTATGGCTCTCGGACTCTTCATGGCCGTAGGATTGAATTGCGGGAATACTACCGTGGTAATGCCCGTCCCGCAGGTAGACGCGATACTGGCTGCGATTGAACGCTACGAGGTCAGATGGATGCTTGGGGTCCCTGCTCTGTACCGCATGATCCTGGAAAATGACCGTCAGGACACATACAATTTGAGTTCACTCCGTTACTGCTACTGTGGTGGTGATGTGCTCCCCCGCGAAGTTCTGCAACGCTGGAAGGAGAGGGTAGGTTCACCCATATATCAGGTCTATGGTTCCACGGAAGCCGGACATATAACCTACAGCCGAATAGATGAAGGTGAACCGAACCCGATGTCAATCGGGAGACCCTTGCCGTCAAGGCGCGTGAAAGTAGTGGATATGGAATCTCTGGAAGTTGTTCCTATGGGAGAAACCGGAGAATTACTTGTAACGTCCGATCATTCGATAAAGGAATATCTGAACAAACCCGAGGAGACGAAGAGATCATTCATCAATATAGATGGTGAAATCTACTATAGAACAAGTGACTTTGTCACACAGACGCCGGATGGTCAGATCATATATGTGGAGAGGTCCGCAGACATACTAAAACATAAAGGGTACCGCGTATCCGCGTCTGAGGTGGAAGCCGTCCTCCAGGATCATCCTGTTGTGGTCGGCGCGTGTGTCGTAGGTGTTCCGGACCCGAAAGTCGGTGAGCGAATAAAGGCGATAGTCGTGCTGAAGACCGACGCTAAGGGCGTCGGGGCGGCTGATCTGATTAGTTTTTGCAAGGAAAAACTTGCGGCGTACAAGGTCCCGTCTTACATCGAATTTCGCGATATGTTACCCAAGTCCAAGGTCGGGAAGCTACTTCGCAGGGAGATTAGGGACGAGGAACGGCGCAAGGTCCAGAAAGAAAAGAAAACAAGCGTCTGATTTATTGTCATTTCGAACGAAATGAGAAATCCTGGTTAACGGAAGAACGCCTGCCCGTGAGATAATACTTCCCTTGCCGGGTCCTCTCCCCACGATATCCTCATCCAAGATGTCTTCTAATGTTTTTGAACGATAGTCGAGTATACGGAAACACAAAAAACGCGGTTGGGATAAAGTTATCTCAACGGCGTTAAACGGACCCCGAACCTTTCTAGCTTCCATTCCACACACTATCTCATCTGCGACTTTATCAATTTTCCACAAAACGAGGAATTTGCCAATCGCAAAGATCCCGGCAATTAAAGAACAGAGGGAGAAAAACCTGGATCTATGAGGACAAAGCACGAATCGGAAACTAAGATGTGAACACCCAGGGGAGTCGGTGCCCGCTCAATAGGCGGGCGTTCACGAACTCCATCGGGGCAAAGAGGTGGGAGGTTAAACGCACCCGGTTGGTTTCGGCAAGCCGGCCACTTTACAGGCGCCTTTTGCTGGTCCGGATGGAAACAGCTCGTAAATTTTTTTCAGCTTGAAACCGGTATCCTTGCAAACCTTACGAATCATTGGAGCAATGTTAAATTCCAGGTAATAATTTCTGAGGTAGTGGACAACTTTCCAATGCTCCTCGGTCATGTCATCGATACCTTCTGTCTTGGCGAATAGAGCCGCAACTTCTTCATTCCACAAATCGGGATCTTGAAGGAAACCGTCCTCATCAACATCAAAGGTTCTTCCTTCAATTTCAAGCGTAGGCATATTGTAGAGCCCTCCTTTATTCAAGTTAGCCGGGACAAGACCGGTCAAAAGTCTAATCTTTATATTGTTATCATTAGCGTTGGCAAAAAACAAGTTCCAAAAATGTTTGCCACACCCTCCCGCAAACAACTACAATAGTCAATTCAGAAAAGCAACTACAATTCGATCAATTGTTAGGCTGTTTTCTAACCTTGGCTTCCATATCCTGAATGTATTTTTGCAACAACTTCTTAGCAGCAGGCCTCTTTTCTCTTGAGACGGCGTCCTTGTACGCCTGAAGCGCTGACGCGTAGTCTTTCTTTATCTCGTAAACCAGACCCATGAGACCATAAGCGTCAGGATAGTCCGGATTGAGCTGAACCGCCTTTTTTAAGTCCGCAATACTCTTGTCGTATTCGCCCATCTTAGAATATGCGATAGCACGGTTATGATACGCTACAAAGAAATTGGGGTTGTCAGTAAGTGATTTCGAAAAAAAATCTATTGCCCTGTCCCATTTTTCAACCCGAAGGGCGAATTCTCCTTGCTCGTAATAATCAAGGTAGTCTTCAGCGCCCGCAGCCCCAAACACAAACAGAACCGGAACGAAAACCGCTGCGATAATTGTGAGCCGGAGTTTTTTGTTTGTCATGACCCCTGATGAACGCTCCATATGGAATGTCATGTTATCATACAACTATGGTTAGAGAAATAGTGTTTTTCGCCTAAATTGCCCGCTCGCCGAAGTGGTTCGGACTCCTGCCGATTTCGATTAGTTCTTGTTACCGATAATACATTGATATGACGACAAATATATGTGTTTTCTGTTGAGTGGTTGCTCACGTGTATTCACTCAAACATAATGTAATTAGACCCTACAAATGAAAGGAAATATCAAAATGCCGGCAGACGTGAGCGACTTTCTTAAACTCTGGACTCAGAGCGATCAGATTTCGGAGCGCAGGTTACAAAAATTTCTTCTCATGGGACTTGATAAGATAGTTCAAGAACAGAGTGATGTCTTATCAAAGATTGCAGTAGGTCCCCCTGCGTCCGGTCCTGTAGTTCGGTGGATGGAGGAATGGGGGTATCCTTCAAGGATTAGCGGGACCCTGGACGAATCAACCCTGACCTTTTCCGGTCGTCTCTTTGGTAAAGCGATTGATACGGAGTCAGTACGTAAGGTGATCCGTGAAGGCACAATACTTGAAAGACCATCTGACGGCGCGCAGGCTAAGGTAACAGCGCTGAATGGTCTTGTCGCGACCGTTTCCGCGTATGGTGGGAGTCTTCTTAGTGATGACACGACAGAGACGGTCTGGGACATAATTGCGGAAGTATGGTCAGACTATCGCGATGCGGATGACCCCAGATCGCTGGATCGGGTATTCCGTGAAGTCGGCACGCAGATCCACGCGGAGACTTTCGAGATACCCAAAACCCGGAAAAACACAAAGTATGAAATAATTGGTGATGAAGCTGAACATCAGATCAGCTCGTTGCTCGATAAACTAAGACGGCAACTTGCGTATGCCGTATTGCGATCAAGGCCTTTTCATGATGGCACAGGATTTGTCTATGGCAACAAAACCGAAGAATCTACGATGTGTGGTTTATGTTCGTGGCCTCAGATCACTCAGGCGGAAACTCCAAATCCGAATGTTTATGTGGATAAGAATTCTCAGGGACTTACCAAAGCGGACCTGGACAACCTTGCTCTGAGCCTTTGGCTTGACGAGCAGGCTGATCTCAACAAAGGAGAGTGGTGGATCGTTTGTCATCCTTTGATTAGCCGGTACATACATGATTTTGACATAAGTTATCGTCGCACTGAACGCGATGATACGGGGGTCGGTTTCCATGTGGATCATTTCGATTCGAAAATAGGCAAGAGTTTTCCCATCCTGTCGGACCGCTACATGAGACCGGATACATTGATGATGGTGAATTTTGACGCTACAAGATATGGTTATTACGCAAATGATCGTATGGATCGCAAAGAGGTCCCGACTCAGGGAAGGTATCAGCGTTGGTTGATATCATTTCAGACCTACGGCGTGGTCGTCCGCAATCCCAGAGCAAATATTGGTATGATTTACGGGTTGGCGAATTAGGCGCTACAGGCTCAGGATAGTGGTATCAGGCAGATTTACATTTTCATGGTTGACTTGTGTCATGAAGCTTTGTAACCTTACTGGTGTGGAGGGCGTAGCTCAGTTGGCAGAGTTCAGGGTTGTGGCCCCTGCGGTCGTGGGTTCGAGTCCCATCGCTCTCCCCACCAAATTGACGCCTCACTGCGCCCGTAGCTCAGTTGGATAGAGCGCCGGACTTCGAATCCGTAGGTCGCAGGTTCAAGTCCTGCCGGGCGTGCCAAACATTTCAATATCTTATGATTTTCTGGTTCTCGTAGCAGTCGCAAGGGATAACTCAGGGATAACCACCATCGGGTTGTTGCTTGAATCTTTGGTCTCCTTTGCCAATACAATTATACAATGATTCCATTACTGTGATGGGGTGAATATGCGGGCTCATTTTAGATATCCCTAGGTAATCTCTCGGGGCGCGTACTATTCCCTTCCCGTCCTCTGATTATAACAAGCTATTATTTTTTAGCATCTCGCCTAACCGCTTGAGGTCCAACCTGGCTATAGCGGGCTTGTAGGCCCCAACCCCAATA
>JAPLJJ010000042.1 GCA_026388665.1 Deltaproteobacteria bacterium
AATTCCGACGGGGCTATCCTGGACTTCGAAAGGAAAGGACTGGTGTTTATTGTCCATGTTACTGGTCGTTTGGGGAATATGCTCCAAACCGGACATGAGTCGGTCGGTGGTCAAGTTGGAATGGAGATATTTGATGAAGATTTAGTGAATAGAGTCGCTAATGTTTCTACCTCCAGAGCGCTGATGATGTTGAGGGCTCGAGAAGCGCCGTCAGGTCGCATGCCTGTAGTGTTGGAAAGCGAAGCGGGGGGAACCATGATACATGAGGCGGTAGGCCATGGTCTGGAAGCTGATATAGTTGGAGAAAAGATGAGTGTATACGCTGGCTGTCTCGGAAAAAAAATAGCCGGCGAAGCCGTCAGTGTGATCGATGATCCTACTATGCCTAACAAGAGAGGTTCATATCCGTTTGATGACGAGGGAATTAAATCCAGGCCTAATTTCTTGATAAAACAAGGATCCCTACAGGGATTTATGTATGACAGGTTAAGCGCTCTGAAACAAGGAGCTGAGACAACTGGAAATGGCCGACGGGAATCTTACCGATATAAACCTATCCCAAGGATGTCTAACACGTATATAGCTCCTTCCGTCTGGAATCCTGAAGAAATCTTGAAATCAACGCCATTTGGCTTACTAGTCAGAAAAATGGGGGGTGGCGAAGTAAACACCGTTAATGGGGATTTTGTATTCGAGGTTGCAGAGGGGTATCTGATCGAAAATGGTTCTCACGGAGACCCTGTCCGAGGGGCTACGCTTGTTGGAAATGGCCCGAAAGTTCTTATGAATATAGACATGGTAGGAAATGACTTGGGTTTTTCAATAGGAACATGCGGAAAAGATGGTCAGGGGGCCCCAGTTTCTGACGCCCAACCAACAGTGAGGATAGGGACCCCGGACAAACCCGACACATGGTTAACTGTAGGTGGAACAGCCTGATAATTTTAGGAAAGAGAGATATGTCTGAGGAAAAAAAGAAAACCGGATTTTTTGGAAGATTGTTCAAACGGAATCGGTTCGAAGACAAAACTGCGGATGAAATTGTTTCAGAGGAAGCTCGGTTGACCGAGAGTGAACAAGAACCACCCGGCCAACAGGAAATTTTGAAACAAATTGACGACTCAGGATTAGAAGACTCGTTTGTCGAACAAGAAGACACCGAGAATTTAAATCGCTTAAAGACCGGGTTAACCAAAACTCGAACGGGTTTTCTCAAAAACCTGGATGAAATTTTTCTAGATAAGCGGGAACTTGATGAGCAAGTGCTTACAAGGCTTGAGGAGGCGCTGGTTAGAGCCGACATTGGGGTCCAAACTTCGTACCAGTTGTTGGAGCGAGTGACGGATAGAGTCAAGAGGAGAGAAATTGATGATCCTGAAAAGGTCATAAAACATATAAAAGAAATGATAAAAGAATCTCTCGAAGAAGTAGAGTCTCCTTTGAGAGTAGGGTATGGAGCGGAACCATTCGTAATGATGGTGGTTGGAGTCAACGGTTCCGGCAAAACAACGACAATCGCCAAGATAGCGGCAAGACATAAAGCGGCCGACCGAAAGGTCATGCTGGTTGCCGGTGACACATTTCGCGCTGCCGCAGTGGAGCAATTACAAATATGGGGAGACAGGATCGGGTGCGAGGTAGTCAAGGGCAAGGCTCATGCGGACCCCTCGTCTGTAGCCTTTGAGGCCATAGAACGGGCCGTTAGAGAGGATTTTGAACTTGTCCTCGTTGATACGGCGGGACGCCTTCATACTCGAATTCCCTTGATGGAAGAACTCAAGAAGCTTCGACGAACTCTTGGCAAGAAAATTTCAACCTCGCCTCACGAGACTTTACTTGTTATCGACGCATCAATGGGGCAAAACGCTATTCTTCAGGCCAGGACTTTCAATGAGGCTATTCCAGTTACAGGCATCGCTTTGACTAAGTTGGACGGCACCTCAAAGGGTGGTGTCATTGTGAGTATATCTAAGGAGTTGAAAATACCGATTCGTTTTGTAGGAATTGGTGAAAAAATGGATGACTTGCGGGATTTTAACGCTAGGCAGTTTGCTGAAGCGCTTTTCAGCATAGATGAATCAACAGGGAGCGACTAAGAATGCT
>JAPLJJ010000251.1 GCA_026388665.1 Deltaproteobacteria bacterium
CTAACAGAAGCGGAAACCTGTATGGTAGAAGGTTTCGTGTTGTTAAGCATCGCTGCCGTATATTTTGGGTACAATGTAAAGACGATCTCAGCGTCTCCCAGGGCTACGAAAGTAGTAGGAGCCGGGGCGTCGTCATCAAGTGATTCTACCGCAACAGCATGGGAAGCGAATTGCCGCCGAACAGGTTGTTCCATCAGCTTTCTCAAATAGTTCTGTTCTGTCGTAAGCGGCGTCGGGACAATTCCATAAGGCGTAGGCGCAGCTTCGAAACGGTTTCCCGGGTACGAATTGTCAACCGGCCCGCCGGCTTGGACAAATGTCTTGTCCCATGCAAAAACCCTGTCAAAATTCAGGGCGATGTTGACTAATCCTCCAACCGTCTGATACGAGCCATAAAGCTGGTCCCGGCCAACTTCATATCTGAGAATCAGGGCGCCGTTCCACGGCATGACATCCACCCCCGCCCTAATACCGTAAATATTGTAACGAGTGTCGTAATTGTACATGTTAACTTTGAAACGCAAATCATGGGCTTTATCAAACAACGAAGTTGTGTACCCGGCTTCAAGATCCATGTTAGGCGGCCCTTTGACCAGCTCATCTTCAATGTATTGAGGACCTCTGAACAGGCTTCCATAGTAATTGAAATTGAGATCTATCGTATCCTGATTCGGCAACATCGCGGCCATCTCTGCTCCCGCTCCTGCGGCTGACCACCAGTTGCCCAAAATGCGTGTGGAATCATAAAATGCATTAAATCCAACTAATAAACTGGAGTTGACCAACTTTCGGTACCCGCCCCCAAAAGAAAGATCTACCCTATGTTGTGGCGCCGCATAAGGAATTTGCCAGAAATCCTGGAATTCAACATGGGCTTGACCAAAAAAAGTATCTGACCACTTCAGATTCACAGGAACAAAAAGGTCTCCTACAAAACGCCCCAGGCTATAATCCTTTCCGAAGCTATACAGATAACCGGCCTGCAAGTTCGGAATTGAGGGCAAGATTCCATCCAGCATGCCGTACGAAAACTGGGCCGTTTTAATTTCCGGCGAGTCATCGAGAAAACTCTTGGGCTGAAGAAACGGCTTAGCGGGTTTCAGTAGATTGGGGGTGTCTCGCCAGGTTTCATGAATAGAGGGCTTTCTGTTGAGAATGGAGTTAGCCAGTTGAGCTAGAACCGTGACAGGGCTGACGAAGGAAAAAATGAGGATGTATATGGCAATTGCAATTATTCCGGCGCCTGAGTAAATTTCGAGTCCACCAGAAACGTGTTGTCTGAATCGGAGATTCACAAAAAACACCATAATGACTTATTAATCCATAAAAGCTAATATGTTATACTTAATAAGCTATAAATTATATGACTTAAGTAGCATATTAGTCTGAATTTACAAGAGCTTTCTAGTATGATAAGTCTAAAATGTCAACTTGGTTTTGAGTAAATAGAAAAATTTACAGTTGGTTGGATGGTAAAATCTTTTTAGTGGAGATCAGATAGGCGCTCTAATGTCATCTCGAGCGAGCCTTGCGACGAGAGATCTTTCCCTGCGGTCGAAATGACAGAGGAGACCGCAAGTTACCTGTTGGAACGCAATTCGGTATTAGTCTCGATATTTCTTCGTTAGAGTTCGGATGTCCTTTTCCGTGAACTCCATTCCATGCTCTTCCATGAGTTCACGTTCGACCTTAAGCAGTTCTTCAAGCCGTATGTCAGCGCCAAAGACACCAATCATTTTGTGTTTTTTATCTCGGAGCGGGCCCGAAACCGTAATACAAAGCGCTCCGGTAATTCTTGATGTAAATGGACCCAGAACGTGAATTTTGCCGTCTTTGACCGGCATGATAAACCACGATCTGTCTGAAAAATCTTCGTTGTCTTTAAATTCAACAAACTTCGATTTATCAGTGATATTAGTGATGTTTACGGTAATCTTTGTGCCTTCCATATTCACGACATAACAGTACTGAATAAACGGATATTTTTTCAGGAAGTCGTGCATGGCGGTTTCCTTAGTTTTCACGTTCAAGGCCGTCATTGGAGCCGACGAGATGAAGCGTTCCAAAATTTTGTACGCCATTTCCCTGGCAATAAGCTTCATTCTATCCCAATCTGAAATAAATAATTCTCTGAAATAAATAATTCGGGTAGATGCCGTTTGACCAGCGCCATCATTTCCTTGTCGGACATAGCTGTTACCCGGCCCTTGTCGTATTGTTCCATAACGATGTCATAAATCCTCGAAATAGCTGGGTGATTTTTATCAATCCATTCTTCTTTGGATATAGAAAGTTTGGAGTTTATCCAATGCGCTATTCCGGCGAGTCCGGATTTATCGGCAACATTGACTCGAGGTGGTCTTCCAAGAATTAGTGTAGTGTCAAATATGTTGTAAATCTCTTCATTTTTTAAAACGCCGTCGGCGTGAACTCCTGCGCTAGTGGCGTTGAAAGATTTTCCAACAAGCGGATAGTTTTCAGGCACCATGTGGCCAAGTTCCAGTTCAAAATATTCCGCGATCTCCGTGATTACCCTCGGATCCATACCGTCAGCGTGGCCTCTAAGGGACATGTAATCGATCACCAACGCCTCCAGAGGGGTATTCCCCGTACGCTCTCCTATGCCCAAGAGTGTTCCATTCACTATTGAACATCCATACAACCAGGCTGATACAGCGTTGGTCAATCCTTTATGGAAATCATTGTGCCCATGCCATTCAAGCAGATCCTCCGGAACATTAGCGTCGTCGATCATTGCCCGGACTAATTTCGGCACGCTGCGAGGTAGTGCGGACCCAGGGAAGTTAACCCCGTAACCCATTGTGTCACAAAGGCGGATTTTGATCTCTATCCCTGATTCTTCACGTATTTCCATTATCTTTTGGGCCAGGGGCACGCAAAATCCATATATATCGGCCCGAGTAATGTCTTCGAAATGGCACCTTGGGGCAATTCCCTTTTCAATTGTGGTTCTAACCATATCCACATACTTGTCCATTGCCTTACGACGATCCAGCCCCATCTTCAGGAAAATATGGTAATCCGAAACCGATGTCAGGATGCCGGTTTCAGTCAACCCCGCAGCCCTGACTTGAGCCAGGTCCTTTTTCTGGGCTCTGATCCAACCGGTTATTTGTGGATATTGATAACCCTTGTTTCGACAAACTTCGACTGCCTCCCTATCTTTTCTCGTGTATAGAAAAAATTCGGACTGCCGAATGATCCCACGTGGCCCGGAAAGTCTATGAAGAAAATCGAAAAGCTTGGAAATTTGTTCCACAGTAAAAGGCGGCCTGGCTTGTTGACCATCTCTGAATGTAGTGTCGGTCATTAGAAAGTTCTTGGCCGGGTTTATCGGGATCATTGCAAAGTCAAAATCAATCTTTGGAACTTCAACATACGGAAAGATGTTCCTAAGAAGATTAGGTTTTTCGACTTCTCGAAGGGACCGTTCTTTGTTAAACTTGTTAAATTCGTGGTACAAGACGCCTTTCTTCGGGTCCCATGTGGCCATGGTAAAGCTCCTTAAACAATTTGATAATTCCAAAAACGCAACAAAAACTAATTCTAAATAGTCGGAAGTAGTTTTATCGGAGAGTCATGACATGGCTAATCCAGACATGACTTAACTATAAGATGGTCTCAATTTTTCTTGGCGGCAATACGCAGCCCCAATTCTTTTAGTTGTTCGGTAGTTACCGGGGTCGGAGCGCCCGTAAGCGGACAAGTCGCCCTCTGTGTTTTTGGAAAAGCGATAACGTCCCGAATTGATTCCGATCCTGTCAATATTGCTGTTAATCGATCGATGCCGAAAGCGATCCCACCGTGCGGAGGCGCTCCGTACCTCAAAGCTTCGAGCAAGAATCCGAATTTCTTTTCAGCCTGTTCAGCGTCTATGCCAAGGGTCTTAAAAACTCTCTCCTGAACATCGCTTCTGTAAATCCTCATGCTTCCACCACCTATTTCCGATCCGTTAAGCACTAGATCATAGGCCCTGGAACGAACGGACCCGGGATCCGTCTCAAGAAGATCCAGATCTTCCTACATAGGCGAGGTGAATGGATGGTGCATCGCCTTGAAGCGTTTCACATCCTCATCGTATTCAAACATAGGGAATTCCGTTATCCAGACGAATTTGAACTCGCCGGCCGGAATAAGCCCGAGTTTTTCTCCAAGCTGGTTACGCAGATTCCCAAGGACATCATTAACAATTCTGAAAGAATCAGCGCCAAAAAGAACCACATTTCCGGTAGTGGCCGCAACTAACCTGTTTATGTCCGATCGTTCCTGATCTGAAAGAAACTTCGCTATTGGAGATTGCCATTCACCATCATCTTTAATTCTCGTGTACGCGACGCCTTTGCCACCATAAATCGCAGCAAAATCTCTCAGTTCATCAAGTTCCTTTCGGGATAGTTTCGAGCCATCTTCAACCTTGAGAGCCTTTACTATGCCTCCACTAGCTATGGCGTTCTTAAAGACGCCGAACTGCGTTCCACTTACTGCAGCGGTTATGTCAACCAACTCCAGCCCAAACCTAACATCAGGTTTATCGAGTCCGTAACGGGCCATCGCTTCCTGATAAGAAAGAGAAGGGAAGGGGATTGTCAGATCCAGACCGAGGAGACCACGAAAAATCTCTTTCATCATCCTTTCCATGATCGAATAAAGTGCTTTTTCCTCAATAAAAGAAGTCTCAATATCTAACTGCGTAAATTCAGGCTGCCTGTCGGCCCGCAAATCTTCGTCGCGAAAACACCGCACGATTTGGTAATATCGTTCAAATCCGGCCACCATGAGAAGCTGCTTAAACAACTGCGGTGATTGGGGCAGTGCGTAAAAATTGCCGATACTGAGCCTACTAGGGACGAGGTAATCCCTGGCGCCCTCTGGTGTGCTTGTCGTCAGGAACGGGGTTTCGATTTCTACGAATTCTTCGGCGCTCAAGAAATCCCTGATTTTAGAACCTAGGCGGTTACGAAAGAGCAAGTTTTGACGAGCGCCCAAAGGTTTTCTCAAATCCAGATACCGATACTTGTACCGGATTGCGTCAGTTGGATTTGCCTCTTCATCCAGAGGAAAAGGTGGAGGATCGGAGGCGTTCAGTATTCTCAGTTCATCGACAATTATTTCAATCTTACCAGTGATAAGATCAAGGTTTATCGACTCATCCGGTCTTAAACGGACCAGTCCACTCACTGCGATAACCCATTCCGGCCTTAAATTATGAGCTAATGCGTGGGTTTCTTGAGAGAATTCAGGATTGAAGACCAACTGGATCAAGCCCTTACGGTCTCTCAAGTCAACAAAAATTACTCCACCATGATCACGACGTCTGAGGACCCACCCCATAAGGATGACCCTCTTTTTTACATCGGCTTCAGTCAATTCCTCAGAAAGATGCGAGCGTTCCCATCCATCTAAAGCTTGTAGTATCAAATTTCTTCTCCTCGAACGACTTGTTCGATTCCGCTCAGTTCCACGAGCAACTGGTTCTTGGTTTTCATATTCCTAATGGTGAATTGGCCTTGCGTTAATTCGTTTTCGCCAACCATGATCACCCACTTTGCGCATAAACGATCCGCAACTTTCATTTGAGCCTTTAGGCTCATGTCCGAATATCGGGCTTCTACAGATAGACCAAGTTTCCTCAATTGATTGGCAATGCGGAAGCACGGGCCTCGCGCATTTGATCCGATAATAGCTATAAAGACGTCTATTTTACTTTGAAAGAGGGCTCCTTCATCCGGAAGATTCATGGCAAGACGTTCGATTCCTATCCCAAAACCTATTCCGGAAACATTCGGTCCGCCGAGTTCTTCAATAAGAGAATCATATCGGCCACCACCGCCTATGGCCTTAGTACGACCCAACTGGGAATGGACAAATTCAAAGGCCGTCCTGGAGTAGTAATCAAGCCCTCTAACTAGCCTGGGCTCTACCCGATACGTCACACCAACAGAATCCAGGGCTGTTTTAACCTGGTCAAAATGATCACGACATGAAGCGTCGAGCCAGTCGGATATCAGAGGAGCGTCAGCGCCTATACGCATACATTCCGGTTCTTTACAATCCAGAATCCTCAGAGGATTAGTCTCGAACCTTCTCTGACAGTCCGGGCAAAGTCTGTTGAATGATGGCTGTAGAAATCGTCTAAGCTCGGACCGATATTTGTCGCGACAATCTCGACAACCCACGGAATTAATTTCTACCGAAAAATCCTTAGCCCCTATGTCTTCAAGCATGGAAAATGCTACAAGGATAGTTTCAGCGTCGGTCAGCGGAGAGTCGTCACCAAGAACCTCGGCATTTATTTGAAAAAACTGCCGGAAACGTCCCTTTGATGGTCGTTCTCGACGGAACATGGGACCAATCGAGAAGATCTTCAGAATGGGCTCATGTCTAAGTAACGAATGTTCAACCACCGAGCGCAATATGCCGGCGGTGGCCTCCGGTCTTAAACTGAGGGATTCGCCTCCGATATCGTCAAAAGTGTACATTTCCTTTTCGACAATATCAGTAGCCTGGCCGATTCCACGCCGAAACAGTTCGGTTTTTTCCATAATTGGGGTAACAATTTCGCGAAATCCGAAACGTTCTAAACAACGTCTTGCTTTATTTGTGATGAAAGCCCATTTCTGAGACTCATCCGGTAGTATATCGTGAAAGCCTTTAATTAAATTGATCATTAATGGGTCCGTGCTTCTAAGGGTGAACTGGTCATGGTATGCGCCCAAAACAGGTAGACTAAGACAAAAAACCCGCTCTGGTCAAGGTTAATCGACGAGGGTTTTCTCCAGTTCCTTGGTGGAAAACCTAACCCCTTGACATTAAATCCTAAATTGAGATATGTAAGTTAATATTCAGGGAAAATCTTGAGGAACAAAATGTTAACAGTCACCAATAATTGGAAGAAAACCTATCCGGGCGCTCATTGTGGAATCCTGGTGATGAACAATGTTTCCAATCCGCTTCAACATGCGGGCTTGGATCGAGTCAAGAGGGAAATTGAGGCCGACTTGAGAGCCCTGTTCAAAGACCGCAGTGAGCTGAAATTGTTGGAGCCAATCCGCGCGTACCAGTCCTATTACAAGGAGTTTAACAAAACTTACCATGTTCTCCAGCAACTCGAATCAGTAATTTTCAAAGGCAAGCCTATCCCCACGGTATCAGCCTTGGTGGAATCTATGTTCATTGAGGAATTAAGGAATTTGCTATTGACGGCCGGCCATGACCTAGATTCTGTTGAGGCGCCAGTCACGCTGGATGTTGCAAAGGGCGATGAAGACTACACCCTGATAAACGGACGGGATCAGATTGTAAAACCAAGAGACATGATCCTTAAGGATTTGAAAGGTGTCATTTCAAGCGTTCTTTATGGCCCTGACCAGAGAACCAGGATAACGCCTTCAACGAGTAATGTTCTGTTTGTGGTATACGCTGTGCCGGGAATCAGTGAAAAGATGGTTACCCAACACCTTCAGGGAATTGAAGCCAATGTCAAAATCATAGCGCCCCAAGCGTTCACGTATATTTTAAAAGTTTACGGAACCGATTGAGCCCGTGAATCTCACTTGTCACTATGCAAAAGCCGCTATATGTTATTTAATAGAGGCTCTAATGATTATGAATTAGTCCTGGAAAAGTAATTATGACAAAAAATTTTCTGGGGATTGATTGCGGGTCTGTAAGTCTTAATCTTTTCCTCATGAACGAGGATTCTGACGAACCGGTCACCATTTATCTTCGCGCCCGAGGGAGGCCGCTCCAAACATTCGTTGAAGCCATAGGCCAAATGGTGGACACTTGTGGAGGAGATCTCCAACTGGGCGGTGCTCTTGTAACCGGCAGCGCGAGAGAACTTCTCTCCAAGGCACTGGAAATTCCAGCAATAAACGAGATCAGCGCACATGCCGTCGGGGCCTACAAAGTAAACCCGGCAATCAGGACCATCATCGAGATTGGCGGCCAGGATTCGAAGTACATACGAATCGAGCCTTCACCGGACAACGGGATACCTCGGGTCCCCGTTTTCAGAATGAACGAAATATGCGCCGCCGGCACAGGAGCTTTTCTGGACGAGCAAGCGGACCGGCTTGACATAGGTATTGAGTCATTTGGTTCCATCGCTCTTCAAAGCAGTAAACCTGCCTCAATTGCCGGGCGCTGCGCGGTGTTCGCCAAGACCGACATGATCCACCAAGCTCAAGAGGGGACGCCACTGCCGGACATTCTTCTCGGACTTGCTTTTGCCCTGGTCAGGAATTACACGGCCACTCTGATTAAAGGGGATTCTCCTGAGGCCGTGTTATCCCTTCAGGGCGGAGTGATGAGCAATCAGGCTGTCGTCCACGCATTTCGGGAGGAATTGCAGCTAGAGCCTGAACAAATCGTAATTCCACCACATTTCAAGGTGCTTGGGGCGCTCGGCTGCGCCGAATTTGCGGCCCGGCGAGCATCTACTCGGGTACTGTCGCTCGGACAACTGAAGAGCATGGCTGAACGAGCGATGAAAAAACCGCCTGCACGATCTTTCCTACAGCCACTCAAGCGAACCGAAGGAGATAAATCGCCAGAAATTGTTTCCGAGCGACGCACAGAGCTTTGGCAGCCACCTCTTGTTATGGGCCTGGATGTGGGATCGGTCTCTGTAAAAGGGGTAATCATTGACTCGCTGGGCAAAATACTGAGAGAAGACTACCGCCTGTCCAGATCCAGACCACTGGAAGCCGTGACGGAAGTCCTGGAATCACTTCTGCTCAATGGCATTGTTCCGGACGTGATTTCCGTTACCGGAAGTGGCCGGAACCTTGCTGGAAGGCTCCTGGATTCCGAACTCATTGTGAACGAAATTTCAGCTCAAGCGCGTGCTGCTTTGAATTATGACGCTTCGGTTGATACCGTGGTAGAGATCGGAGGCCAGGATTCAAAATGGATTGCATTCGAAAATGGACAAATGATCGATTTTGAAATGAACCGAGTGTGCGCCGCCGGCACAGGGAGCTTTCTCATGGCCCAGGCCCAGCGGTTGGACCTTTCTATGGGTCCGGTCTTCTCGGAGGCTGCTTTCGCAGCGAGGACCCCCGCCGATCTGGGTACCCGATGCACCGTATTCATGGAATCCGATCTAATCCATCACCAAAACAATGGAGCATCTTCGAACGATCTCGCTGCCGGTGTATGTATTAGCATAGTTCAGAACTATCTGGAGAGGGTGGCGCATCACAAAAGTCTCGGGGATAAGGTGCTCTTTTTGGGAGGGGTTGCGGCCACCCCCGCGGTTAAAGCGGCCTTCGAGGAGTACACTGGCCACAAATTCTATATTCCCACCTTCTTTCGAGTTTCGGGTGCCTTGGGCGCCGCGTTGATCGCTCTCGACAAGATCAAGCACGGAGAAATAGCCCCAAATGGACGCAAGGAAATCTGCTGGAACCCTGAAGAAATACAAAGAGACCAGTTCGACTGCAATGGTTGTACTAACCAATGTAAGGTCAACAAATACAAAACCGATGGACGGATAATTTTTCACGGAGGTTTGTGCGACAGGTGGGAATCCGAGGATCAACAGCACAAGCGACCTCCTGAGTCAAATGTCTTTTCGTTCAGGACGGAATTGCTGGAAAGATCCTCTGAAAGAGATTCCCCATCAGACACACGTTGGGCAATGGTTCGGTCTCCTCAGTTTTACGATTACTTTCCCTTCTGGCAAGCGTTTCTACTCGAACTCGGGATCTCTCTCGTGGTAGCCCCACGGTCTGACAGGAGACAGTTCGAGGATGGGTCACGGAGTCTCAGGGTAGAGACATGCATGCCGATGAAGGTCATGGCTGGGCAGATAAGGAACGTGATTAATTCAGGAGCGAGAACACTTTTTCATCCGTCTATCTTGAGTGACCCCCCGTTAAAGGATGGAGAACAGCCACTGGAGTATTGCCCGTACATTCAGGCCTCGTCAATATTTTTTAAGGGAGTTTTTGACATCGAATGGATTGAGCCGACCGTAAACAGCAAGATCGACCCCAACTCTTTTCAAAGAGAGCATATTCGCTTTGCCACGGATTTAGGCTTTTCTCATGGAATAGCAACGGCCGCGTTCGAACGAGGACTTGCGGAATTGAAAGCATTTAACGCCGAAATTAGGCGACAAGGTGAACAATTCCTCAACTCCCTTTGCGACGGGGATCAAGCGCTGGTCGTGCTCGGCAAGCCGTACCACACTGCGGACACCTTTCTCAACATGAACCTGGGAAGTCTTCTTCAGAAGCTCGGGATACGGGCCATGCCGGGCGATCTCTATCCGACGGTGTCGCAGCGACTCTCGCCAGTCACGTGGAAGTACCAGGCAAGAATGATTCAGGTGGCCCATGAAATAGCGCGAGATCCGAGGCTGTTTCCTGTCTTCATAGGCTTTTTCGGGTGTGGACAGGACGCGTTTACTCTGCGCCACATTAGGGACGCTCTGTCGCCCAAACCTCTGCTGGTTCTCGAGATGGATGAGCATTCTTCCAGAACGGGCGTAATTACGAGGATCGAAGCTTTTTGGGATCGAGTCCGGCTGGAACGGAGCAGACGGCAATCATATGTCCCCTTAAGCTCGGCCCAACCGGCAGCGCTGACAACTGCGGAGAATAAGACCATAAGGAGACCCAAGGCTGATTTGATTTACCTTCCCTATTGGGGTGACCATAGTCATGCGTTCTCTGCCGCAGCAAGATCCGTAGGGATCGATTCGCTGGTGCTCCCGCCTCCTGATCATGAATCAGAGAGTTTGGGTCGTCCTCACATCGTGGGAGGAGAATGTCACCCGTATACGTTGGTGTTGGGGGATTATCTGAAACTGGCGAAAACAGTGATAGGGCCCTCGGTTTCAAGATCCCGGTTCTATATACTAGGTCCGGATGCATGCCGTCTGGGACAATTTCCTGTATATATTGACAAAATTCGTGAGCAGCTCGGTCTTTCTCTTGGTGTGATCAAGAATGTTCAAGAGGGCTTGGCGGAATTCCGGATTTCCAAGCGAAACTATCAACGCATGTTGTTAAGACTTTGGGAAGGGCTTAACACATACGACTTGCTATTTCGCCTCTTATTACAGATCCGACCACGGGTTAGAGACCAATCAGCGGTGGACCGGCTTTACGAGGACTGCCGCAACAAACTCTACAACACGCTCAGCGCGGGTCGCGTCAGAGAGGGTCTGGAAGAAGTTCTCCACGACCTCTATTCCTTCCCCACTGACGATGCGGAACCAAGACCCGTAATTGCAGTGACCGGAGATTACTACACTCGTGTGGTCCCTTTCGCTAATAACGATGCTTTTCGGGAAATAGAGGCCAACGGAGGATGCATCCTCGCTCCTCCCACCTTGTCGGATTGTTTCAAGATGGGTACCCTAAGAGACTTTGTGTGGAGCCTTCTGAGCGGTCAGTCCAGAGAAGCGGCGCGGCACGGACTGCTTTATACCTTGATGACTATATTGGAGTTGAACGTGAGATGCTCCCGAACCGTGAGGCATCTAATAAACGGCCCGCTGGACCTTATGGGAATAGGTATGTGGAGAACAGCGACAAATCATGCTCACACCAAGCTACCCGCAGGAATCACCGCTCCCATAGCCACGACGCTGAAAGATTTGGAGGTAGGCGCCGACGGCGTCTTGAATCTTATGACCCTCAATTGTTCATACGGAACGGTAGTTACCGCTGCGCTAATCAGAGCGCTCAAGGCCAGACCCGAAATCCCCATGCTCACACTCGTTTATGACGGATTGAAAAAAACCAATGAGAAAACCCGAATAGAAGCGTTCATGGCACAGGCGCATGACCACTTCGAAAGGAGACTCAAGCGTGAAAATGAGCCCTCGATCGGAACCGCTTTCTTGCGCAGGCTGATGGCCCGTTAGAATTTATTAGAGATGGCAGACCCTGTTACGTAAAAAAAACTACGCATCATAACGAATGACGGCTACTTGACACAAAAATGTCAAAAACATCTTGCCAACACTAAAAACCACAATAGGCACTTAGCCTCAAGCTGCAGGGACATGTCTCGTTTTAGGGAGAGTAAAGTAAAAAGTTGAGCCTCTGCCTGGTTGTGACTCTACCCAAATGCGTCCACGATGACGCTCTATTATTCTCCTGCATGTGGAAAGACCTATGCCGGTTCCACTGGGACCTGACAAGTCCCCTGTTCGTTCAAACATGTTGAAGATCCTTTCCAAACATGGAGGCTCGATTCCTATGCCATTGTCGTTGACCGAAAATTGATATTCGGAATCATCGGATTTCAATCCGACGTGAACCTTTAGAGGATCTGTGCCTCTGTACTTGATCGCATTACTTATCAAATTTTGGAAGACTTGTACTAGTTGAATAGCATTGGAATTTACTATTGGTAGCGAATCGTTTGTCACGGACGCTCCACTTTTCTTGATAACCAATCCCAAGTTTGAAAGAGCTTGTGCGAGGCAGGAATTGGAATCCGTCGACTCTAATTCTACGGAACTAAGTGTAACGCGGGAATAACTTAGTAAACCCCGAAGCATTGTGTCCATTCGCAGCACTATATTTATTCCTTTTTCAATACATCTCTGTCCCGTCTCTTCAAGGGTATTCTTGGTAAGCCGTTCGATGATCTTTAGGTACGCTCCAACTGCTACCAGCGGTTCCCTCAGATCGTGGGCTGCTACATACGCAAACTGTTCAAGGTCCTTGTTGCTGCGCTCCAGGGCCTCAGTCCTGTCCTCTAGGGCCTTCTCTACTCGTTTGCGCTCGGTGACGTCACGAAAGCTCCAAACTCTCCCTACGGCTGCCTCTCCTATCCTTTGTGGCTTCGAGTAGCGCTCGAAAAACCTACCGTCTTTGAACTCCAGATTATCAAAGCTCTCGACGTCGGGCTCGCCATACAACTCCCTCACTTTCTGGAGAAAGCCTTCAGGATCCTTTAGTTGATCCAATACATACTCAAGCGCTCTGTCATCGTCCCGGGACTCTATGATATCTTGCGGTATTCTCCAGAGGTCCAAAAAATTTTGATTATACGCGACAATCTTTCCATCTCTATTGACAACAAGAATTCCGTCAGCAGTTGATTCCAGTATTGAATGAAGAAGAGAAACAGAATTCCTAAGATCCTCAATAATCTGGTCTTTGGTTTTATCCTGATCCGGCATGGTAGGTCTCCATTGCGGAAGGTTGGTAGACTATGGACATGAAAGAGCTTGAAAGTGACTTAGTGAGAGGAAATTTGGAAACAACCCCATTCGGCCCTACCGTTAGGCCACATCATATCTTTTCTCGGGGTGTCTTTAGTTATGAATATCTCTTTCTCAATTTTTCCTCCGATATCATGAATGAATTGACGGAAATCCTTAATGGTGACTCTATGAATATCAGGGGCATTGTACCAAGGGAGGGGGAACGTTTTAACTACAGGTGTCCTTCCGGTAAGCAGATATTCCAGGGTAATTTTCCATTTTCCGAAGTTGGGGAAGGCTATTATTGATTTGGAACCGACTCTCAACATTTCACGGACGAGGCGTTCTGGATTGACAAGTTGTTGGAGTGTTCGGCTTAAAACCACATATTCGTAACTAAGGTCCGGAAATCCCTCAAGCCCATGATCAAGGTCAAGAGTCATGACTCGAATGCCCCTTTCGGTACAACGAATCACCTTTTCCTGATCCAGTTCGACTCCGCATCCTTCAACATCTTTTTCATCGCGTAGCCTGGCCAGCAGGGTGCCGGAGCCACAGCCCAAGTCCAGCACTCTCGTGCTCGGAGTAATC
>JAPLJJ010000138.1 GCA_026388665.1 Deltaproteobacteria bacterium
CTGCTCTTAATTTTGTCTATAATGAATTTATAGACACTTGCCGTGGTCATGTCGTAATACTGTTTGTGTTCCTCCGTCGCTTCTATTTTTTCTTCAATTTCGTGTCGAGGTTTCTTGCTCAAATAAAGCAAAGGCTGCAAGGCAAAGAAGTGAGGCACACCATCGTTTTCAAGGGCGCTGTGATAATTTTCCAAAACCCGAACGACCGAGGTCACGTTATCTGATACCATTCTGGTTCTGTCTTCGGGCGTGATTTCAAGGGCCTCCAATGTTTTAAGGTCCTTGGGAACTGAAGCACGGTGCAGCCTATTACCTGCTTCAATAGTCTGAAACAAGTCAGATCCATTCCAAAACATTGACATCAGGAAAGTGTTATTTTTTAGCCACAAGGCCAGATAGGAAACCAGTCCTGGCCAGTCATACGCAAAAATTTGCCTTAGTACACCATTATATTGACCCTCTCGAAAATAGTCCCATTCTTTTACAGGCGCACTAACCGGACTAATTTCATTCACTCCGTCCAAGGAAACCACAAGGTCCGGTTTGTATCGGCTCAATTTGGTAATGTATCGGAGCAAATCGTGTTGATACGCATGACCCCATACAGCGGTGTTGTAAACTCTGATCGTTTTTCCCGGTATCGGCGCAGAAATGTTAAGGATTTTTTCCATTACATGCGAAATTGTCTCTCTGTATTCAATGGAATAGAAACTGGTTACTTCTCCCGTAGTCCCGGTGGAGCCCAAACCAAAAGCGGTAGAGCCGCCAGTCAGAAAAATCCTAAATTCGTCCGCTGGTTTTTCCAGGGAAATTGATCGGGGTTCTCGAAATCCAGCGTTGTTAGCATACTCAAACTGGTTGCCCTTAGCTTGATTGTGTCCAAGACACACACCAGGGACAAGATCATAATCATAATGGGAGACAGGTTCCGTGAAATCTCTTTTTGCCCTGTCGAAATCCGTGGGATAAACGTCCCCGAGATAAGTTGTCTTCAAGGCGACTTCAGAGAGTTTTTCCAAAGCCAGAAAAAGCAGTCCAACTGCGACTATTAGGAAGAGCGCATATCCAATTTTCTTGAAGACAACCCAGCAGAGGCCTCCGATTTTGTGAAAGATCCTGCCAAGGAGGGAACCGCTCTTGTCCTTTTGGGCAGTTGATTCGGATCGCGCAGAATCCCTCTCAAACTTGTCCGCCGGATCCCTACAATCCTCTACTAACATCCATTCTCCTTTTTCCACACCAGCGCCGAATGCAATCCATTATGTAGTCGCGGACGGTCGAAATTTGTCTTCAATAGAAACAACTGAAGAATTTTGCGGGCGTTCTAGAATCTGAACAAGCCACGACCTAACCCTTTCATCAACGAGATCACGCATTGTTCTAAACTTCTCAATGTTTTTGGTCACAGGTTCATCACATAGGGTGGGATCTTCGAGTGGCCAGTAAAGCCTATTACTCACCCCAGGGAAAATAATTTCGCAACGGTTCCGGTTGCTGACCGGACAGGTCAATGCCAATCTCTTTCATCACTTGCACTGTTAATGGGTGAATCTCTACCGGCTTCAATCCGGCGCTAAACACTTCAAATTTATCTCCGGAATAGTGCCTGAGGAAGGCTTCAGCCATCTGGCTTGATACGGCATTATGGCAACACAGGAAAATAACTCTCAATTTTTGAGTTTTCATTCCTACTATCCTCTGGTTGGAAATGCTCAAGGCGATTAATTCCTACTAAAGCAATTTCTTGGGTAACGACACAATAATAGTTTAGGATTTGACCAACACCTCAAGTAATAGCAAAAACTAATTAACTCAGTCTGTTCCATCAAGTGTCTTACGAATTTAGTTCGAGAATTTTACCCGTGCCAAACCGGCGCCCCCTGAAAATATTTGTCCCTGAATTTAAAGGCGACGTTCACGAGGCTTATCAGGACAGGCACTTCGAGTAACGGGCCTATTACAGTGGCGAAAGCTTCGCCTGAATTAATGCCGAACACTGCTATAGCGACCGCAATCGCAAGCTCGAAATTGTTACTCGCCGCCGTGAACCCTAGGGTGACTGTTTTGGGATAGTCTGCGCCAATTTTGTGTCCCATCCAAAAACTCACGAGAAACATAACAACAAAATATATACACAAGGGAATGGCTATCCTGACCACATCGAAAGGAATAGTCAGAATTAAATTGCCTTTAAGGCTGAACATAACAACAATCGTGAATAACAATGCTATCAGCGTAATTGGGCTTATGGTTGGAATAAAAGATGTCTCATACCATGCTTTCCCCTTAATTTTCAGCATGATGAATCGCGTGAGTATTCCTGCGATAAAAGGGACCCCCAGATAAATGAACACGCTCTCCGCAATCTGTGCAATAGTTACTTTGACAACGCTCCCGCTGAGGCCAAAAAGAGGGGGAAGCACAGTAATAAAAATCCAGGCGTACACACTATAAAATAGGACTTGAAAGACGCTATTAAACGCTACCAGTCCGGCAGCGTATTGAGTGTCTCCCTCGGCCAGTTCGTTCCATACGATTACCATTGCGATACACCTGGCCAAGCCGATCAAGATCAAGCCGACCATGTATTCAGGACGGTCCGGCAAAAATATTATTGCAAGGAAAAACATAAGGATAGGGCCTACTACCCAGTTCTGGACCAATGAAAGAACCAAAATTTTTGTATCGCGAAATACTTGCCCCATCTCTTCATATTTCACTTTTGCCAAAGGCGGATACATCATCAGTATCAGCCCAGCGGCAATAGGAATGGATGTTGTTCCAACCTGGAGGCCCGATATGAACTTTGTGATCGCCGGAGCGAAATAGCCGATTCCAATGCCCAATGCCATCGCTAGGAATATGATCAGCGTCAAATACCTATCTAGTAGAGAGAGACTTTTTTTAGACTGCATACTTCATTCCTCCTCGAATCGGATCAAAGTCAAATGCTGTAAATATGCTTGAAAGCTACTCAGGTCTTATCCATAAGGAATTAAGAATTTTGTGTTTTTCCGGTCAATATTGTATCACTTTTTCTTTTTTAATCTGCACAACTCTTCAGGGTCTAATCTCAAAACTTCACTAAGTTGACACTCATCTTTCAGAATTATTGGATCTTGTGAAACTGCGCCACAAGCCCAGGACAAAGCCTGTTCGGCCAGACTCGAGGTCTCATCGGCATCGCGTAAACGATAAAAGACCCAACGGCCTTTCTTGCGCGATTCAACCAGCCCCGCCTGTTTTAGTATCGACATGTGCTTGGAAACCGTCGAGTGCGCTAATTGTAGCAGTTCAACGATTTGACAGACGCACAACTCGCCTGTTCGCAGCGCCATGATGGCTCGCAACCTGTTTTCATCGCTAATCGCCTTAATAATGTCCAGGAATTTGGGGATACTCATGAGTCTATATGTCGCCACATAACGAAATATATGAATACTTAACTCACGGCATTTCAATTGTCAAGCTAGACGTAAGAACTCGCCGAAAGACAGTTATCTCATTTCTAAGGAATTCTTGAAGTCCAGTCGTTAGGGCCGACACTAGGATTCCCTGTTAAAGCGGCTGAGGTACTCCGTCAGTTTCATTTTCTTTTCGGGGTCCAGTTCTGGGCAATCCTCCACTTCTTTAACTTCGTCTATTACTCTCAGCGCAAAGACCATGCACGTGGGTTCCCCACATTTCTTACAATTGGTTTTTGGGAGCAGCTTTAGTATCTCAAGCATTTGGGGGGCAGGGGGCTTATCGAATGTTGGCTCTATCCGATCACGATGTTCCCACGTCTGGTTGATTTCCTTTTTCAACCAGTCAACGATTTTTTCGGCTTCAGCTTCATCTTTGAGCGCGTTTACAAATATCTCTCTTGCGTGGAGAGCTATAAGCCTTCCATGTATCTGTAAGGTAAGGGTCGGGGGCGAAGTGACATAATCACCCCCGCCGCCCATTGCTGTATTCAAGTATGGCAAGACATCGGATATATCTTCTTCCAAATGGGCTACGCAGTGAACCGATTGAAAATTTGGGTTGCACTTCGGGCGGAACATCTCAATTTCAAGGTTATTCAGCAGCATCAGTTGTTCTCCTTTGCTGTGAGGTTTTCTCAAATACCCATTTGAACCTCTTTGGAGCAATTCATCCACAACAAGAAGAGGGACCGGAAGCCTCCTTGTCGGCAACCAGACTGGCACTAGAGTTGCAACAGCCTTTGACAGCGGCCTTAACTTTCTCCACCTCATCGGCATTGAAAATATTACTCATGCTCTTTTTAATCCCCAGGTTCTCAACCACAAGGTAAGCGCTTACGGGGACTTCCGCGTGCTCTAACAATCGGATAGCGCACCCGACCGGACATCCGTCGATGGCGACAAGGTTTTCAACATTCTGAGCTGAAACCACAAAATTGTTCAGATGTGCGCCTACCGCCGCCAAGCAAAACATTTTGCCAAAACCTTCGCGAGTAAGTTCAACTGCCGCTTGGTTCGAAATCTGTCCTACGTTGGACGCTCCTGAACAAGCCACAATCATAGTTTTCTTATTTGAAGAGCAACATTCCGAGATCATGTCTAATTCCTTTCTAAAACGTGTCAGCGATCATAAAAGTGATTTCTCAAAGCAACCTTAACAATACTATATTGCCAAACCCGATCCTTTTCATGACGAAGACGGAGGAGCGGAGACACCTATAACAGCCGAAAAAAAGCAGTGTTTCGCTCCTCCTGTTCAAACTAAGCTTTCGTCAAGACTTCCTGTCTTGAGTCGGGTTTGAGCTTACCACCTCCGCAGCCACAGCCGGCCAATACAGTGGAACTCATCGCCACTGTAATCAGGGCTACGGGAATGAACATTAATACTTTTCTCATTCTAAATACCTCCAACTTTGGATAAATGCCGCCGGTAATTGACGACAACTGTAAAGCCGAAATGACCAAATTGAGCGTTCGCGATTTTTTTCTTAGGATGATTCTGAAAACTTTGTA
>JAPLJJ010000245.1 GCA_026388665.1 Deltaproteobacteria bacterium
AGCCGGGTTGCCCGGCTCTGTCCAAACAACATAAAAAAAAACATGGCTGTCCCAAATAATCAGAAAAAAACAGTCCATTTAATCTGAGATTCACGTATCGCCAAATGCTTTTATCTGTGCCCTTTCCTGAATATCGTCTTTCTTAGAAAAAAGAATGTTGTATGTAGCTTTAGAATTGAATGGAGGGTCAAGATAGATAAGGTCAATACATTCGTTTGGAAAATAGTCTTTATTTCGTAGAAGTGGTAGATTATCTCCAAAATAGAGCTTATTTTTCCATTCATCCTGTTTCATGTTATTGACCTTTCTTTTTGAGCCTCTTTATCCTTGTTCGTGAGTAATTGCTGATCCGGTAATATGCTTTTTTAGGTGTTGGCTGTTTGGTTTTGTGTTTACTGCAAAAGAAAACTCTATATTGGGATCTATTCAGCCACAGAGATGATCCTGGAACGAATTAGATCGGCTATGTTTTGAACAGAGGATATCAATTCCTTGCTTATTTCGGTGGCCGCTTCTAGTGCTGACTCACGGTTTACGCCTTGTGAAGAAGGATTGGGTTGACCGCAAGATAAGCGTAATTCTATAATTTCTCTCATATTTAGAAAATCATAAATTGCTTTAGAAATTGCTTTGTCAACAAAGGGAGAGTTCCTTAACGTAGCCTCATTCAGTTCATCGTGGGCTTTCTTGAAATCATCGAATTCCGATTTAAACTCATCTAACCTCTCTGAACCGAGAAGTATTATGCTGAATGTTAGAGAAGCTTTTTCTTGAAAAGAAAGGAGTTTGTTCCAAACATCTTGATAGGCAATATATTCCTTGTCAAAAGTCGTAGAGAAAACACGCAATTGTCGATTCAAATAGGATTCAAGGTGTTTCATGTCTTTGTCCAACAGGGCTTTAAAGATGGCCAAAGCCTCGGTGTGAGAGTGGTTTAGTTGGGCTACCGATGTTTTTATTTTCCAAAGGAAGAAACTTGAGATTATGACACATGCGATTGGAGAAAATATGCTGAGTATTATTGTCAGTGTTGACATATGGGTCACCTTTTAACATCTTCTGAATTGATTCTTTCTGTCGCTGTTTCTTAACGACTCTTTATTCTCGTTTATGAGTAGTTGCTTATCCGGGCTTTGTTTTTAAATTCCATAAAACTGGTTCCGAAAATTCGTGCTAGAATGGTCACTCGATAACCTGATTTTTTGGTATGGCTTAGCGTGGGTAAAAATACGGGTTATCCACAGGGTTGTATCAAGATTTGATCTACTGCTATCAGCAACGCTTCTTTCCTTATTACAACTCTGATCGTCAGGATGTCGATATATTTTCCCGAGGGCGATACGAAAAAAGATACCTACCTCTATAACTCAATGAAATCATTGGCGGAGTTCAATGAGTCAGATGAGGTCGATGATTTTCCTATTATTTAGCGCTTTTGTTCTGTGAATTTTTTATGCGCGTCGGTTTCTTGTGAGGTGGGTGTTTTTAACTTAGCTTCAAACCCTAAAGACGATTCGAGCCCCAATTTGCTGACAACTTGCTGACAACTTTTTGGGGCTCAGACGTAATGATTTCAATAGCTTAGTGGAGCGGGAAACGGGATTTGAACCCGCGACTTCAACCTTGGCAAGGTTGCACTCTACCACTGAGTTATTCCCGCGGCATCCGCAATAATACATACTCACCGTTAAACATGTCAACAAAAAAGCCACGCTGAAAATGGCCGATAGCAAGGCCGACCCCATATTAATTACCCAAATTTCCCGAGGCATCACCGTGGGGGACGCCTGAAGAAACATAACAAAACGGTGTTAGTGTGAAGGATAATCCCGGAGGAACATTACCCTGTCTTGCAGGATCTTGGCCATTGACGATAATGTCTCATAAGAAAGACCTGTCCTGGCATGGATCATGTCAAGGCTCCGCACCATAATCTTGCCGCTAGGGTCCATCTCACTAAGCAACATTGATTCAATCTCTCGATTCTCTGATAGATCACATTGTATATTCATAGTAGGAATCCATGTCCCTAGAGTTTTCTCAAAAGACATGCAAACCCCAGGCCAGACTGATTTATGGATGATATAAAAGAATAAGCTATGTTATATTAGGTAGATAATATTACTAATTTATAAACTAGGTGAGAAAAGATTTCTTATTATTTAATATTCAACGATAAAAGTATTTAGACATGCGAAATAAAAACGCAGGCGATTCTCCTCTCGGTTCAAATGAACAATAGAAAAACAGAGGATATGCCCGCGTTTCTTATTATTGTATCAATTCTATTGGGTCGCCGGACCTAACAGGACCCCCCTCTATGACCTTGGCGAAAACGCCTTGTTCCGGCATTATGCACTCGCCAATTTTGTTATAGATTGCGCATCGAGTGTGACATTCTTTTCCAATCTGGGTAACTTCCAGTATTGCAGTGTCCCCGACCCTTACACGCGAGCCTACCACAATTGACCTAAGGTCAAAGCCCTCGGTGCATATATTTTCCGCGAAACTACCTGGTTTCACATCAAATCCCTTATTTTTCATGGTTTCGATCTGCTCTATTGCAAGTAACGAAACCTGTCGATGCCAATCACCTCCGTGGGCGTCTCCCTTCAGTCCGAAACCTACCTCAAGGACTCCTTCCCCAATATCTGTTTTCGGAGTACCCTTTTTTTGACTCGAGCAAACAGCGATCACTCGTCCCGCGGTTCTTGATAGAGCCTTACTTGAATTAACCTCAGTGGCCATTAATCTTCTTCCTCCGCAGTCTTTTCAGATGCTTCAATAATTTTCTCGGCTATACTTGCCGGCACCTCTTCATAATGGGAGAATTCCATGGAGAAAATACCTCTACCCGAGGTCATTGAGGTCAGGTCTGAGGCATATTTCAGGACTTCAGCCATAGGGACCAGAGCTTTAACCGCCTGGTTGCCACCTTTCGCATCCATTCCACTAATTCTGCCTCGCCGGGAATTCAAATCTCCCATAACATCACCCATGCAATCTTCGGGCACGACTATTTCCATATTCATGACCGGTTCTAACAAAATAGGGTTAGCCTGAAGAACACCCTTCTTGAAACCCTTTGACGCGGCTATCTTGAATGCCTGTTCAGAAGAATCAACGTCATGATACTTGCCGTCAAATACTTTGACACGGACATCGATTACAGGGTGACCGGCTAGGGCGCCGGCAGCCATAGCTTCTATAACGCCCTTTTCAACGGCAGGAATATATTGCCTAGGGATAACGCCTCCAACAATTTTGTCCACGAACTCGAAGCCTGTTCCTCTAGGCATGGGCTCCAGTTCCAACCATGCCACAGCGAACTGGCCTCGGCCGCCAGTCTGTTTCTTGAGTTTCCCTTCGACTTTTGCTTTCCCCTTGATTGTTTCCTTGTAGGGCACTTTCGGGGTCTTCAAGTTTACATCAACCCCAAATTTCCTTTTCAATTTCTCGGCCATTACTTCGATGTGGACCTGCCCCATACCAGAAATAAGGAATTCATTCGTCCGGGCGTCTCTGTTCACGGTAATGGTAGGATCTTCCTCGGCCAGACGGGCTAAACTCTGGGTTATCTTCTCCTCGTCACCTTTGGCTTTGGGTTCAATAGCGAATGAAATGACCGCTTGGGGAAGTGTTGGTTTCGGAAGAATTATCTGGGACTTCTCGTCACAAAGCGTGTCTCCGGTCAGGGTTTCCTTGAGTTTAGCCACAGCTACTATATCGCCTGCCTGAGCGCCTTCAATCGATTTTTGGGATTTTCCCCTCATTATGAAAAGCTGGCCAAATCTTTCCTTGGACTGGCTACAAGAGTTAAAGAAATTCGAATCCGGGACAAGCTTGCCCGAGAAAATCCGGAATACACTAAGTCTCCCTGCATAAGGATCCGCCAGGGTCTTAAACACGCAGGCGCAAAAGGGTTCGTCAGCGGAAGACTTTCTGGAAACTTCATCGCCTGCCGGTGTCAAACCATTTATGGGTTTCATGTCCGCTGGCGAAGGACATGCGTCAACGATCAGATCGAGGATTGGCTGGATACCTTTGTTGGTCAGACCGGAACAAACCAGGACCGGCATAAAAACCCGATTTCGTATACCCTCGTGTAATGCTTTAGAAAGGTCGTCGGCGCTGAGTTCCTCGCCTTCAAGATACCTCTCCATCAAGCCATCATCAACTTCAGCCAAATCTTCTATAAGGACATCCCTACGAGAAGCGGCCTCCTCCTTTAGGTCAGCCGGTATGTCAACTCTGGTGGGGGTCTTCCCATCACCCTCGAACAGAATGGCCTTCATGGAAAGCAGGTCAATGACCCCCTTGAAGCTGGCTTCCTTGCCTACGGGCATCTGTAACGGCACAGGCTTAACTTTCAGGGCTTCCTTTACATCGGTCAAGACTTTGTCGAAATTAGCCCGTTCACGGTCCATCTTGGTTACTAAAAGTATTCTAGGTAGCTCAGCGTTTTCAATGGCTGACCAAACCTTCTCCGTTAGAGGCTTGATTGAATCGACTGCGTCTACACACAGGGCAGCGACATCCACTGCTTTGAGAGCAAACGTGACTTCCGCCCCAAAATTGGGATCGCCGGGAGTGTCAATTATGTTTATTTTCTTTTTCTTCCATTCTACCGAAAAGAGAGCCGAACCAATTGAAATTCCGCGCTTAATTTCCTCGGGCTCAAAGTCAAAATTGGAAGAGCCATCAGTAACCTTTCCCAGACGATCAACCGAGCCTGAGTCGAGAAGCATGGCTTCACAAAGTGTCGTCTTTCCCGAACCCGCATGGGAGACAACTGCCAGATTTCGAATGTCTTCACTTTTGAACTGCTTCATAGGCGCCCCTTCGGAAGCGAGCCGCCGCGTTATTTATACGGGGCTCGAACTTAAATACAAAACTTGAATAAATCACAATTGAGGCTTCTCAGTCAAGGATTGGATACGAAACAGATTAATTTTTCAGGAAAGCTCAGAGATTAACGGATTTCGGTATGGAGTGGGTTCCAGTTCGTCAATTTTTGAACCTCTTCGAACATGCGATCCGCAGAAATCTCGTCCAAACACCGCCTGTCACTACACACCGATTTTCGACACCCCAGACAGGACAAGCCATCGACGCGGACGACAACGTTTCCAGGGCCATACGGCCCAACTTTCGCCGGATCCGTCGGCCCAAAGAGCGCTACTACCGGGGTTCCTACAAAGGCCGCTATATGCATAGGCCCAGAATCAACGCCCACGTAAATATCCGAGGCCTTTATTAGTGCTGCCGCCCCTATCGGAGTAAGCCTCCCGGCGGCTATCACAGGTTCTTGTTTCATAAGTGACACAATCTCAAGCACGTAACCTATCTCTGATGGGCCGCCGCCAAAGATTACCTTAGCGTTCAATTCATTGATAAGCCTGTCGGCAAGCTCGCCCCAGGCGCGTTTATTCCAAAATTTTGTGGCCCACCGAGTTGCAGGGTTCGCGTAGACTATTCGTTCCGCTCCCTTTATTCCACTTTCATCAATGAACAACCGGGCTTCACGCATGGCCGAGTCGCCAATAAAAAGGTCAAAATCGGCAGACTCCACGGTGAGTTCAAGAAAATCCGCGAAACCCAATATCTTGTCGACTGCGTGGGGCTTGTCCGGGGAATCATGCACCAGTTTCGACTGGAAAAACGTGTTTAATTCTTTCGCATCCGCGAAGCCGACACGAAAACCGCGTGGATTCATAATGCTCATGAGCCCGCTTCGGAAGGATGCGTGCAAATCCAGAATCACGTCATAGGGATCATCCCTAAACTTTTTTCTCAGTGATCTTAGCGAACGAACCGTGGCTATAACAGAGCTGAAGTATGTACCTATCCAAGCTGAAGGCTCTGAAGTAGAGGGAATCTCTATGGGTATGATTTCATCAATATGCGGATCTGCTTCCAGTAGACTCTTGAGGTTTCGTTGAACCACCCAGCCAACATAACTCGAGGGATACTTCCGTTTGATCGCATGGATCAATGGAAGAGCATGAATCACATCTCCCAGAGAGCTGGGTTTTATTACGAGAATCCTTTTATGATTGAGGTCCATGTATCTTCAACAGGTCGAGTAGTTGTTCCAGGAATCGTTCATGGCGCTCAAGTCCTACGCCAATTTTCAGAAAAAAGATCCCGTCTCGTTCCCGAAAATGCTGAGGCAACTTTACCCAATCCTTTTCAGTAAAAATTATGTTTTTTCCGTTTGCGGTCTCAAGAATGTTGGAGAGGTCTTCAGGAGCGTATTTGTGATGATCTCTAAAAACCAGATGATCTACAACGTTCCAACCGAGGGCCTGCGACATTTTCCGGAACCGCTCAGGATTGGCAATGGCAGAGACCAATAAAACATCAAGTCCTTTCAAATGACTTGGATCCAGCGGCGGATCCTCTGCGGTTTTGCCTAATAGGCTAACCGGTGAGCTTCTATAGCCGTAATGCGGATGAGAAGAGAGGAAATCTCCAATTTCATCTGATACAAATTCTTCATCAGAATTCAAAACTAGAATATCCGCACGGCTCAACGCGGATACCGGCTCCCGGAGAATGCCCAAAGGGAACATGTGGTCTTCTTTTCCCGATAGAAGAACAATATCCACATCACGCTTCAGTCTCAGATGCTGAAACCCGTCATCCAGCACAGCAACATCACTCTTAAATGTTTTTAATGCGAACACCACACATTTCAGTCGATCCCGCCCGACTATTACAGGCGCTTTATTGAGCAGGTTACATGCCATGAGAAAGGGTTCATCCCCGACCAAGGTCGCATCCACATGAGGGGCCATTGTAGAACCATCACTCACCACAACATAATCGCTCGAGTAGGTTCCGCGATATCCACGGCTGACCACACATGGTCTCAGGCCCTGTTCAACTAGTCTTTCCACGAGGTACATTACGAACGGAGTCTTGCCTGTTCCTCCAACTGCGATATTCCCAACTGAAATCACTGGGATCGGGGCCTTATGGCTCTTGGCCAATTCTAACTCATAAACCTTACGCCAGGTCTTTTGAACAATAAAATACGCTCCCGCCGATGCGCTCAAGAATGGTAGAGCCAGGACGCCGAACAGCCCACTTGAAAAAGAATCCCGAGTACGGCTCATCTACTGAGAGATCTCTTTATTGGTATGGGAAAACTGCATATTGTAGAGCCTTGCGAACTCGCCATTTAGCTCAAGTAGTTCATTCTGAGATCCGTGTTCAACGATCCTGCCTTGAGCCATCACATAGATTCGGTCGACATTCTGAATAGTGGACAGACGATGCGCCACTACTAGTGTAGCTCGTCCCTTCATGAGTTCCTCAAGCGCCGCCTGAACTGATTTTTCCGAATCGGAATCCAGGTTCGACGTGGCCTCGTCCAGGATGAGGACAGGCGGGTTTTTCAAAAGTGCCCTGGCTATGGCTATCCTCTGCCGTTCGCCACCTGACAGTTTTATGCCGTTTTCACCGATAACGCTGTTGTAACCATCTGTCTGGGCCATTATGAAATCATGTGCATGGGCTGCCTTGGCGGCTTCAATCACCAGATCCAAGGACAAATCCGGCCTACCGTAGGCTATGTTATTCCTGATGGTATCATCGAAAAGAATTGTTTGTTGAGTGACTATACCAATTTTTTCACGCAATGATCTTTGAGTGACCCGACGGATATCCATTCCATCAATCATAATTGCGCCTGCGGAGGGATCATAGAATCTGGGAACAAGGTCCAGCAATGTGCTCTTGCCGACACCGCTCTCTCCGACAACCGCTATCGCTTCCCCTGGATTGACCACCAGATTGATATCTTTTAGCACCGGGATGGAATCATAAGAGAAACTTACGTTTTCGAACTCCACCTTACCTGAAATATCCCCTAGCAGGATAGCGTCAGGAGCATCCTTGACTTCAGGCTCCGTATCCAGAAGGCTGAAGATTCGCTCGCCGGCGCTCATCCCCTCCTGCACGGTGTTGTTTACTTCACTGATCCTCTTGATTGGTTCATAGAGCATTACAAGAGCGGCCATAAAAGAAAAAAAAGTGCCCTGTGTAGATTCTCCGTTAATGACCTGGTAGCCTCCGTAAGTCACTATTGCGCAGACCCCGAACCCACCGAGCGTTTCCATGACCGGGTTAGACATGGCTCGAACCTTGAACCTACGCATGAACGCATTGAAGAGGGTTTCATTAACCTGAGAAAACCTGCCGAGTTCATAATCCTCCATCGCAAATGCCTTGACTATCCTGATCCCGGTAATAGTTTCATTGAGCCTATCAGTGATATCCTCCAGAGAAATCAGCATCCTTCTGGAATAGCGTTTCATTTTGCGGCCGAAATTGAGGAGCGGATATATTGCAAGTGGAAATACAATCATCGCAATCAGAGCAAGTTTGAAATCCCGGAAAAATACAACAGCGATCAAACTAATGACTGTTAGAGTGTCTCGAACAACTCCCGTGATAGCGCTTGTCAGCGCCCCCTGAACCATAGACACGTCATTGTTCATCCTGGAGAGCAATTCCCCTGTTGAATGTTTAATGAAAAAACCGACTGACATGTTTTCCAGTTTGCAAAACATCTGTTGTCGCAGGTCCCGAATGATGCTCTGGCCTATGAAGGCCATCAGATAATACTGACCAAAATCGCAGAGGCCCTTCAGAATATAGACGGAAGCAACAACTGCGGGGATCATGACTAACATGTTGAGATTCTTCTCAAAGAAGATGTCATCCAGCGCAGGCTTGACGAGATAGGCGAGGGAAGCGGTGAGAGTGGCCACGCCCAGCATGCATAAACCTGCGATGGATAACTTCCCAATGTATGGTGTGAGGTATTTTAAAAGTCTCTTGTAAATCGCCACGTTCTGAGCCTCAATTATTCAAGATCCGTCGAGATAATGACTGTGATTATCTAACCTATACAAGGTTGATGAGGCAAGTCTTACTGATGATGGAGGTTAACGATTTGTTGAGGGAATGGGGGTTGCTAAATGATAGGCCCTGACGCGGGGATGCCCATTACGCAAACTTTAGCATCGTCGGCGATACGAATTGTTTCTTCCGGAGCGGCGATCATAGTCTTTCCGATTTCAACCGCCAACAACTTTGCTCCTACGGCTATCATATTCTTGATAGTTGAAGGCCCTACACCAGGCACATCGAAACGCATGTCCTGATTGGGTTTGGCCATCTTGACGACTATCGAATTAGGTATATTTAGATCACCCGCTCGTAAAATAGCCTTGTCCGTGCCTTCTATCGCTTCAACAACCAGGACCGCCCGGTTCTTGACCAACACGGTTTGACCAATGTCGAGCCCACCAATAGCAAGGGCCATTTCTCGTCCGAAAAGAACATCCTCAATTTGATGTTTATTCGGTCGTTTTCTGGTCAGGACCCCCGGTGACGCCATCAACTTGGAGGCCCACACAGTAATGTTGTCAATGGTTATCCCGTCTTTACCAAGCTCATCGGCTATCGCAGCAAGGACAGTGTCATCCCGCCAGTCAGCAAGGCCTCGTAATGCTCTCAAAGCCCGTCTATCCGGCCGAAGATTCCATAGGCGTAGCAAGTTCCCCTTATCTATCTTTCCAGCCATCACGACTCGACTGATCCCGCTTTGTTTAAGGAGCTTGATGGCTTTATCGAGCTGACCCAATTTTAGCCAATGAACCCTAGAAGCCGCCCCTTCGATTTCGTGACTTGTAAACCCGTCGAACGCAAGTACTACAGGATCAAAGCCCTTTTCGCAGACCTCGTTCGTAACCCGTATGGGAAGATCACCGCTACCCGCAATAACCCCTATCATCGTCACTATTAGGCCATCCTAAATGTATGGCGACTGAGAGAGACCCTAGCCGGCCCTCTTTTCGATGTGGCCAGAAAATCAGCGAAGATCAAGGCCTCTGGGGTGTCAGTCATCTCTTGACGTATTTTCTCGACCGCTTCATGGATACTCAATGAAGAACGCAATGCTATCTTGAAGGCGCGTTTCAATGTCCGAATCGTCTGGGAAGAGAAACCATTTCGACGTAGTCCCACTTCATTTAGGCCGTAAAGATGAATTCTAGGGCCAGAAGCGAGGGTATAAGGGGGGACGTCTTTTGCGACCCCGGAGACACCTCCGACAAGAGCATACTCGCCAACTCTCACAAACTGATGAACCGCTACAATTCCACCCAAGATGGCCTTCTTGCCGATTTCTATGTGGCCTCCCAGATGGGCAGAATTAGCCATGATAACGCCTTCACCAAGCACACAATCATGAGCTACGTGACAATAAGCCATGAGATAACAGTCAGGACCTATTTTGGTAGAGCCTCTTCCTCTAATCGTGCCTCGATGTATGGTTACGTATTCACGGATCAAGCAGCCCTGGCCTATCTCAACTCGAGTATCTTCGCCTCTGTAGGAAAGATCCTGTGGAGGCGCTCCAATAGAAGCGAACTGGCATATTTCAGTATTGGGGCCAATTGAAGTGTTCCCTTCGATTACAACATGCGGACCTATTTTTACGCCTGCGCCAATTTCAACTTTTGCGCCGATAATCGAGTAAGCGCCTATGGACACGGTAGGGTCAACAACAGCCCCAGACTCAATTATGGCGGTAGGATGAATCATGCTTTTTCCTTACGATCTCCTTGTACAATTCGTTCCAGTTTTCTTATACGGTCCAGCATTTCCGGTAGTCGTTTGAAGAGAGTCTGGGCCCTCAAGAACAACTTGTGAGGCATTGCCGGCACTGAACCTGCCATGACTGAACCATCTGGAACATTTCTGTATATTCCCACACGCGTCGCCAGGATTACACCATTCCCTACCGAAACGTGGTCTCTAATCCCCGCCTGCCCGGCTATCATGCAAAAAGATCCAACAGACGAGCTTCCTGCGATTCCCGCTTGTGAGGCCATCACAGTTCCGTCTCCTATGGTGACGTTGTGAGCGATTTGGACCAGATTATCTATCTTGACGCCCTTCCCAATCGTCGTCACACCAGCCAAGGCCCTATCAATAGCAGTCAAAGCGCCGATTTCGACATCATCTTGAATTTCGACTGATCCGCAATGAAACTTCTTAACGTTAAACGGGCGTCCAGAACTATCTGCGTCACGAGCATACCCGAAACCGTCCGAGCCAATTACCGAACCTGAATGAATGATTACCCGTGAACCGATCTTGACCGCGTGATATATTGTAACATTAGGGAAAATTACAGTATCTTCCCCAATGGTAACGTCCTCGCCGATTACCACATGAGCGCCTATCGAAGAGTGCGATCCAATAATAGAGTTTGCGCCTATGACAGCGAATGGATCTATTGAAACACCCTCTCCAATTGTCGCTGAGGGATGCACCGAGACTTGTTCTGAGATTGAGGCATTTGCCGGTCGCGTGTAGCCATAGAAAAAACGGGTTAATCTCGCGAAATCAGCTTCGGGATTCCTGGATCTGATAAATGGACGACCAGGGGGATCCAGACTGAGAGGAATCAGCGCAGCGGCCGCTTTACTTGTTTCAAACCCCGCGAGGAATTTAGCCTCAGCGATATATGTCACGTCCATTGCAGTGGCGTATTCGAGAGGCTTCACCCCTGAGATCTCAGGTCCCGGGACTTCAGAAGATTGGCAGCCCAGGAAATCTGCTATTTCACTTAATGTCACAGCCATGAATGCTGATTCTAATCTCTACTTAGGCGCTTTGGGTTTCGCTGCAGGGGCCGCAGGCTTTGGCGCTGCCGCCGCCGGTTTAGACCCCGCTCCTGCGTCATAAATCTTGACGACTTCGTCGGTTACATCCAGTGAATCATCGGCAGCCAGGATAGCGGCCGATGAATTAAGAATCAGGGACAGGTTCTTTTGTTTCCGGAGGTCACCTATTATTTTGATGAGATCCCGCATCATAGATTCTTCTAAGGCTCTGCCTTCATTTTGGAGTTCGGTTTCGGCCTGTTTTTGAGCAAGCTTTAACTCCATTTCTTTCATGCCGATCTCTTTAATCTTTTCGTTGCGAGTCTCTTCTTTGAGCATGGGGCCTTGCTTCTGAAGCTGCTCACCGAGAGCTTTCAGATCATTCTGCTTCTTTTCAAGGCCGGTTCTCTTGATGTTGTTTAACTCTACGAACTGCTTCTGCATCTCTTGCATTCGCTTAGACTTCGCCTGAAACTGCTGCATATCGACAAACCCAACAGTGAGTGGCGTTTGAGCCAAACATGTTCCAAAAACAAAGGCTAACAGCAAAGCTGTTGAAAAAACAATGAAGGTTGTGTGGCGGGTCATGGATCAGACTCCTTTCGAATTTCTTGTTTGCAATTAATATCAAAGCTTGAGTGACGAACAGATGAACCGGCTTCAAGCTAGGTGTGACTCATTATCAGAATAGTTGGCCCATAGCAAAGGCAAATGCGCCAGGATCCTCACCTTTTTGGGGATTGATCTTCCACCCGTATTCTATTCTCAGTGGCCCCATGGGTGATATCCATCTTATACCGGCGCCAACACCAGCCTTAACATCCGTCATAAAAGGACTATTCGAGACATTCCAGGCATTTCCAGCATCAGCGAATATCACTCCGTTCAGTTTCAACTTGTCTATAAGAGGAAAGAGACATTCCAGGTTAGAGAACATTGCCCTGTCTCCTCCAATGATGTTTCCATATCGATCGCGAGGCCCTATTTCGCCTGCCTTGTACCCCCGGATACTTTGAATTCCTCCGAGTAATATCCGACGATCAAAAGGTATGGGATCGGTTCCAGACTCCATCAACATCGAGGCGTTAGCTCTGAATTTCAGGACTGTTCTCCAAAACAACGATTGGTAATAGATGCCTTCGGAGTAACAGCTCGAGAACGCTACATCGCCTCCTAGACCTGAAAGTTTAGCGCCAAGCGTAAGTTTGGTTCCAGCCGTCGGTATAACCGAATTATTTCTTGTATCTCTACCTATGTTCAAGGAAAGTGAGTTCTCAGAAATGTTCAAGTACTTCTGAGCCTTGGTGTTATACTGCGCATAATATGCGATAATAGATTGAGCGAACATCGCTTCGAAGCCCGACAGCTTACTCGAATCTCGAGCAAAACCCGTGGACATCGACCACAGCCCGTATAGGGGGTACGAGAGGTATACACTGAACCCGTTACTGTCACGAACATAGTTCATTTCGCCCTGGGTCGCCTTGTATCCTCTTAGGCTTCCCGTAACCGGGTAGTCAAGCATCCAGGGATAGGTTAATGAACCTTCGTAATTGCTCCGCCGAGCGGAAAGATTTGCTTTAGCGTTGGCTACAATGCCCATTCCCAAAAGGTTTCTCTCTTTGAGATCTATGTTACCCATTGCACCGTCTTGTGACGAATATCCCAGACCGGCAGCCAGAGACCCTGTCTTTTTCTCTATGACCTCTACAGTGACATTCATTGTGTCCGGACGGGACCCAGGGGATGTCTTCAGCTTGACGGCTTCAAAAAAATCCATTCCCTCAAGGTTGTTCTTCGTCGATTCAAAGTTGTCGGCGTTGTATACATCGCCCTCGGCGATCATAAGAGCCCGCCGAATTATCTTGTCGCGAGTTCGATCGTTTCCCGCTATATCGACCCGCTCGATGGTGATTTTGTCACCTTTGGTAACCTTGAAAACGACGTCAACAAAATCATGTTTGTCGTTCATTTTTTGGAGAGGCTCGATATCGGCGTAAGCATACCCGAGGTTATTGTATAACTTTGTTATGGTTTTAATATCTTCGGCCAACGAGGACCTCTTGAACCAGGTTCGAGGCTTTGATTGAAGCGCTTCCTTTAGTTGGTCCGCGGGAATTACCAGATCACCTTCCACTTCAACTTTTCTTATCTGGAATCTGTCGCCTTCTCTTATTGGGTAGGAAACTTTGACTCTACCATCCTGTATATCTGTCTTCGGAGCGCCTACCTGAACGTTTATGAATCCATTTTCCAAGTAGTAGGCAATTATTCGCATACGGTTTTCTTCAAGCTTCTCTCTAGTAAACGTTCCAGATTCATCCAAGAACCAGAACCAACTCTTTTCTTTTATGTTCATAGCTTTCTTGAGATCTTTTTCCGGTAATTTGGATCGCCCCTCCAGATCTATTTCGGTCAGATAACTCTTGGTTCCCTCACTGATCTTGAAGGTAAGAGTTGCCTCATTCGGGGAAAGCTCTTTGATCTCATAATCAATCGTTGGTTGGTAGTAACCCTCCTTTTCGTACATTTGCTTGATCTTCGCGACATCATCTCTAATCTTTTGAAGACTAGCGACGGTGAATGACTTGGTTGTCAATGCGTCAAGGATTTCATCTTTAGAAAAGACCTTGTTTCCTTCTACGGTAATTGTTTTTATTGATGGTCTTTCCTTGATAGTTATGAACAGGTCCATCTCTCCCTTGGGGTTTTCCTCAGCTTTCATCTGGACGTCATCGAAATACCCCATCGAATAGATTTCTCGAATATTGTCACTCAAAGCGCTCTTTCTGAACGGAGCGCCCGTTTTCATTTCCAGTTTGTTGAGGATAGCTTCGCGCTGGATTCTCTTGTTACCCTCAATCTTGATTTCCCCAACCTTTGGCCTATCTAGAACAGCGCCTCCAATTTCATTCGAGATTTCTTTCATCTTGTTCGCAAGATCCTGAAAATCACGTCCCGTGGCGGAGAAAAATCTTGGCTTTTTACCCGGTTCCGTGAGAGCCACATAAGTTTCGAGCGAAAGCCCTTCCTCCAATTGAGAGACAGTGCCCCAGATTACTGCTTGCGCTCCGGCTTTCTCTGCGATTCTTATCAACCGTTGGGGGTCCACCTTCTTTTCTTGGATCGCGGAAACAAACGGCATTCCGGAAATAACTTCCAGATCTCCGTCCCTTGTCAATTCTGCGGCAAGAGCCCCTGCAATCTCGTTGCTGAAGTCCTGAGCCTTAATCCCCTTTGTCACCACTTTGAATGGAAAAACAATGATCTTGTCGATTTTCTTGGCCTGTGAATCCGTTGAAAGGGTTACTAGCGAGAAAATTATAGCGAGAACGAGGAGGGCCTTGTTCATTGAAGCTCCTCAATTTTACCGGCAAAAAGAGCTACACGCCTGTCCATGCCTCTGGCTAATGATTCTTTATGTGTAACAACAATCAAGGAGGTTTTCCTCTCAAGGTTGAGGTTCCTCAAAATACTTTCTATTTCTGCGCCGGTTTCCGGATCCAGATTGCCCGTAGGCTCATCAGCGAGGATAACATCAGGATCCATCACCAGAGCCCGCGCAATGGCTACCCGTTGTTGTTCACCGCCCGACAATTCCCCTGGGCGATGAGTCATTCTATCCCCAAGGCCGACGTCTTCAAGCAGTTGTTCTGATTTGGATCTCAAATTCTTTATGTCTTCACCGGCGATCAACCCAGGCATTAATACATTTTCAAGAGCCGTAAATTCCGGCAACAACTGAAAGAACTGGAAGACGAAACCAATACGTTTGTTTCTGATTTTCGCCTTTTCCATTTCCCCCAGATCTCGAACATTTACCCCATCAAGGAAAATTGTTCCAGAAGTAGGTTCATCCAATAAACCCAGCACATGCAACAACGTGGTCTTCCCAACCCCGGACGGACCTGTTACCGCTACACTCTCTCCATGCCGAACTATTAAAGTGACACCTTTTAGAACTTCAAGTTCCCGAACAGGGTGATAGTACACCTTTCTCAAGTCGGAAACTTCGTAAATGTATGTGTCATTCATATCGGAGCGCCTCCGCCGGTTCCAGACGAGCCGCTCTATATGATGGATATAACGTCGCGAGAAAACATATAGTTAAAGCTACAACACAAACGGTGACAACGTCCCACGGGTATATAGCAATCGGAAGTGTAGAGATCGTGTAAATTTCTTCGGGCAGCTCAATAAAGGGATACTTCGCAAGGAGAGCGCCTCCAGCCAGACCCGCGGCAGCGCCCAAGAGCGTGCCTGTTGCCCCGACAATCATTCCCTGTACGACGAATATTCGCATGATGCGGTCGGAAGTAGCGCCCAGGGATTTCAATATTGCAATGTCCCTGCTCTTTTCCATCACCAACATAATAAGCGAAATTATTATATTAAACGCGGCAACAAGAACGATGAAAGTCAGTATGATAAACATTGCTATTTTCTCAAGTTTGAGCGCGCTGAACAAATTCCGGTACATATCTCTCCATGTCCTGGTCCAATAAGGCGCGCCTAGAGCTGACTCAATCCTGGATGCGATCTTCGGAGCATCATAGATATTTTTGAGATTTACCTCAATGCCGGTAACACCCGAGCCCATTTCGAAGAATTTTTGTGCTTCCTTCAAGTCCATGTAGACTAAATTGGAATCAAACTCGTACATTCCGGACTTAAAAATTCCGACCACTCTAAAGTTCTGGACTCTCGGGATGGCTCCTATCGGAGTCCGCTTCCCTTGAGGTGATATGAGTTGAATTGAATCCCCAATCCTCAAGGAGTTTGCGTTAGCTAATTCCTTCCCTATTATCACCCCGCTGTTCGTCTGGTCGGAAGTGCTGAGTTCCTGAAGGGAACCTTTTTCCAAATACTTTGAAATTGAAATAACATGAGGCGCCGATTCTGGATCAATACCCCTGACGATAACTCCCCGAACCCTACCTCGAGCCGAAAGCATCGCTTGCCCGTATATATATGGCGTGACGGCGTTAATAGCGTCCAGGGCCTTAATTCGATCCATCAGTTGAGTCCAGTCGGTGATGGATCTGCTCGAGTTGTTCATGACAACTATATGGGAAACTGTTCCAAGAATTTTTTCTTTCAGGTCCCGTTCAAATCCATTCATCACACCTAAAACTATTATGAGTGTCATGACACCGAGCATGACACCTAGAACGCCAAAAGCGCTGATCACTGAAATAAAAGCCTGTTTACGTTTGGCCTTGATATAACGAAGGCCGACCATTAACTCTAGCGGAAGCTTCATTCAAGCCCTTTTTCAGGTCTCATGTGAGGAAATAGTATGACTTCGCGAATTGATTGAGCGTTCGTCAATAGCATTACTAATCGATCTATTCCGAGCCCTTCACCGGCCGCAGGGGGCATACCATATTCGAGGGCGCGAAGAAAATCTTCGTCCAGGAAGTGGGCCTCTTCATCACCCGCTTGACGGGCCCTAACCTGTTCTTCAAAGCGATTTCTCTGATCAACCGGATCTGTCAATTCCGTGAAAGCATTGGCCATCTCGCGACCGCATACGTAAAGCTCAAATCTGTCGGTAACAGTGGGGTCTTCTTCGTTCCTTCTTGCGAGTGGAGAAACCTCAACCGGATAGTGATGCACAAAAACCGGTCCCCAGAGAGTGTCTTCTACGACCTCATCAAAAATCGCCATCAGCAGCTTGCCGAGGGAGTCTCCCTTGTTTACCGCTATCCCCATCTCGACGGCTTTAATGAACACGGCGTTTCGATCTTCAACTTCATTACTATTCAAAACACCATTGTTGATTAAAGAATCTTTTACCGTGATCCGGGGCCACGGTGGGGTTAAATCAACCTCTCGATCTCCATAGTATAACTTGTGTGACCCAACTATTTCCATGGCCAGAGTTGATAGCATTTCTTCTGTGAGATCCATAAGATCTTCGTATGTTATATATGCTTGATAAAATTCCAGCATTGTAAATTCAGGGTTGTGTTGGGTGGAAATCCCTTCATTACGAAAGTTTCGATTTATTTCAAAAACCTTGTCAAACCCCCCGACCAGCAGTCGCTTCAGGTAAAGTTCCGGGGCTATTCTTAAATAAAGTCGTCGACTGAGGGCATGGTGAAATGTTTCGAACGGCCTGGCGGTAGCTCCCCCTGGAATGGCCTGCATCATGGGGGTTTCCACTTCCAGGTAACCTCGAATCGTTAGAAAATTCCTGAGATAGGCTACGATACGACTGCGAGTCATTACTATTTCACGAGACGATTTGTTGACCATTAGATCAAGGTATCTTTGCCTATAACGGATCTCGACATCCGACAGGCCATGCCATTTCTCAGGAAGCGGTCTCATGGATTTTGTCAGCAGGGTCAGATCTTTGACCATTACGGTCAGTTCACCTGTCTTGGTCTTGAACGGCACACCCATTACTCCGACAATATCTCCAATATCGAGTTTTTTGGCGTGCTTATATTCCTCAACCCCAATAAGGTCCCTGCCCAGATAGATCTGAAAATCGCCGGCAACATCTTGAAGACGCATAAAAGAGGCCTTGCCTAATATACGAATTGCCATGATACGGCCTGCCAGGCGCACGACGTCCTTGGCCTCTTCCGATTCTGATATTTCAGCGTATTTTGACTTAAGTTCAGAGGAATACAGATTGGGACTAAACCCGGTCGAGTAAGGCTGAATACCGGATTCCACTAGTTCCTCAAGTTTTTTTAGACGAACATCTATTAAAGATGACGAGGAGCGCTTCACTGACTGGGACGAAGGTTCCGACACCTGGGGTAATCTCCTGGGGTTTTCCTATAATTGAATCGGTCTTGTATCCTTTTGTTAAGAAAAAGTCAAGTTTACGCGTCTTTGGCTGTAAAGGATCTCAGCCCAATAATTTGATATTATGATGGTTTTCAGAATGGCCGGCAACCTGGTCCTCTAACGTCTCTAAAGACACGTCAGATCAGGATGAAAATCTCCGAACCCTCAGTAATTTGAAAAAATTCGCATGAGCGCGCATCACAACCACTTCTTGCGTCTAAAAGCGATAAGCATGGCGACTGCGGATGTGACAGCTATGAAAATCACCATGGGGTATCCGTACCGCCAGTCAAGCTCAGGCATATACTTGAAATTCATGCCGTACCAACCACAGAGGAACGTGAGAGGAATGAATATGGTAGCAATTATGGTGAGGATCTTCATGGTTTCATTGAGTCTGTTGCTGACTGCGGACAAATAGATGTCCAGCATTCCGGATACAATGTCTCTATAAGTCTCAACCGTATCCACAGCGTGAATGGTATGGTCAAGCACGTCCCTTAGATAAGGCTTGGTAGTGTCTCTGACGAACGGTATGTCCCCGTTAATCATACGATTGGCTATTTCTCGCATAGGCCAGACCGATTTTCTGAGAAATAGCAGATCTGTCTTTAGTTGATAAATCGATTCCAGAGTAGAACGTGAAGGCCCTTTTACCACCACATCTTCAATAACTTCTACTTTATCCGCTATCTTTTCGAGCACTTCAAAATAATTATCTACAATTACGTCAATCAGGCTGTAAGCGAGGTAATCAGCGCCGCTAACTCTGATACGGCTTCTTTCCAGGGCCAACCTTTGTTGGATTGGTTGAAATAGAGGCGTCTGACGCTCCCGGAAGGTTATAAGGAAATTTTTCCCGAGAATTAATGAAACCTGCTCGGGTGAGAGACGACCCGTAGTCGGGTCTATGTCCAGCGCTCGAACTATCAGAAAGGCATAATCCGGGAATTCTTCGACCTTTGGCCTGTGCCCTGTGTCGGCTATGTCTTCAAGAACCAGGTCGTTGATACCGAATATGGTTCCGACTCGTCTTATTATATCAACTTCGTGAAGGCCTTCGACACTTAGCCACAACACGCTCTTATCGTCCAAGGGACGAGATGTAAGAAATCCTTCGTATATCGAACAGGTAATCCTCGGAACTTGAGAATGTACATCACCAACATGGATCAGAGCCCCAGGAGACCGACCTTTCTTTGCTGATTTCCTTTTTACCCAGACCGAAGTCATATTATTTTCCCTGAAAAATCGTGTTAAATAGTAATAAAATTCGAGGCATCAAAAATGACACGCTCAAATGTCAAACTTCGTTGGCACAGCCTTGACCTGTGACTTAGATGCCGACCATGTGTTATCATTGTTTACGTCAATTGAACTCGAACTGATTTAGAGTTTCGACTCATGATGAGTCCAACTTTTTTACAAACTGCATTCTAGGAGATTGGGGATGACTGCGCAAGTTTACATGATAGATCTCTCAGCTTCATGGAAGAAAAGTGTCCCAGCCAAGGTGTCTGACCTATTCAATGCCCTAAAACCTGGCGAAATGTTCAAACGAAGGGACCTTGTAGCAATCAAGATCCATTTCGGGGAAGCTGGTAACACGGCTCATATTCGGCCACAATTTGTTCGTCGCGTGGTTGAAGGTTTAAAGGACCTGGGCGCAAGGCCATTCCTAACCGACACGAACACACTATATGTCGGATCTCGCACGGAGGCATGGTCTCATCTATGCACGGCGTACGACAATGGTTTCACAAGAGAAGTAACCGGGGCCCCCGTGATAATAGCGGATGGCCTACGAGGGAACAGCGCAGTCGAGGTTTTCTTGGGCGGCCTTCATATTGAAACGGCACACATCGGGGCCGATATTCACTATGCCGACGGCCTGGTGGTAATGTCTCATTTCAAGGGTCACGAGCTTTCAGGATTCGGCGGAGCGATCAAGAATATCGGAATGGGATGCGCTTCCAGGAAAGGCAAGCTGGAACAACATTCAAACATATCGCCGAAGGTTGTCCCGAAAAAGTGTATCGGTTGTGGAGAATGCGTACCCTGGTGCAAAGGACAGGCAATATCGCTCA
>JAPLJJ010000300.1 GCA_026388665.1 Deltaproteobacteria bacterium
ATGTAAACTTACAGGTCCCTAATAACAAACCAACAAACGAGACTTCGCTTTGAAATTAGAGAAGGCAAATGACTAACAGCTCCAGAATTAAGATTCCTTTCAACAAACCTTTTATCGCAGGTAACGAACTTCGATATATCACAGACGCCGTTATTACTAACGGACACACATCAGGCGGCGGTGATTTCACGCAAAAATGCCATTCCTGGTTAGTCAGGAATTTGTGCGGCTCTGCTGCGTTCTTGACAAATTCCTGCACTGCGGCCCTTGAGATGTCTGCGATCCTATGTGATCTGCGGCCTGGGGACGAAGTAATAATGCCCTCCTTTACTTTTGTTTCAACCGCAAACGCTTTTGCGCTTCGTGGGGCCCGTCCTGTCTTCGTGGACATCCGTAGAGACACGTTGAATATAGACGAGATGCTCATTCCCTCGGCTGTAACCCCAATAACCAAGGCGATTGTGCCTGTTCATTATGGTGGAGTCGCTTGCGAAATGGACATGATTATGCAAATAGCGTCCGCAAATGGATTGTTTGTCATTGAAGACGCAGCGCAGGCGTTGCTATCAACATACAAAAGTAAATTTCTTGGGACAATTGGAGATATTGGCTGTTTGAGCTTTCATGAAACCAAGAATGTGATCAGTGGTGAGGGTGGCGCCATATTGATCAACAATAAAATGGAGCATAATCTCGTGGACAAAGCGGAAATCGTCTGGGAAAAGGGTACCAACAGGAAGGCTTTTGTCGAGGGCTCGACTGAAAAATATACATGGGTTCAACTGGGATCTTCGTTTCTGCCGAGTGAAATAGCTGCGGCGTTTCTTTACGCCCAACTGGAGTATGCGCATGAAATAGCACATAGCCGTCGACGTCTAACCAGCTTGTACCTTGAGATACTGAAGCCATTAGAAGATTCAGGATTCATCAAATTGCCTCAAATCCCTGGAAGTGATTTTAATTCAAACGGACATTTGTTTTATCTTTTGGCTTCCAACATCAGGGAACGGAGCAACTTGATTGATTTCCTCGCACGCCGGGGCATTATGGCAGTATTTCACTACGTTCCTTTACACTCATCCCCTGCCGGTCGGAAATACGGCCGTGTTGCCGGCGATTTACCCGTAACGGACGATATAAGCTCCCGTCTCTTGAGGCTCCCTCTTTATTTCGAAATGAAGGATAATGATGTTGAAATTGTTTCAGAAGCGGTTCAGGAATTCTATACAGGATGACTTATTCTCATTTGTTGATGTCAAGATTGAAACATCTTGAGTTAACGGCATTTTTTTCATAAAATTTCAGAGTTCGGCAAACCACTAACAAAAAGATTGCGCTTCGCAGAAAGCTTTTGTTTTAGACCAAACCTCAAACCTTAATTGTGAGGCATTATGACTCAATCCGTTGAAGTCCCTTGGGGAAGCGATCTCCTAAACGTAGGCGTTCCTGATAAATGGAGAATCCTCGGCGAACTCAAACCAAAGGGCATGACAATCCAGGTCAGTCCAGCGGAAAGCTGCGCACAAGCCCTGTCCGAACCCATTGGAGCCACACGACTCGCTTCTAGGAATCTGTCCGGAAAGCGTGTGCTAATTCTGGTTGACGATCATTCCAGACCGACACCGATCAAAGACTTCCTGAGCCCTATCCTAGATGAATTGGCAACTGCGGGGGTATCTAAAGACAACATAGAATTCCTTATCGCCACAGGGGTCCACCGAACAAGTAGACCGGAGGAAGTGCGGAATAAACTTGGCCCGGAGATAATGTCAACATATTCATGGCGATGTCACGACGGGTATGACACCTCAGGTCTTGCTGATCTTGGAACCACGTCCAGAGGGACAAGGGTGATCGTAAACAGGAAATTGTTGGACGCTGATCTGATAGTGTGCGTGGGAGCTGTGGAACCACATCTTCTGTTGGGATTCGGTGGGGGATTGAAAATGATCATCCCTGGTTGCGCCGGGGCTGAGACAATAGGCAAGAACCACATGCAGGGGGTTGATCCCGACCATTTTGATTATGTCGGCACGAATGGGGAAAATTCGCCAATGCGTCTGGATCTCGAAGAAGGCGCTCTCCTCCTCAGACGTGAAATATTCATAGTGAACGCTGCCATCAACGAACACGCTCGGCCCGCTAAGTTTTTCTGCGGAGATCCTATCCTGGCGCATAGAATGGGAGAGCGATTTATTACGGATACGACGCGTCTGGAGGTTCCAGAACAAGCCGACGTTGTAATTGCCAATTCTTATCCAATGGATGCAGACCTGCGCCAGTCACTTAAGTGTATTGGAAATTCTCTGTACGCCTCGAAACCGGGAGGTATAATGATGGGGTTTGCTCGCTCCCTGAACGGTCTCGGGGAGATGCCTTTGGCCAAAAAGACCCTTCCCTACTCTGCGATGCGAACCATACTGAAAATCATTGGGAAAAAGAGAGTGCTTCCTTTAGTCGAAAAAGCCAAAAAAGATGAGCCGGTTGAAGAAATTTTCATAGGGCATTTTGGTCTTCAGATGCTGAGAAGAAACCATCTCGCAATCTTTAGTGACAGCAAACTTCTTCCTCAGGATATAGGACGCAAGATGGGCCTTGCCCGCAGTTTTACGGACGTGCCTTCCATGATGAACTGGGCGGTCTCCAAAGCCTCGAGTCAGGCCACAGTTTGGGTGTTCCCATACGGAGGGTCTGCTTACGCCTCTTTTTCAGGGTAGTATCGGCATCGGACCAATAAATAGTAACTTTCGTTTCAGGGAGTAACTTGCCGAGAGTGTCAGGGCTGGGGTCGCCTTCACTACGAGCGACGCAGAGCAGTCGAATCTTCGTTCAGGAGACCCCAGTCCTGGCTCCATGTTACTAATCATTGAGCGAAACGGTATAAAAACTCTCAAATCTTCGCGGGCCACACTCATCCTCAAGCCACTTCATTAACCATCAAACAAAACATACAAGGTTATTCTACTGCAGTTAATTGGGAACAATATCGCCATTTTCAATGATTATTCCACTTAAACGTGTTTGGCCACGGTTCTATTTCAAGGTTTGTAAAAAATCGCTTGTCACATTTTCTGTGTTGTTACGAATAGAATAATAAAACAACAGAAAGGCACCACAAGATGACAGATTCAAGGTTTGAACCATCCCGGATTATCTGGGTGTTCACGGCAGTCTTATACCTGGTGTTGGGAGCGTACCCATGTTTCGCGGCTTCATCCGGGCAGGGCCAGTTGACCATAATTGAGCCCGACGGGAAAGCCGGCGTTGGCTGTCCATTGGAGCATACTTCAGTAAAGGCTGAAATATCAGGGTTCGTGACGAGAGTCGAGGTCAAACAAATTTTTCACAACCCTCGTCAGGAAAAAATCGAAGCAATCTACACTTTTCCACTATCTTCCGGCGCTGCAGTAGACGAGATGGTTATGAGGGTTGGCGAAAAGATCGTTCGAGGTGTCATAAAACCCCGAGATGAAGCAAAGCGCATCTATGAGCAGGCCCGTGACAAGGGACATGTTGCGTCTCTGTTGGATCAGGAGCGTCCCAACATATTCACGCAATCCGTAGCCAACATCATGCCCGGAGAGAAGGTTGAAATCTCAATAGGGTATGTCGAAATACTTAATTACGAAGAAGGTTCTTTCAAGTTCACATTTCCTATGGTCGTAGGCCCACGATTCATTCCAGGTCAGCCTGCGGAAAAACAGGGGACTGGTTGGGCGCAAGACACGTCGCAGGTCCCAGATGCAAGTCGGATAACCCCTCCAGTGGCTGAGGAAGGCGAGAGGGCCGGGCATGATATAGACCTGAGCGTTTCAATTGACGCGGGAGTGCCCATAGAAAAGGTTGAATCCATGCTCCACGAAGTGGATATCGACGGCAGGACCAAGAACAAGATGGTCGTCTCACTCAAGAACAAGAAGGAGATCCCAAACAAGGACTTTGTCCTTAAATATCTGGTAGCGGCTGACGAGATACGGTCCGGCGTGATTGCCCACAAAGACGGGGATAACGGCTATGTAAACGTGGTCATGATCCCTCCCAAGAGGGTGCAGACTGAGCAGATCGCTCCTCGCGAGTTGGTCTTCATTGTTGACACATCAGGATCTCAACAGGGCCTACCTCTGGAAAAAGCCAAAGACACAATGAAATACGTCATCGACCGCATGAATCCCAGTGACACGTTTAACGTGATTGATTTCAACGACACCGTTCGGGTTCTTTTTTCGGCGCCAAAGAAAAACACTCCGGAAACCCGAGAGAAAGCTCTCCGATACGTTCAATCACTCAAGGGTTCTGGCGGCACACGAATGATTCCAGCGATCTGGGAGGCGCTCAACACGACGCCTGCCAATAACCGGCTTCGCATAGTGACGTTCATGACCGACGGCCTCGTAGGTAATGACTTCGAGATCATATCCATGGTCAAGAAGCTCCGTGACAAGAGCCGATGGTTCTGTTTTGGGACCGGCAATTCGGTTAACCGGTTTCTCCTCGACAATATAGCTCGAGTGGGAGGTGGAGAGGCGGATTACATTCTTCTCAACAGCCCTGGAGAAGAGGTGGCTAAGAAATTCTACGAACGCATCGCAACACCCGTCCTGACTGACATATCGTTGAGCTTCGACGGTATCGCCCTGGAAGAGGTATTTCCTGCGGCGATATCTGATCTCTGGTCACACAAGCCGCTGGTGTTCAAAGCCAGGTATTCCAAGCCTGGAAAAGGGACGATAAAGATCAATGGGTTTCAGTCTGGCAAAGTTTACGAACAGGCACTGAATGTGACACTTCCTGAAAAGGAACTCCTAAACAGTTCGCTCCCCTCGCTCTGGGCCCGCGCAAAGGTCGATGAATTGATGGACCGGGATCTCATGGGCGTCCAGCGTGACAAACCTGACGAAAAAGTGAAAGAAGAGATAATAAAAGTTGCACTGGAGAATAAGATCATGACTCAGTTCACCAGCTTTGTGGCTGTCGAGGAAGCGGTTGTCACCGTGGACGGTAAACCTGTGACGGTAACAGTCCCCGTAGAATTACCGGAAGGAGTAAGCCGAGAAGGTGTTTTCGGTAAGAAAGATAAGCTTATGTTTAGAGAATCATATGGCGTAGGAGGGCCTGCTCCAATGTCGCCGGGTCATACTGTATCCGGTTCTACCGGGGCCCCTTATGGGTTCGGAACAGCGGGCTCACCCCCCGGAAATTTAAGTCGGAAAAGGCAAGTTTCATCAATTGCAGCCGAAGCAACGCCGGAAGTTTCGGAGCCATCCAAGCTGACCAAGGAACTAGTAGATTTGATTGCACTCAAAGAAAAGCCCCTAAATTACTCAAAAGGGAATGTGGTGGTTAAGGACGGTAAGCTGACCGTTCAGGTCTGGTTGAATAAGTCTGGAGACGCAATCGTCAAGCTGCTTGAGGAAAAGGGTTTGAAAATAACTTTCACTGCATCGACAGGGAAGATGATCATTGGGCTCATTGGAGTCGAACAACTCGCTGATCTGGCGAAACTTCCAGAGATCAGCCTCATTGAACCGTTTGCAGTCGCCCGCTAATTCGCGTTTCAGCGAGCAACTTGCTGTCAGCATCAGGACAGGGATCTCCTTCACTATGAGCGACGCAGAGCCGTCGAATCTTCGTTCAGACACCCCAGTCCTGATGCTATGTTATTAATCATCAAGCAAAACGGCATGAGACAACTTTTCGAATCATTTCGAAGAGTTTGGGGACATCCACCGGTTTTTCTAGAATTCCGTCGACTCCAGATTCAGCTATGTTGTCATCCCCCAAAGACTGCCCTCCCCATCCGGTCAA
>JAPLJJ010000240.1 GCA_026388665.1 Deltaproteobacteria bacterium
CAATTTTGTTATACCAATTTGTCCGGAATGTAATATCTTTGGGAAGATTTTGGAATCAGAGAAACAGACTAGTTGATGATTTCTTGATGAATTTTTTCTTGACAGCATATTCGAGGGCTGCTACATATCGACGCATGTCGATACATCAATTCACCGACCTGTCGGCTTGCGCCGAAGCATTCAAGGCTCTGTCTAACCCCAACCGCCTCGCTATCTTTCTGCACCTTATATCGTGCTGCCCTCCAGGCTCTTCTTGCGGTTTCGATGAAGAGATGAGGAAATGCGTTGGTGATCTCGGAAAGGGGCTCAGCATTGTTCAGTCTACTATCTCCCATCACATCAAAGAACTCCGGAGAGCAGGACTGATTCATGTAGAGAAGGAAGGCAAATTCACCAAATGCTGGGTTGATGCTGAAACAGTGCGTTTACTGGCAGATCTTCTGGTTGGCCGGTTGCCCACTGAACAACTTTACGCCGGTTTCCTAAAAACACATGCCGCCGGATCACTGGGAAATTGGGAACACCAAGTTCACCCCTTGTTCGACAAGGCCGGTATTTAACGAATTCTATGCCATTGAGCCGCATTATGCGTTAGGTCAGAGGAGGGCTATTTATGTTTCACAAAAAACGGTTTTTCGCTTTGATGCTTGCATTGGTGGGTGCGATGTGGGCGGCGCCGATTTCCGCGGTAACCGCTCAAGAACCCCCAAAAGCTCTGAATAGAGGGTTAGCAGCCGTTGATCGTGCTGCCAATGCCAACAAATATTTGTTCGTCTTTTTTTATCGTCAGGACGATGCGCAAACTCGCTCCATGGGCGAGATCGTCAAGAGCGCCACAAATGCGGCGTCATCACGAGCGGATACGGTAGCGATATCGATTGCCGACCCTTCGGAGGCCGGGATTGTTTCAAAATTCGGTGTTAGCAAGGCGCCTATGCCGCTCGTGTTGGCCCTTGCCCCTAATGGAGCCATCGTCGCCAATTTTGCGAGTAATTTTACTAAGCAACAAATTCTTGACTCCTTTGTTTCTCCTTCCATGGAGACACTACTCAGATCATTGCAGCAAGGCAGGCTGGTTTTACTTTGCGTTCAGAATGGCAAGACCCGATTGAATTCAGAGGCCATGAATGGAGTGCGAGAGTTGAAATCTGATCAGCGTTTTGGTCAGGCTACCGATGTAATTATGGTGGACCCAGGCCAACCTGCGGAGCGGCCTTTTCTCACCAAACTGGGTATGACCGATCCAATCGCCGAGGCTATGACGCTGATGATAGCCCCACCTGGATCAATCATAGGCAGTTTTAAAGGCGCAACAGACAAGAACCAGCTTGTAGCCACCTTGACTAGCGCTGTTTCGGGTTGTGGAACAGGCTGCAACGCTGGCGGATGTGGCGTAGGAAACTAGGGGGAGGATTAAACGTGCGACTCAGAAAGCTTGTGTGGAAAGAACTCTTTGAGCGAAAGAGCCAGGTCATTACCGGGCTGCTCGCTATTCTCCTCGGAATTACAGTGATCGTAGCTATAAAGAACATCACCTTTTACTCGGAGAAGGCGGTTGCTCAAGAGTTGGACGCCCTGGGAGCCAACATCCTGATCCTTCCCAAGTCTGCAACACTTGAAAACTACTACAGCGCCGACATGCAAGGCGAGGAATTCCCTGAAGAATATGTGGAAAGATTGACCCAATCAAATCTGCAGGGAGTGGACAACCTGTCTCCAAAGCTCTCTGTTCCGGTTGAAGTCCAGGGCCGCAGATTCACTTTTACCGGGATATTGCCAAAGAGCGAGTTTCAGGCCAAGGCCGCGTGGCAAGTGGCGGGGATTTCTTCCAGGCCGCAGGGGTGCGGGACAGTGGTCAATTTGCCTGGGCTGACTCCTGACCAACCCAAGGAAACATTGGTCCGAACAAGGGTCATTGAAACGCTAAACTCCACCGAAGCCCTTGTGGGCGCGGACGTAGCAAGCTCTCTCGGCTTACAAACCAATGACCCCGTAACGGTAATGGGAAAAACGTTCACCGTGGCCGCGGTTTTACCTCAGACCGGCACGGTAGATGATTCACGGATTTTTGCGAACTTGCACACAGTGCAGCAGCTCGCCGGAAAAGGCAATGTTTGCAACGTGATTGAGATCGTCGGATGCTGCGATCAGATATCTAAAGGTCTGGTTTCTAAGATCAACGGATTGTTGCCCGAAGCGAAGGTGGTTACAATTACCCAGGTGGTGGACACTCAGATCAAGACGAATCGTATGATGTCAAATCTGTCTATGGTCTTCCTCGCGGTGATCGTCTTGGTTGGCGGAGCCGGAATTGCCAATTACATGTACGGCAACGTGCAGGAGCGTCGGCGTGAGATTGGGACCCTGATGGCTTTAGGGGCCGGCTCACGCTTTGTATTGGGAATGTTCCTGCTGAAGGCGTTAATATTAGGGTTAGCCGGTGGACTAGCCGGCTACGTGCTGGGCACGGTCCTAGCGGTAATTCTAGGACCTAAACTTGCCGGGGTCGTCGTGTTACCGATGCCTACTCTGATCCTTTGGGCAGTCGGGCTGTCCGTTTTTATTACGGTCGTTGCGAGTTATTTCCCCGCTCTTCGCGCTGCTCGCCTCGACCCCTGCGCTACCCTTCAAGAGGTTTGACCCATGCTGAAGATGGAAGCCGTAACCAAGACATACAATCATCGTAGGCCTGCTATAGATGTCCTCAGTGACGTGAGTTTAGAGATCACCCAGGGGGATTTTGTTTCAATCGTTGGCCCGAGCGGCAGCGGCAAGAGCACTCTCCTCCTCATGCTCGGCGGAATGCTTTCACCCTCTGCAGGTAGAGTCGAGATTGATGGTCAATCGATCTATGACTTGGCCCCGGACCAAAGAGCGGCGTTGAGGGGACGGAAAATTGGCTTTGTTTTTCAAACATTCAGCCTTGTTCCCTACCTCTCGGCGTTAGAGAATGTTCAGATGCCGCTTCTTCTGGCTGGATTTGACGAACAGGACCAGAAAAAGAGGGCTGTTCGTCTGCTCGAGCGCTTCGGGTTGGGTGACAGACTTGAGCACAAACCATGCGAACTTAGCGTGGGGCAACAGCAAAGAGTAGCTCTGGCCCGCATGCTCGCCAATGATCCCGGCGTGATCTTGGCAGACGAGCCCACTGGCAGCCTCGATCCCGAAACAAGCGCACAAGTCGTCGGGTTCTTAGACCAGATGAACCAAGATGGACGAACGGTCGTCATGGTGACTCACGACCCCGGGGTAGCGAGTAGAGCAAAAAGGACTTTGAAGCTTTATGACGGGAGAATCTCACACGGCGGCACAATGAACAGCATTTCGGTCCAAAACGAAACCCCGATGTAAGAGGATTGGGCCAAAAAACCAATACAACGAGTCCACAATTCAGCGAATAGCTGCTAAGCGTATGACAACTGTCTCAAGCTCCTTGACCTTTCCGGCCCCTGTCATATTTTTCGGGTTTAGAAGTAATTGCCTCGAATCCGGCTACGATATCAAGAAGTTCTTCGGTTACGGATAGTTGGCGAGACTGATGGTATTTCAGATTTAGGTCCTCGATTCGTTCTTCAATGTTCTTTTCAGCTCTTTCCATTGAAGCAAGACGCGCGGCATTCTCACTTGCCATGGACTCAGCCACGGCGCGATATATCGACACAAACAAATATTGCCATACTAGAGCTGAGAAAAGCCGGTCCCAATCCATCGTGTAAGTAGGAAGGGAGCGGCACGGCCATCCCCTGTTCTTGAGCCTGTTGAGCCATTCAAGATCAACCGGAAGCAGTTTCGCTTCGAATGGAGCGAAACTGGTATTGGAAACCTGTTTGTTATAATAAACGACCACTTGATCCAAATTGAGTAGCGCTCTCAATTCATCCATTTTTATAAGCAAGTCATGAACCAGGGAGACTATGCCGGTCACGCTACTTGGGACCATGAATACTTCACGGACATCCATAGCTCTTTCCAACAGGAATTCGGCGAGACGGCTTCCCACTACTAGCATTGCCTCGTGACCTTTAGAACTATTCAGCTTCCCTAGATGCTCACAGACATACTCTCCTATGAGTTCATTGAATTGACCACACATCCCCTGGTCCGAGCCCAGAACCACACCGATTAAACTATGTCTCGGAGCGGGTGTGGCCTTCACAGCCCACCGTGTTTTATTTCGAAGCGCTATCTGAAGGCCGGTCTCAACGGCATGGTTGTATTCCGCAAGGGCCTCCACAGCCTTTTCATATTGACGGATATTTACTGCCGCTAAAGCCTTCATGGTCTTAACGACGGACCTGAGTTCTTCCGCAGTTACGATCTTGAGCCTAAGGGATTCGATAGTATCCATATTTGGTTAAGTGGCCATTAACTGGGTTACTGTGGCCGCTAAGTTGAGAATTGTGTCTCTATCTACTGAACTCAGCGGCTCGTCCCGGCAAATCCTGTCACACAGATTCGGCGCCTTTTCCCTTACTCCTTTTCTAATCTCTTTTTCCGTAGCGGTTATGGCTTTGACAGGGATTTCATCCAGTATACCCGCATTGACTGCCAGTAAAACCGAAAGTTGTTCCGGGACGGATATTGGTTCAAATTGTCCCTGTTTAAGGACTTCCCTGACTCGGCGTCCGCGTTCCAGTGTTTTGCGGGTTTGTTCGTCAAGCCTTGTCCCAAACCTTGAGAATGCCTCTAATTCCTCAAATTGCGAGTAAGAAAGCCTCAAATCACCTGCTACCGATCGATAAGCGTTCAACTGGCTCTTGCCGCCGACACGGGACACTGATTTTCCGACATCTATCGCAGGCAGTACTCCTTTTTGAAAGAGGCGAGGAGACAGGTAAATTTGACCATCGGTTATAGAAATGAGATTTGTGGGAATGTACCCTGCGATGTTTTGCGCTTCGGTCTCTGCAATTGGAAGAGCAGTCAGAGAACCACCACCTAATTCTCTCCTCAAATGTGTTGAACGTTCCAGAAGTCTGGAGTGTATATAAAAGATATCTCCGGGGTAAGCTTCCCGACCAGGAGGACGACGCAAAAGCAAGGAAATTTCTCGATAGGCACGGGCATGACAGGTAAGATCGTCAAAAACAACCAGCACATCTAAGCCCTGCTCCATAAAATACTCGCCCATGGTTGTCGCGGCATAGGGGGCCACAAACTGTAGCCCAGGGGGTTCTTCGGCAGTTGTAACAAGCGCAATAGTGTAATCCATGGCGGAGTGATTACGGAGTTCCTTAATAATTTTCGCTACGGATGCAGACTGTTTCCCGATTGCGCAATAAATACAAATAACGTTTTTACCCTTCTGGTTTATGATTGTGTCAATTGCAATAGCCGTCTTCCCGGTCTGACGATCACCAAGTATCAGTTCTCTTTGGCCTCGTCCAATTGGGATCAATGCGTCAATGACCTTAATACCTGTTTGAAGTGGCGCTACCACAGGATCGCGGTCCATGATATTTGGGGCCTCACGCTCAACGGGCCACCGGGTCGACGTTTTCATCCGTCCTTGTTGGTCCAACGGACGACCCATAGCGTCTACGACCCTACCGATTAGTTCATTCCCCACAGGGACTTCCAGGACACGTCCTGTATGATTTACCTCAGAACCGGCATGCAAGCTCTGATCATTGTCGAGCAGGATCACTCCCACTTCTTGCAAGTCCACGTTGAAAACTATCCCTAATTTGTCGCCAGGAAAAATGGCCAGTTCATCAGACCTCGCACGCGACAAGCCCGAAATCTTGGCCACTCCCTGCCCAACAGAGGTGATGGCGCCTGCTTCCTGCAAATCTAGAACCGGTTTACTTTCTTCAAGACCTAGGTCTAAAGCTGAAATTGTATTTTCCAGGAGTAACCCGAGACCTGACTTATCTTTTGCTGTATCGTGGTTCATCGTATGCTCGACATATAAATGAAAGCTTCAGCCGCTTTTCAAAATTGATCGTTCGGTTAAACCATCAAGAGCACTTGAGATGGCTTTCTCAAAACCCTTGAGGTATGACTCAATGCTCCAACCAATCTTATAACCTTGAAACCTCAATTCAATACCACAGACATTATTATCGGACCTTTCAAATCCTACTGGAAGCTCTTTCGCAATATGACTCTGCAACAACCCCACAATGGCCTTCTTTTGGTCGTCTGAAAGGTCAAACGCCGTGTTAACTTTTATCTCTCGGGCTGTTGCTTGAAAGATATTTCTGATCTCCAGTCTTTTTTCTTCGGACATGTTTCGGAATTGTTCTGCGAATACATCGACAATTCGTTGCTCCAGTTCAACGTTTGCCAGGTCTGACAACGCAGAGCGAACAACAGACACGGCCTCTTTGCCTATACGGCTGCGTAGCTCGACAAGAAACGAATTCTTTTCTCGCTCGACTGATTCACACCATACGGCCTTGACATTTTCCACCTCGGAGCGGGCACTCTGAATCAACCTTTGTCGGATGGATAGCGCTTCGTCTTTAACCTCAGCAAGAATTCGGTTGCGATTATCTTCAAGTTCCTGGTTCATCCGACGATATCGTTCAGCCTCTTCTCCGGCGAGTTTTCTCGTGCTATCGGCATCTTCCAAGGCAGAAGCGATTCTTTTCTCTCTCTCGCCCATCGCGCTTGTTATCTTATCGAACAGGAATCGCTTTAGAAGAACCACGAGAACCAAAAAGTTGATGATCTGGGCTATGACGGTAAACCAGTCTATGAGCATCAATCATCCTCCGGTCTTGGACACCACATAGTTCCAGAAAGGATTGGCGAAAATAAGAATCATGGAAACAACAAAGCAATAGATTGCCATGGATTCAATCATTGCCAAGCCTACAAAAAGTGTTCGAGATATAGTTCCCGCCTCGTCGGGTTGTTGGGCGATGGAACTCAATGCGCTCGAAACCGCCCTGGCTTCTCCAAGTGCAGGAGCAATAGAGCCGATTGCCATACAGGCCCCAGCGGTGATAATTGAAACCACTCCCACTATTGTCAAGCTATCCATGTCTCTTCTCCCGTTTTTCGAACTTTTCTCCATGGTGATCTTCACTTTTTGCGCGGTGCGCATTCCCCGCTGAAGCAATGTAAACCATGGCTAATATAGCAAATATATAGGCTTGAATCAGACCAATGAGTAACCCCAGCGCATTCATCAATATGGGTAAGAAAAGCGGGGCAACGGCCAATAGTATAGCCGCAATCTTCGCCGCACTCATCATGTTGCCGAAAAGTCTTACTGCCAGCGCCAGTGTGCGGGAAAGTTCTCCCAGTATATGAAATGGCAGCATTAGCACGGAGGGTTGAACATAATGCCTGACATAAGAGAAAAAACCTTGTTCAGTAATTCCATATATAGGAACTGCGAACAGCACGCTTATAGCTAGAGCGGAATTGGTGGAGAGCGACGCTGTGGGGGCATGATAACCAGGCGCCACCTCCAACACATTCGAGACCGCCACGAATAAAAAGAGAGTTCCAATGTATGGTAAATAGCGGGCCGGCTCTTGATTAGTGATTTCTCTAATCTGCTGCTGGACAAAAACAACTATTATTTCAAGTAGATTTTGCCACCTGGACAATCTTGCGTCACAGGACAGACGCCGTGTAATGAGCCATGAGCCAAAAGTGAGCAAAGCCATAACTCCCCACGTATAACAAATGGTCGAGTTCAGAACCAGAAAACCTCGCTGCCAAAAAATCACCTGATCAGGGGTAATAGTTTCACTCACCATCGGTTATCTCGTCGGTCCTATGTCTTGCGAAGCTTTGCTTGAACAGGATTAATCAGCCGAACAAGAAATATGCGTGTAATTAGAAACCCTACCATGGCCACCAGAAGTCTCTCCAGTCGCCCTTCCATAATATAGTAAAAGCCCAAAATGACTATGCCTGTCCTGACTAAGAAGCTACCCATAGTCAGCAATGCGGGAAGTGACGATTTAGGAAGTCGTTTTACAGTGAGCCACAGGCCGCCGAAGTATAATAAACCAAGCGCTGTTCCCGCGATCAGAGATACAAATACCCCAGCAAAGTCTATGGACACTAGAGCCTCATAAGCAACTATCTTGCTTTCGCTGAGATCAATCATGTATCAACCGTTCCTCCCTGTCCGGTTGATCCAATACCA
>JAPLJJ010000081.1 GCA_026388665.1 Deltaproteobacteria bacterium
ATTTTTTTCTATAAGGTCTGCGATGTTTGCTAATGAGTGGGATGGTATGCCGAGATACTGGTGTGCTTCCAACATGTTACAAGTAGAGCGACAGGTTTTTTTGTCGGCATCGATCACGATGATAGGGTCTTTCATTGGAGGGTGCTCCAAAGCGGGAGTTTTCGGTAAGTAGTTGCAAACCATATGCCATTCGTGGTGGACGGGGCTATGAAGGCTAAAACAGGATTGGGAGGTGAGCAGATCGGCCAGAAGATGTGTCTCGATTCTGAACACAAAAAAGAATGTAACGGATTTGTTAGAAATTATGGTAGGTTGTCGTGTCCCGAATCTAGACACAGTCCATAAGGAGGCGAGACATTCTGTGCGGTCATTGCAGGGTCGGTTTCACTATGCGGTATTTCTTGAGTTTTGAATAAAGTGTGCTACGACCTATTCCAAGTTCTTGAGCCGTCTTTTTCTTGTTCCAATCATTTCTGGAGAGAGCCTTTTCCAGGAAGGACTTCTCATTCTCGGAAAGGTTCGGAACATCACGAGGTTGAACTATTGAATCAACCATCTTGAGAGAACCCGGCAGGTCCCCGGCTTCGATTATATGTCCCTTAGACCTAACCACAGCGTGTTCGACACTGTTTTCAAGTTCCCGCACATTGCCGGGCCAGGAATAGTCCATCAGCATCCTGAGAGCTTCGGAACTGAATTCCTGAATGTTCTTTCCTTGCTCAGAACTAAAACGTTTCAGGAAATACCGGGCCAACAGAGGGATATCGTTTCGGCGTTCCCTGAGTGGCGGTATATTGATAGGGATAACATTTAACCTGTAAAACAGGTCTTCCCGGAAGCTTCCCTTCTGTACCTCAGCCAATAGATTCTTATTGGTTGCGGCTAGGATCCTGACATTGACTGAAATTGTCTGCTCGGCGCCCAATCGCTCAAACCTTTGAGTCTGCAAAACCCTAAGTAGCTTGATTTGAGCTTGGGGTGGAACTTCTCCAATCTCATCCAAAAAGACCGTACCGCCATCGGCCTGTTCAAATCTCCCGGCCTTCTGTTTCAATGCGCCGGTGAAAGCGCCCCTTTCGTGGCCGAATAATTCACTTTCAATAAGGGTTTCCGGATAGGCCGAGCAGTTAATCACTACGAATGGCTTGTCACTTCTCTCACTTCGCTCGTGAATGGCCTTTGCCACCAACTCCTTACCTGTGCCGCTTTCTCCTTGAATTAACGCTGTAGCGTCAGTCGGGGCGATATCTTCAATGAGTCGATAGACTATCTGCATTTTAAGGTCTTTACCAATTATGCCACTGAACTCCGAAGAGGAGTCAAGTTTCTGTTGAAGATTGAGAATAGCCTCTTCATGAGTGATTGAACGTTTAATAACTCCACCGGCTTGATCTAAAATGAGACTTGCCATCCGCATCTCTTCAGAGTCACACTTACACGTCGGGGAACAACCAATCACCAGAATGCCGTAAACCCTTCCTTCAGCCTTGATTGGGACGATTGCTTCCCGATCGGAGCGCTTGAACGAATCGGGCAGGGATAAACCACGCAAACAGGAGCTGGATTCAAGTTTAGGCTCGGTTAAATTGTCAACAACCTGGATTACCCGGTTTACTTGATCTGGATCGCGTAATGTAACAATTTCCCGATCTGTAATAATGAAAAAAAACTCTCTGTTTTCATTTAATAAGAGTATGGATATTTGACCATTCAGCACTACGTCACTCAGTCTGGAAATCAGGGTTTGTCCTAAATCATGCAAATTGGGGAGAGAGCCCAGCTCACGAACTATCTCGCAGAAAGTTCGAGTTTGATTGTGGACCCGTTCAAGCTCCAGCTTTTGTTTTTCTAATCGCTGAGTATACTCCTTCAATCGCCCCGCCATGCTTTGGAATGAGTCGGCCAGAATCGCCACTTCATCTTGCCCTGACACGTTAACCTTAACGTCCCAAGAGCCTCGGTTGATGTTTTCAACGGATCGAGCGAGTTGTCCTAGTGGGCGGGTAATTCTTCTAACAAAAAACAGGCTTCCAGCAAGAGCGCTAAGCAGTATGAACAGGGTTATCAGGCTCATGTTAAGGCGCAAATCACCGACCTGCCTCTCAAGAGGCTTCTCTGAAACTCCGAGTCTTAACAGGCCCGCTTTTCCTTCGAAAATTGGCCAAGCGATATCGATGAATCTTTCTCCGTTCGTTGAAACAATCGTCTGTCCATTACCTTGATCCTCCGAAGTTGCCTTATTTGCGTCCAGAAGCTGCTGTGGGAAACCTTTATCAAAGGTGTGAGCCAAAACCTGCCCATCACGAACTACAAAGAGATAAGCCAATGATAGATTGCTCTTCATCTGGTGATCAAGCGACTTTTGTAAAGCTACTAGATCGTGGGTGAGGACCTTGTCGGCAGACTCCATCGCCAGAGCGTGCGCCAAATTCCCGGCCTGGACCTTGGCGGAATCAATCAGACTTTCGCTATATTGTCGAGAAACAAGCAAAGACAGGGCCAACCCGCTGCTGATAACGAGCAATGAGGCTGCCACCAACAGCTTAGTCTTAAGGCTGCGGAAACCCATTCTTTGGCTCCATGCTAGTCTCGGACGATTCTAGAACTGCCCGTATTGAATTATACCAATCGTCTTTGGCCGCCACGAACCGGTCAATCATTAAACGGTCCAGTATTTCAGCGCCTTTTTTGTCAGATCGCATCCCGAAAAGCGCCTTCTTGATTGCTTCCTTCGTTGATTCTGAGACCTGTCTGGAGGCTACAAGAGGAGGCATTCCGTAGTTCTCGGACTTTAGAATAACCCTTGTCCTGGAGGTAATGTTCGGGTTGGTTTTGTTAAAGTATTCCCATACCAGTCCGTCAACCGACGCTCCGTCCACCACACCCTTTGAAACAGCTAGTATGGAATTGTCATGGCTGTAAGTGTAAATAAAAGAGCCGAAAAAGGTTTCAGGCTTTTCTCCGATCCTTTTAAGCCAGGCGGAAGGGGCAAGCTTGCCGGTGTTGGAATCCGGGTCTGTGAAGGCGAAGGCTTTACCTCGAAGGTCTTCAAGGGCCCTAAATCGGCTATTCTTGTTTACAATGAGATAAGCATTGTAGAAATGTGATCCATTAACTTCAGGAGCTGCCAGCAATTCCAAACCATGCTTGTCCTTGCCCACTACGTAAGGCCCTGAACATACAAAGGCCAAATCAACCTCGCCCTTGCCCAATAATTCATTGATCTCGCTATAAGTTTTCCTCTGTTCAAGAACTATCTTCTTCCCTAGTTTTTCCCCAAGATAATCCAACAATTCCTGATAAGTTGAAAGAGACTCTTTTGGGGAAACCATTGCTCCAATTGCTATTCGCAACTGATTATCCCCGTGCTCTCTCGTGTCCGGTCTCTCCAAAATGACTGTGTTCGAAAAATCTACAACCTTAGATTGTTCTCTATCTGAGCACCCAACGTTCAAAAAAGCCCCCATGATCGTTAAAGAAACAATGAAAAAAGCGCCTGGATTGATGCCTGTTGGGCAAAGTAATGACAACCTTGTTCGAATCATGTTGATCCTGCAGAAACTGAATATACGCCGAGACTTACGAACTGGACCAATAGTTCGGCTTGTCAGGAAAACTCAAAAAAATCTTTGACCCATTGTCTTCGCGATAGTAGCATCTAAAAAGTAAAAAATGAATCTTTCCGAAACTGAAATTTACTTTCCGGTCATAGGGCGCATGAGGGAAAATGAACAAAAATTATAGACTCTCGACCATCCTCAAATTTCATAGCGCAACATTTACATTGATAATTTTAGGAATGGCTCTCGTTTTATTTCTGGACAACTCAGCCCTGGCTAAAGGCAAGTCCGAAGCCCAAGTCAATTCGCTCGTGGAACTGGTGAAGATGTTTGATTCTTCGAGCTGCAAAGAATGTCATGAGCAGATTTACACTCAATGGGAGAAGTCCCACCACGCTCGGCCACTGATGGGGCTGAATGACCAGATATTCATCACAGGATATCTCAAGAGGGGACCGCTCGCCGTTAAGCCTGGGGAGAAAGCTACAAAAGAGAACTTCCCTTGTTTCAAATGCCACTTTCCCCAGATTAAGTACGCGACGGACTCGGTAGCCGCCGAAATCGCTGAGGCCGTGTTGAAAGATGACAAGGCAACTATTCGCAAATTGAACATCAGTTGTTTGGTCTGCCATAATGAAAAGGCCGTTGTGCATGGCCGACCCGAAAAAAATGTCATTTATGGGAACAAAGACATAAATGATCACCCAAAGACCCCTGTCAAGGAAAGTCCTCTCCTTAAGAATTCGTTGATGTGCGGGCAATGCCACGGGCTTGGTCCGAACCTCGAATTTGAGACCCCAGTCCAGTGCGCCACTCTGTATGGGAGCTATCTACACGCGTACATCCCTTCCGGCGGTACAGAGACGTGCCAGCAATGCCACATGCCGGGTGGTGACCACTACATGCCCCCGAATTTTAATAATCGGGCCGAATTGTCGGAGCGGTTGAGAGATGCTCTTCCTATGCAGGTTCGGACGCTGGCGTATTCGTTCCAGCCTAAGGAGGGGGATGTCAGGCCTATGGTAGTGGTAAATACGAAAATCACAAGTAAAGCGGGCCATCGCATCCCTGACGGTTGACCGTCCAAGACTGAAGTGGTCCTGGATGTGACCGCAAGCGATCCTGACGGCAAAAAAATATTCCAGACGTCGAAGATTTACATGGCCCAGGCTACCGATTCTCGGTCAAACCATATGGTCTTGGGACCTGACAAAAAGTTGGGTTTCATTCGAGATACAAGCATTCAGCCCTTCACCCCCAAGGAAGAGACTATCGAAATCCCTTTGCCACGGGGGGTTATAGATGTGGACCTGGAAATTACACTCCGGTATCAGCCGAGACCGGGTGATATTTACCCAATCCACAACATTAAGAGGCACGTCAGCCTCGACCAGAAATAAACGAA
>JAPLJJ010000170.1 GCA_026388665.1 Deltaproteobacteria bacterium
GAGACTTCTTCCTGACTTCCAATTTCATGAATGAATGATTTCGTCGCTTCCCTGTCATCATGGAGCATGCTGCTGTAGGTTGCGTTCATTACTGCGGAGCTGAATCTGTCGGCCTCCCGAATAATCTGGTCGAAATAGAAACGCTGTTGAACATCCACGATCAGATAAACGAACACGATATATGAGGCCAGCAGGATCAGACCCACGCTCGAAGCGATCTTGAACCCCAATCCCATTCTCAGGGCAGTCCATTTTTCGTAGAACCGGCTCAAGGTGGACCTCCGATTTCCGCTTAACAAATCGGCCCAGGGCGGAGATGAACGCCCTACAATCATTCACCCAGAACTTCTTTGACCGCCTTGAGAAATTCTTCTCTATTCACGGGCTTTTCTATGTATCCTTCTGGTGCTGGTATCGAGCGGTGATGAATGAAATTTTTGAAATCCATGTATCCGATTGGAGAGGCTGAAAAGCCAGTTACCATGATTACTGGAACTGATTTTAGTTTTTCGTCTTTCCTCATTTCCCGATACATTTTGATTCCTGTCTTCTCGGGCATCAGCAAATCAAGGCAGACTAAATCGGGCTTCTCGTCGATAACCTTTTTGAGTCCCTCGACTCCGTCACCAGCTTCACAGACCTCATACCCATTTTTCCTTAGTAGGGTTCCCAGAAAAAGCAGTACGTCAGGCTCGTCGTCTATGACCAGGATTTTTTTTGGCATAACCCGTCCCTCCTTTTAGGTCGTTGGCTCCGGTTCCATGAGAGGCTGATGGGGAAATCCCCGTTTTTACAAATCAGACTCGACACTTGCCCATGGATAAGCAAGGTTAATGCCACGAGGCTGTTCTTTCAGAACATCTCAGGGGAGTCTTTAAATATTATGAATTTAAAGGGGTTATCTTATAGGAATGGCAGGTTTTTAGAGATGAGATCAGACTAATCGTCGAAAGACCGGTATTGTTATTAGACGATGTTTCATTTTTGGGACACTCTAGAGGGAAATGGAGGTAACACCTTACAATAACAAGACATTGCTAAACGTTGCGGTTCTGAAACATTGTTTCGTACCTTGATTCAATCGCCAATCCCGTATTTCTCCATCTTGCGCCACAACGTGGTCCGACTCATGTCCAAGTAGGAAGCGGCACGGCTCTTCTTCCAATCTGAAGCTTCTAGAGCTTTTACGATCAGTTGTCTCTCTACTGAGTCCAGTTTCATATGCGTCTGCTCAGTCCTGCGTGGCGTCAGAGGCTCAGAATCAACCAATCTGAGAGGAAGATCTCCTGGGTAAATGAAGCTTTGCTTGGCGTGTACAAATGCATATTCCAGGGCATTCGCCAGTTCCCTAACATTGCCGGGCCATGAATATGCTTCGAGTATCTCAAATACCCGAGCAGCAATCCCCTGGATGTTCTTGCCCATTTGCTTATTGAGTTTCGTGATGAAGTGGCTTACCAATGAAGGGATATCTTCTACGCGATCTCGTAGAGGCGGCAGATGTAAGGGAAATACACTGAGACGATAGTAGAGGTCATCTCTAAAGGTATTTTCCAGGGTCTTTTTGTATAGGTCTTTGTTCGTAGCGGTTATAAGTCTTATATCAATCTTAATGCTCCGATTGTCACCAATTCTCTGAATCTCCCTCTCTTCAAGCACTCTAAGCAATTTCACTTGTATCGCCTGGCTTATTTCACCGATTTCATCAAGAAAAAGCGTCCCACCATTTGCCAGTTCAAATTTCCCGACGTGATTTTGAATAGCCCCGGTAAACGCACCCTTAACGTGACCGAACAATTCGGTTTCAAGGACGCCCTCGGGGAGAGCTGAGCAGTTTATTGCAACAAAAGACTTATCCTTGCGAGGACCACAAAAATGCAATGCTCTTGCGATCAGCTCTTTGCCAGTACCTGATTCTCCCTGAATCAAGACAGTTGTGTCCGTGTTCATTAATGAATCGAGAGACTCGTAGACTTGACGCATGGGCTCACTTAGACCAATGATAGTGTTGTAACCATAATGGCGCTGTAATTCCTCCTGCATCCAATAGCTCTTCGAAACATCACGAAATGTCTCTAGACCACCGATGATTCCACCATCCGGATCGTACAATGGCGCCGCGTTGACAAGTAAATGTATAACTTCGTTGCGCTTATTTCTAATCGCTACTTCGACATCTTGATAGGGATGTCCACAAGACAAAGCTCTGTCCACCGGGCAGTTCTCTCTACAGACTGGGCTTCTAAAAAGTTTCGCACATTCGGTTCCCAACACCTCTTCTCGAGAGAAACCTGTTAGCTTCTCCGCTGCTCTATTCCAAGAAGCGATCTTCCAATCTTTATCCAAAGTCATCACACCTTCGGAGATACTGTTAAGAATGGACCTGAGTAACCGATCGTTATCCATGTGGTACCTCCTTCAGTTCAAGTTAGGTTTGGTCAGAGCGACAGGCCGACGGAAAACAGGTTCCTAGAAGTGCAACTGACATTTGTTAAGACCGTAATCTAAGCTTCTTGAAATGTTCAGGTTTATGGTTAAGTGGAAATGAACCGTTTATTGGGACCCGGACTTTGCCATAAGCAATGGCCCTATAGATATCATGCAATTTTTGAGCCAGTAAACAAGAAGGAAAGAAACATGAACAATTCACAAAATGTATCGGCTCAAGTCATCGCTCTTTACTATGTCCTTGAGTCGATCTTGGACCATCTCAGGAGTCACAGTGATCGCCACCCCGCCCATATCGGGGGCGTCGAATGATATTTCTTCGAGTAGTTTCTCCATAATGGTGTGAAGCCGTCTTGCGCCTATATTCTCAGCCCGTTCATTGACTTCTTCCGCCAGAATCGCAATTTCTTCAATGGATTCTCTTGTGAACTCCAGAGACACACTCTCTGTTTTCAAGAGTTCCTGATACTGTTTCACTAAAGCATTTCGGGGTTCTGTTAGAATTCTGACGAAATCATGCCTTGTAAGTGCAGACAATTCGGCCCGTAACGGAAAACGACCCTGAATTTCCGGGATAAGATCCGATGGCTTTGAAACATGAAACGCTCCGGCGGCAATGAACAGTATGTGATCCGTCTTTACCACACCGTGCTTAGTATTTACGTTACTACCTTCGATAATAGGCAGCAGGTCTCGCTGGACACCTTCTCGTGAAATATCAGGTCCGTGAGCCGAGGCATGAGCGCTGGCAACTTTATCCAACTCATCTATAAAAACTATTCCTGTTTGTTCCACACGCTCTTTGGCGTTCTTAGCCACTTTGTCATTGTCTAGGAGCCTATTCAGTTCTTCCTGCACCAACATTCCGAGGGCTTCAGGAACTTTCACGCGTCTTCGCTTAGTCTTCCCAGGGAAAAAGTTGGACATCATGTCCTTAATGTTGATATCCATTTCTTCCATCCCTCCCGGCGAGAAAATTTCAACCACAGGGAGAGCGTTTACCTGAGTTTCAATTTCAACCTCGCGGTCATCCAGCTTTCCATTTTTCAGCAATCTTCTGAATTTTTCACGAGTACGTTGAGCAACCTCCAGCTCACCTTCGTTTTCCTTTGACAATACGGTAGCAGGGTTGCGTCTCAATTTTCTCGGTGATCTGACAGGCAGCAATATGTCAAGGAGTCGCTCTTCGGCCTGTTCTTCGGCCTTAGGGCGTAGGGCTTGATATTCTGCTTCCTTCACCATGTTGATGCCGATTTCCATTAGATCACGAATCATAGATTCGACATCACGACCGACATATCCAACCTCGGTAAATTTAGAAGCCTCAACCTTCAAGAAAGGAGATTGAGCCAATCTAGCAAGTCGTCGTGCAATTTCAGTCTTTCCTACACCGGTTGGGCCAATCATAATAATGTTCTTCGGAGCGATTTCGTCTCTCAGTTCCTCCGGAACCTGTCTCCGCCTCCATCTATTTCGCAACGCGATAGCGACCATGCGTTTCGCGTTATCTTGACCTATAATATATTTATCCAGCTCTTGAACGATCTGTCGTGGAGTAAGTGTTTCCATAGATATAGTTTGCTCCATGTGGTATTCGAGAAAAACTGTTTGTGAACCGAAACCCCGCGATCCGAGAATGAATCAGATTGATTCAATTATCAGATTTTCATTGGTAAAAACACATATTTCCGCAGCAATTAACATCGCGGCCTTGACAACCTCGGTTAGGTCCAGATCCGTATGACGCATAAGCGCCCGTGCGGCGGCAAGAGCGAAATTCCCGCCGGAACCAATGGCTATCACCCCATCGTCAGGTTCTACCACGTCTCCGGTGCCGGAAAGTAGCAGGGTCTTTTCCCTGTCCGCTACTATGAGTAGAGCTTCAAGACGTCTTAAAGCTCTATCTGTCCGCCAATCTTTAGCCAATTCCACTGCGGCTCGAGCAAGGTTGTTCGAATATTTCTCAAGAGTCTGCTCAAACTTTTCGAGGAGGGTCAAAGCATCGGCCGTTGATCCAGCGAAACCAGCCAGAACGCTCTTCTGCTTTCCGACCACCCTCACTTTTCTCGCAGAGCTTTTTACTACCGTCTCACCAAGAGAGACTTGACCATCTCCTGCCATAACGACATTCTCGCCGCGTCGGACGCAAAGAATGGTCGTAGAACGCGTAACTAATTTCATTTAGTATAAATCTTTATCAAGGAATTTTTTGCATGATAACGTTTTACGCTAAATTGGGCAAATCACGTTTTGGAATCACTATTGGAATCATGGAATCCGCTTCGGGGGTGAGCTTTGTCGTAAACCTCCATGAGTTTCCCAAGATCAACTTTGGTATACCTCTGAGTTGTCGAAAGGCTTGAATGACCTAGTAGTTCCTGGATCGACCTCAGGTCGGCACCCCCTTGTAGCAAGTGAGTAGCGAAAGAATGTCTAAAAGCGTGAGGTGACGCGTCTCGCCCCAAATTCGCAGTGTCAAGGCATGATTTCATGAGTCGTCGAACATGTCTCGAAGAAAGCCGCCCTCCCCTGTTATTGAGGAACAACGCTTTAACTCCTCTGACGTCCGGATGTGCATTCAAAATCATTAATCTCTCCGGTAAGTATGCCCTCAGACTCTCGATCGCCTTTTCCCCAACCGGGCAATATCTCTCTTTGGAACCTTTCCCTATAACCCTAACCCAGCCGTTCTCGAGATCAACGTCTCCAACTTGTAATGAAGTCAGTTCACTTACCCGTAAACCGGATGAGTACATAAGTTCAAATATCGCAAGGTCCCTTTTCAGACCTTCCTGATTCCTTGAGAAGAACCGGTCAACATCATCGACGCTCAAGGCCCGAGGTAATGGCTTCTCCCGCTTTGGAGCGCTCACGGACAAAGCTGGATTGTTCTTAAGAAAGCCATCTCGGGTGAGAAATCGGAAAAAAGTCCGCAGAGCGGCGAGCTTTCTTCCAACTGATATTTTCTTTAGTTTTGTAAAACGACTCGCAACAAATCCTCTTACATGAAAAGCGGTAATTTGATCTATATCCTCAATTACGTTGAGTTTTCCGGCGTTCTCTAGGAAAAGCCTAAAGTCCTTAAGATCGGACATATAGGCGCGGAGAGTTTCGTTAGACCTCGCCTTTTCAGTCTCAATAAACCTCTTAAATTTTAGTGAAGCTTCTTTGAAATCCACTTGAACACAACCATTGAACAAGACCGGATATTGATGTCAGACTATTACGATTCTCTTGATGGCGGATACCGCTGCCTCCGGATCATCAGTCACCTGAAACAAATCCATGTCATCGGGGCATATCATGCGATGTTTGCCGAGCATGGTTTTCTTGATCCATGAGATAAGGTCCTTCCAATAATCTTTGCCAAGCATTATTACTGGGAATGGCTTAATTCTGTGAGTCTGAATCAAGGTCATGGATTCAAACAGCTCATCCATAGTGCCGAATCCACCGGGCAGAATTACGTATGCCATAGCGTACTTCACGAACATGACTTTACGCACAAAAAAATATCTGAAGTTTAGCTTGACGTTGGTGTAAGGGTTGGATGCCTGTTCTCTGGGAAGCTGAATCGATAACCCTACTGATTTACCACCCGCTTCCATCGCTCCTCTGTTGGCCGCTTCCATAGCTCCCGGCCCCCCACCGGTAATTACTGCGAAACCGCTTTGAGCCAGCAAGCGCCCGACCTGTCGGGCCATGTCATATACCGGATCGTTTTCTGTTATGGATGCCGACCCGAAAACTGACACAGCCGGATATATTTCGGACAATGTCTCAAAACCATCAACAAACTCCGAGATAATCCGAAATATGCGCCAACTCTCTCTGATACTGAAATCATCGATGAGATATTGTTTATTATCCATAGTATATTTCCTTCTTATTACAAATAATTATATCAATAATCCATGAGATATCAAAACAATTAATCAGTTATAATCTGATTAATTGGATATAACATATTAAATTTTAAACTATTATATTTTTGTAAGAAGCTTCCAACTTAAAGTATGAGTGCTTCTTAGAGCCTCTATTTGTAGCTTTAGGCAACTCTAGCCTGATGACGAAGGAGAGATGTCATGAAATTTTTGTTTGATTATCCTGATGGGACTAGTTATATTAAAAGTCTGCAAACGCTGTCGGCGTGAACGCTATTCTTTGCTCGGATGGCGGAATTGGTAGACGCAGTGGACTCAAAATCCACCGCCCGCAAGGGTGTGCGAGTTCGACTCTCGCTCCGAGCACCATAGAATCATTAGAGATTTTGGGTGCCCAATCCAGCTTTCTTTGCCCTTAAGACCACCAGTGTGGGACTTTTGCGGGAGTTCTCTCCGCAAACCTTGTTGGAGGCGGCTATAAGATGCTCGAGTTCAGCCTGTGAATAATGGGTCGTAATCCTGGCGCTCTTATGACCCAGCAGATCTTGCCTGTCCTCGAATGACACGCCTGCCGCCCTGAGTCGGCGACCGAACGTGTGCTTGAGATCATGCACCCGCAAGTCAGGCAAGCCCGCTCGAATTCTCCCGTCGCGCCATGCTGATGCGTACATGCGTCCGACAGGTTTCCCCCTGAAGGAAAAAACGTGTGTCGGATGCCTCTCACGCTGAGCCTCAACCACCTGGGCGGCAGTCCTATTCAGAACGACAAGTCTATCCTCGCGGTTTTTCACCAGTTCTCGCGGGATGATGAACACTGATGTCCCCATTTCCGGAATTTCCGCCTCGTGCCACCACTGCAGTCTACACACCTCAGATTCCCTGCAACCCGTATTCACCTTGAACAATGCCATCGCTCTCAGGTGTTGTGGTAGGGCGTTGAGAAGTCGGATCTGTTCATCCCAGGTGATCGGTCGAGGTAGACGTGCGTCCACGATACGAAACAGGCGAATCTTGGGAGCCTGAGGCAACCATGATAGTCCGCGTTCATCAATCCACTCTCGAGCGGCGAGATTCAAGATGTGCCGCACGACTTGCAGGGGGTAGTTAAGGGTTCGACTCTTGAGTCCCTTTGTGCGCCTACTCTCGATGAACGGTTGCAGTGTGCCCATGTGAACGTTTTCCAGAGTAAGGTTACCAATAAACGGATCGAGTTGCTTGAGACAGATGGCGTCTCGTGGCAGGCTAGCCTTTTGCTTTTCAAGCAGATACCTGATTGCAGCCTCACGCCAAGTTCGCTTAGGCCTCGCGCCGTAACACTGAACCTGCCTCAACTCCTCCATTCGGTGCGCTAGGTAACGCTCCGCCTCCTGGAGATCGCCTGTTCCAGCGCTTTCTCGAATTCGATAACCTCTGACGATTTTATCAATGTGCCATACGTGGCCTTTCTTGATGAGTCCGCGTGTCTTCACTCGCGCCACGGCTCATTTTCTCCTTTCTTCTTGCCGGGACGCCCGTTGCGTCTCTTATAATCATCCGCAAAGGCGTCGAGGTCAAGTCTATCGAAAGCAATTCCTTGAGTGCCAATAAGAATCTCGGTCAAGAACGGACGCACCTCCGTATTGAACCTATTTTTATCCATTCCCAGGTAATGAGGAGCATGTTTTAGTCTTATGAATCTGGGCAGTACAAACATGTTTGAGCTGAAAGCCTTTAGTGATAACGGCTAAATCCATGTTGCAAAAAAGATGTTCCTATATCGAGCCCTCGGACGGACGAGAACTCCTCGGATTGTTGGCCATGTCGGCACACTTTCATCACAAAACGGGTACCATCCGTTGTCCTGGTTTTCTGTAAGCCCATTCTACTAGACAATATAGTGCAATATACTGTTGAGGTCAAGCAAAAATATTTCACGCTCTCAATCTCAACCTTTCCTGAACATAGGTCTGCCAATCCCTTGCCATGATAAAGAAATGACCCGCAACAGCCTGCCCGTAATTGTCTCCTCTTTCCTCAAAGAGTCTCCATGCCATCCATTGATCCATGCCACCACATATCCAAATGTTAAAATTCCTTTCGCCAAGAGAAGGGCCGTCAATACGGTAAGATGATTTCATATAGATCGTCACGTTGTAATTGTGGAACTCTAGAAACTCTTGGAGTTGGCGACCCCATATTGGCTCTCCTAGCAGCGGCTCGATGATAATTCGCCCCGATCGCTCCAGTCGCTGCCAAAATTGGACTCCGTTTGCCCTAAATTCTGGCCTGTCATTAGTTGTCACTATTTGATTGTACTTGACCCCCGATTGAAAAATGCAATGCAGTAGCCCCATGGTCGTTAGGTCGGAAAAATCTAGCTCCGTTCCACCTCCTGGACCAGATCGGGATTGTATTAGCGCTACGGGAGTAAACACCCGCTCCCGAATCCACAAATAGACAGTCTGCAAGTGGACAAACGGGTAAACGAGCCTGCAGGCTTGGCGGATAGTCAATCTCTCAGAACCTGTCAATTGTGTCATTAGTCACCCGAAATCAAACCATCAAGCTGCACCCATTAGTCTATTGGGATGTTCTAATGCCTTGTCCATATATTAGCGTCACTTCTCGGAATCGCTGTCTTTTATGACCGATCCCGTAGAGATTGTCACTATTCAGCTTCATGGGTAAGCGCCTTTTGGACTGTTGGCAAGTACATGAGCCTCTTGCAAAAGTGTTTTTTGAGGGTTTAAGCATGCGTAATAAATGAGCTTCACGGGCAGGCCCGTGGTATAGTGTTTTTAACAAAAAGAACGCTTTGTCACAGGAGACGCCAGTGAAGCTTAGAAAGAGAATATC
>JAPLJJ010000241.1 GCA_026388665.1 Deltaproteobacteria bacterium
GTCGGACCCGGCCATCTGAGGAACCACGCGGGGATTTACAAACGCCCCGATCTGAATACGGCGCAAGCCTGCATCTGCTGTCGCATTGACGACTTCAATGCGTTGGGCTACGGACAGAAGACGCTGTTCATTTTGCAACCCGTCGCGGGTAGAAACTTCCTGAAGGATTACTGTCTCATCAACGTGTGTCATTTGACATAAATCTAACACAAATTGCGCAATTTCTTAACAAGGTGAAAGCATATAGAAGAAAGAGTCGTAACTGCTTAATACCAGATCGCGTTTCAGTGAGTAATCTGCTGGGAACTTAAACAACCTTGACATGTCATTCCATAACAGATAGGAAACGTGGACGAGGCGGGTACCTCTCATAAAGGATTACCCGCCAAACTTTTTTAGGAGAAGATTATGGATATTGTAACGGACGTTCCGGTACCTGATGAATGCGCATCAAAGATATCTAGCTATACGGGCCAAAAGTATGAGCCTGAAATAGCGGCGGAACTCTGGTTGAAAATCATTCAGCACAAGTGGTTTCTATCGGAAAAGCTTGGAAGAGACGCCGGGATCAAGGTAGCCTGTCTGGATTATACAGAGAACGTTGATGCGATTACCGAGAAAGAGATAGATGAAGACAAAGTTAATACCCTGAAAGAATTAGGCGGTCAGTTAGTGGATCGATCTATTTGGGACACCATTTCAGAGTCCCAACCGCCCAAACAGATCATCCAGAAAAGAGTTATTCTACCGCTCACTGAAGTTGACCTTGCAGAAAAGCATGGGGTAGTACCACCAAAGACCATTATCTTTTTTGGACCTCCAGGGACTGGGAAGACTCATTTCGTAAAAGCCATAGCCGGTATCTTGAACTGGTGGTTTATTGAGGCCAGTCCCAGTGACCTAATGGCTGACGGGCAAGATCGTTTGGGTAAAAACTTGAAGCATCTAATGGAAAAGGCTGGGCGCATTGAAGAAGCTGTAATTTTCATCGATGAATTTGAAGAGATCGCAGGCGAGCGCGACCAGGCGTCCAGGATCGACAAATCCATAACTAACGAATTTCTAAAACAGGTCCCACTTTTTAAACGGCAACCGGGAAAGCGATTGCTCGTATGCGCTACCAACTACATACGCCAACTCGACACAGCCCTTCTGAGACCTGGCAGGTTCGACCTTATCATTCCTGTGGGTGGGCTCGATATCGAAGGACAACGGACCATATTTGAATACTATCTCTCTAGAACCAACTCTGGCGAGGTGGACGTTGAGAAACTCATTTCCCTGATGCCGTTGTACACGCCTGCAGATATAGAATATTTGTTCCGGAAGGTGACACAGAAGGCATTCGAAAGAGAACTTAAGGCAGGCGCAGACTACCGTTTAACAACAGAGATTTTTCTCGAAGTCTTGCTTGAGGTCAAGCCTTCGCTGACCGAGGAGATTTCAGCGGAATTTGAGAAGGATTTTAGAGAATTCACCAGATGCTAGTTTTATTTCGAGCGTAATTGCACATACAACGCTCCGAAAAAAAATCCACAAATTTGCTGAGTCGTCCGACCATTCATTCACAAGGGAAAAATCTGTCCTGCCGCAGGGACAGATTTCTCGTCGCTTGGCTCCTCGAAATGACAAAGGTCAAACATCAACATTATTGGGGACAATCCGTCTTGCTACCTGGGACACCGCCGTTTTTCTCGCATTCTCCCCTTGTCAGATTAACACATTCGCCTGATGCAGTTTTGCACTTATAGACTTCACATTCATAAGAAGGGTAGTTCACTTCACGCCCTGCCGAAGAAGCGCATTGAGCCTTGGTGGTTTCCGTCACAACCCCGTCCTTACAGCAGTATATTTTCAGACATTCCTGGGCGCAATCGGTAACTGCCGTTCCTCCGGAGGAAACGCAGTCAGCCCTAGACTTCTGAGAGCACGATCCACTAATGCAGCAATTTACCTGGAGCAGGTTGTCGAGCTGTGTGTTAAGATTTTCAATGTTTCGATTATATGTACCTGTAAATTGGGATTTTTCCTGGTTGAGTTTAGTCAATTCACTTTCGTACTGTATTCCCAACTGGACTAGATGGGCCTCTGCCCCAGCCTTTTGCCTCAGTAAGTTATTCAGGGCCGATGTCAGCCCCGCTCGCTGTTGCTCGGCCGCATTGGCGATTTGGTCATCCATCCTTGCAATCTGGGTGTCAATGTTGGACAACTGATTTTTCCAGTTTTGGATCTGTTGAGCGAACCCCTGCGCCCCTTGGCCTCCAACTCGGTCGATTTCGTCAACGCCGAGATTCATGACATTCTGCAATCGATCAATCTGACGCTGGAGTGTCGCGATTTCAGCCGCGGTGTCCTGCGCAAATGTTGAACCTACAGAAGTACACGTAATCGCTGCCAAAATCACCGAGCTGATAATAAAAAGTCTCATTGCCATTTTCCTCCAGAAGAGAATTTGAAAGCTCTGTTTGACGAATTGAATTCGTGACGAGACCTAGTAGCCCGGCACATAGGAATTCCTTTGAGCCCATGTTCGAGCCGATTATCACATTTTAGATTTGTGTCAAGAGATTTATATTGATAAATCAGAGGATAAAACAGAAAGAATAATAATATTAAGGGTTTTTGCTAAGGTAGACGATTACGCAAAACTTAGAACATACCGTATATCTTGTAATTATTTCTGCCACTACGTTTTGCCTCATATAAGGATATGTCGGCTCGTTCGATTAATTGCCGGCCGGTCCTGGCGTCGTTGGGGAAACAAGCTACCCCTATTGAGATAGTGAGTTTCCCTGATAAAAGTGTGTTGGGTAACTCTTCGGATACATTTGCCACTTCATTCATAAGTCTGTGGCATATAATCGAGGCCATCTCCTTAGACGCGCCGGGAAAAATTATTGCAAATTCTTCTCCACCATATCTTGTGACTATGTCGTAACCACGGCAGACGGACTTGAAAGCTTTCCCCAGTTTTACCAGAGCTTCATCTCCCATCTGGTGTCCGTAAGAGTCATTAAAGTTCTTGAAATGATCCACGTCGATCATAAGAAGACAGAATGGGTTTTCCTGTCTGGAGGATTTAATAATTTCGAGTTTAAGCGCCTCATCGAAGAAACGACGATTATAAACCCCGGTCAGAGCGTCCTCATAAGACATCTCTAGATAGCGTTCCCGTTCTTTAGCAAGGGCCTTAAGTTCCATATGACGAATGGTTTTTACCAACGCTACCTGAACCTGTTCAACACTAAAGGGCTTGACCAGATAGTCAACTGCGCCGGCGTTGATACAGTCGAGAGCATTTTCGACCGATGCGTAGCCGGTAATAACTATAACTTCCGTATCATCATTTAATGTCTTGATTCGCTTTAGGAGTGTGAGCCCATCCATGTCAGGCATTCTCAAATCAGTCACAACGATGTCATAATTTTTCTTGGCAACACTATCCAAAGCCTCATGCGGGTGGTTGCTCCCTTCAACTTCATGCCCGAGCCGTTCTACGCAGTCCAGCATGAACTGTCCGATCTCCGGATCATCATCCACAACCAGTACTGAGTAACGGGTCTTCTTCTCTTGTTGATCTTCCAGGATTACCAATCATCACCGCCAATGAAAAATAAGGGTAACAATATTACCCTGTAGTTGATTTATGAAGAACGAAGAATCGCAGGGTCATCGGAATACCCCGTACAACGCAAACCTGTGCGGATTTGTTTCTTACAAAGAGATGCTGTAATTTCAATCGCCGAGATGTTGCAGACAATTGCGACATCCCGGCGAGAATATTAATCAGACAGTGGTCACAAACATGTGGGGAATTTATCCCGACCATTGGCCGGGAATTTCACATTTGTCAGGTCCCCATCTCCCATGAACTGAGATACTCCACTTGTTCAGGGGTTAAGACATCTATCTTGATCCCCATGGAAGCCAGTTTAAGCGTCGCAATCTCGTTATCCACATGGTCAGGCAGTTTATGAACCTGCTTCGACAATTTCGAGCTGTTCTTAACGAGAAATTCCGAGGCCAGCGCCTGATTAGCGAAACTCATATCCATAACGCTGGAAGGATGTCCTTCCGCTGCCGCCAGATTAATGAGCCTGCCTTCGCCTAGAAGTGCAATTCGCCTACCATCCGGCATGGTGAACTCTTCGACAAAGCCCCTGATTACTCTTCTTGAGACGGCCATCTTTTCCAGGGAATCGATGTCGATCTCAACGTTGAAATGGCCGGAGTTGCAAACTATTGCTCCGTCCTTCATAAGTTTAAAGTGTTCTTCCCTGATAACACTGCGGTCTCCGGTAACTGTACAGAAGAAATCCCCAAGTGGCGCGGCCTGAGCCATCGGCATTACGGAATAGCCGTCCATGGCCGCCTCGAGAGCGCGCAGAGGATCCACCTCGGTAATGATTACCCGGGCTCCCATTCCCGCCGCTCTGGACGCTAAGCCTCTACCACACCAACCGTAACCGGCAACCACAAACCATGATCCAGCCATCAAACGGTTTGTAGCTCTAAGGATACCATCAACAGTGCTTTGCCCCGTGCCATACCGGTTGTCAAAGAAGTGCTTGGTATTGGAATCGTTTACCGCTATGACGGGGAACAGCAAGACCCCTCTTTCGGCCATACTCTTGAGCCGAATAACACCCGTTGTCGTTTCCTCGGTCCCTCCGAGAATTGTGTCCACCAGATTTTGTCTCTGAGAATGAATGCAGCTAACGAGATCGGCTCCGTCATCCATTGTGATGTGCGGTTTCACGTCGAGGCAAGCGTTTATGTGTTTATAATAGGTCTCGGTGTCTTCCCCTTTGATTGAGAACACATTATAACCTTCGGAAACCAGAGCGGCCGCAACATCATCCTGGGTTGAAAGAGGATTAGAAGCGCAAACATAAACTTTCGCTCCCCCCGCCGCAAGCGTGCGAACCAACGATGCGGTTTCAGTGGTAACATGCAGACACGCTGCCAGCACGATCCCTGAAAGTGGTTTTTCCTTGCTAAACCGTTCGCGTATCATCCGGAGGACCGGCATGCTGCGCTCGGCCCACTCTATCCTCAGTTGTCCAGCCTGAGCGAGGCCGATGTCCTTAATATCGTAATCCATGGAATCTCCTTAAAACTTGTGAAAAAAGTGTTCTTGCAGGAATTGAAAGCGATTTACCGATTATTTTAGGTAATCTTATATCTGAGCGAGTTTTCGTAACTCTTCAGCCCTATTTGTGGCTTCCCACGTAAAATCAGAATCATTTCTCCCAAAATGCCCGTTGGCTGCTGTCTTGTAATAGATCGGCCGCAACAGTTTGAGATAATCAATTATTGCTGCGGGCTTGAAGCTGAAGTTAGTGGTTACGATTTCAGACAATTTGTCGTCATCAATCTTACCCGTGCCGTAGGTATTTACCATCATCGAGACCGGCTCTGGATAACCGATTGCGTAGGCCACCTGAACCAGACATTTCTCTGCGATCCCTGCGGCTACTATATTCTTGGCGACATGTCTCGCCATATATGAAGCTGATCTGTCGACTTTGGACGGGTCTTTACCGGAGAATGCTCCTCCTCCGTGCGCGCCGTAACCACCGTATGTGTCAACGATGATTTTACGCCCGGTCAGACCGCAGTCACCCATCGGCCCACCGACCACGAATCTTCCCGTAGCGTTGATCAAATACTTTGTATCAGGAGTTAACATTTCGCCGGGGATGACCTTCTTGATGACTTCTTCAATAATTCCTTCTTTGATATTCTCATAAGTCACATCAGGGGAATGTTGAGCGGCTATGACAACGGTTTCCACTCTCTGGGGTCTGCCTCCCTCGTACCTCACAGTAACCTGCGATTTCCCGTCAGGTCTCAAGAACCACAGGGACCCGTCTTTACGGGCCTCGGTGAGCCGGGATGTCAGTTTGTGCGCGTAGCTTATAGCCATGGGCATCAATTCCGGTGTCTCATCACAGGCAAAGCCGAACATCAAGCCCTGATCTCCAGCTCCCTGTTCCTTGAATAACCCTTCACCTTCCGTTACCCCCATAGAAATATCGGGAGACTGTTTGTCGAGAGTCACCAGAACCGCGCAAGTGGCGCTGTCGAACCCCATATCAGTATCCGTGTATCCGATTGAAGAGACCGTTTTCCTAACTACGCTCGGGATATCGACTATAGCCTTGGTCGTAATTTCACCGGCCACCAGAACTAGTCCGGTTGTAACTAAAGTCTCGCAAGCGACTCGAGAGCGAGGATCCTGCTCTATCATGGAGTCAAGGACAGCGTCGGAAATTCCGTCTGCGACTTTATCGGGATGGCCTTCCGTCACGGATTCGGAAGAAAATGAATAACCTTGGACCCCCATCGCGAGCCCTCCTTTTGGAATAGTATGAATTAGTTTCCATAAACGTGTAATTTAACCACATCCGTTGAACTCGGTCAAGCCCTAATTCCAATGAATGTACAATGAGTTAGTCCGAGCCTCAAAATTGTGATGCTGATTTTTTCAGTAAATAACGATGCCTAATATCCCTACCACAATAATGATACCGGCATACGCGTCAACACTTGAAAACATGGGGGTCCTGTATTCAGTCCTCTTTTCGCCGGGTCGGAATCCTCGCGCCGACATGGCAGTAGAAAGTTCCTCGGATTTTCGAAACGCTAGAAGCATTGATGGAATAATTACAGCCATAAGCCTTCGGGTTCGATTTGAGAGAGACCCTGAGCCAAAGTCTATGCCCCGCGACTCCTGAGCCTCGATAAGTCTTCGCCATTCTTCTTGAAGTAGCGGAACAAAACGCAGGGCCAGGAAAAGCACCAGAGATGTTTCGCCAACAGATATCCCGAACATCCTCAGTGGACCAAGAAAAAATTGTAACCCTTTCACAATATCCCAGGGCAATGTTGAAAAAGTGAGCGCGAGTGAAAAAATTATTGCCAAAGCGATCCTTGCCACCAGGAAAAGGGCGTTCTCCAAGCCTTCATAACTGAATGGCGACACAAAATTCAGGAGTTGAATAGGAGTGCCATCAGAATCCCAAACAAAATTTAACACTAGCGTAACCAGGAGCATGAGCTTGAATTTCATCAAACCGTTGGCCCAGACACGCCAACCCAGGCGCGTCAGTAATATTACGGCGCCGGCCAATGTCAATGGAAAGATAAGCCTGTATGGCTCTGACACAAGAAACACGATTGCCAATAAAACGCACAGACCGAGCAGTTTCGTCCGAGGATCGAGCCTGTGAATGATTGAGTCTCCCGGTAAATATCCTCCAAGAGTAATTTCTTTGCTTAGCACTGAACGGCCTGTTATTCTTAAGATTCAGAAACTTGACTAAGGGAATCTATCATGACTTCAGATGAATACAATGATCTTACAATACTAAAATCCAGCAGGCAGGAATACCCCTCTATTCATGATCGAACACGCTTGGAGACCTTTCCAAACAAATACCCCTCACGCGACTATATTATTAGGTTTGACTGTCCGGAATTCACCAGTGTCTGTCCTATAACCGGCCAGCCGGATTTCGCGAAAATCACGATCACATATATCCCGGATCTCAAGTGTATTGAATCCAAGTCCCTCAAACTCTATCTATTTAGTTACCGAAACACAGGGATGTTCCATGAGGAGATCACGAACAGGGTCCTTGAGGATGTGATTAAAGCCTGCGCTCCACGATGGGCGAAGGTCCTGGGTATCATGAATCCTCGAGGCGGTATAGGCATCGAGGTGATAGCTGAATACTTAGCGCCGGGTTTCAGTAGACCGGTAATGGAATGGGCACGTTGACCCAGGTTACACCAACTGAACACTCAGATGCTTAGCTCAAATTTTTGCTCCACAATCGCGCCGCCCCACTGGATAACCTCGTGTTCTTCCTCGAGAGTGAAACCAGCGCCTTCGTAAAGCCTCCTCGCCGGGTCCAGTCCACGAAAAGTCCACAAAAAGACTTTCCTGTGGCCTACATTCTTACAAAATTCCACTGCGGCGGTCAGCAAGGTTTTTCCAAGGCCCACGCCCTGGCAATCGGGCTCCACGATAAACCATCTCAGTCTGGCCCCCTCATCATCAGTTCTCATACCGTCTATCGCTACTGATCCGACAAAACGGTCGCCATCCCGAGCTGTCCAGAAACCGTCACTTGAAGTATCAAATCGACCCGTGAATTCTCCAAGCTCTCTCGCTACTTGACTCTCAAAGGAGACGTCAAAACCCCAGTGTTCGTGATAATAGAGAGCATGGGCCTCCACGACCCGTCCAATCGACCCAGGGTAGTAACCGGCAAGCATGAACCTATCGCAAGTCATGTTAAGTCTACTCCTGTCATAGGATCGAGAATTAGCGTCAATGATCATTTTGTCCTACAACGCTCGGCCGCCTTTTGCTCCATTCTGACTCTCCTTCGTTCAAGCGCTTCGCAGTTTCTTCTATTATCGTCTTCCGTTTCGAGAACTAGCGGAGGAACGCCAGCCGGTTTACCGTCTCTGTCCAGTGCCACGAACGTCAGATAAGCGGATGCTGTGTGGCGAACTTCGCCCGTAAGAATATTTTCCGCTTCGACACGGACCCCGGCTTCCATAGAACTACGGCCGACCATATTCAGACTGGCTTTAAGTATCAAGAGATCTCCTACATAGACGGGATTATGAAAATCGAGTCTGTCAATGGAGGCTGTGACGGCAATTTTTCGAGCGTGTCTGATCGCGACCACGCCTGCCGCAGTGTCGATATACTTCATGATGACGCCTCCATGAACGTTGCCTGCAGGGTTAGCGTCCTCAGGATTCATTTGAATCGCCATTATTATGCGACTGTAATTAACCGCTTTTCCTTCCATGACAATACCTCGTTTCACTCAAATTTCTTTATTAACATCTCTCAAGGCTCATGAGAAACAGCCTTGTTCAAATTTCTTGACAGAGTATATTATCCTGGCTAATATTAGTCGGCTTTCCAATTAGTCATACTAACTAGTTGGTCCCGCCTGTATTTCTTCTGGCCTAAAACACGCGTCTACTTCTGATTAAAACAGAAAGACGTTTCACTCTCAATATTTTTGGAGGAGACATATGTCGTACAGCAAACCCAATCGCAGTTCGGCCACGAAAACAAAGACCAGGGTCGAAGCGGCCCCAATCTCCGGAATGTGCGTGACATGCCTTGATGGCTGTCCCGGTCCATGCGAAATCGGCCGATCCGCGATCAGAGGCCGTGAGGTAATCTATCCTCAACCCTACGGCAAGATAACTGCCGGCGCTGACAAAGATTATCCCGTGGATTATTCTCATTTTAACATTCAGGGCACCTGTGTAGGGGCCTTTGGTGTAGCCGCCGATTCCGATGTCGCGACGTTTCCGTCGGTTGATTGTTCGACAGCCGTTGGCGCCGACAACAGCATAAAAATGGATTTCCCTGTATTCACCGGCGCGGTAGGGTCTACCTACATAGGCCGTGTCAACTGGGAAGAAATTGCGGTAGGCGCAGCCATATCCGGTATAATTGTAGTCGCCGGCGAAAATATATGCGGAATGGATCGCGAGGCTGAGTTCAAGAACGGCAGGATCGTTAAATCCCCGGAAATGGAACGCCGAATCAACGCCTATAAGGCGTGGTACGATGGTAAGGGCGGCGTGATAGTTCAGGCAAACGTCGAGGATACCAAGTTGGGTGTTCCCGAATACGTAATAGAGAAGCTTGGTGTCGAAATTTTTGAATTAAAGTGGGGCCAGGGCGCCAAAGATATCGGCGGCGAAGTAAAATTGAATACCCTGGAACGGGCTATGCAACTTAAGGAACGCGGCTACATAGTGCTTCCCGATCCCACTGCCGCTTCTGCACAGAGAGCATTCAAGGAAGGGGGCATATCTGAATTCGAGAGACATTCCCGACTCGGAATGGTTACTGAGGACGGTTTCTATAGCGAAGTGGAACGCCTCAGGAAGATCGGCGCAAAGTACGTAACCCTGAAGACAGGGGCATACAGACCTGTGGACTTGGCCAGAGCAATCAAGTTCGCTTCCAACGCCAAAATAGATTTGCTCACCATAGACGGAGCAGGTGGCGGAACCGGCATGAGCCCATGGCGCATGATGAACGAGTGGGGCGTTCCTACCGTATATCTGGAGTGCCTGGCCTACGAAATGTGTGAAACTTTGAAAGCAAAAGGCGCATATATTCCGCCAATAGCGATAGCGGGCGGTCTCTCCTTGGAAGACCATATTTTCAAGGCCATGGCTTTAGGCGCTCCTTACGTTAAGGCGATTTGCCTCGGCCGCGCGATCATGGCCGCTGCCATGGTCGGCAAGACAAACGGCAAGTTGACCGCGGAAAAGATGGAAGCCGAAGGCAAGGCGCCTGAAGAAGGGTACCTGGGACTTTTCGCAGTAGCGAGTCATCTGAAAGAGCGTTTTGGAAACGATTTCAAGAAACTTCCCGCCGGCGCCATCGGCCTTTATTCTTATGTGGACAGGCTAAAACAGGGGTTGCAGCAGTTGATGGCAGGATCGCGAAAATTCGCTCTACCGTACATTGATAGAAATGATCTGGTTTCCTTGACCCGCGAGGGGACTTCGGTTTCAGGAATTCCTTACGTCATGGATTGCGACAAGGATGAAATTTCAAAGATAATGAATTCATGAGCGGTCTGATCCTGTAATTTGAAGTGAACAGTAGTTTTTATCTGACATAAGCGATACTAATATACAGACCTTGGTTGTTATCAGATGATGACCAACAAGCCCGTGAACCAAATATGGTAGCGGGCTTTTTTTATTCCTGCTCATATCTTCGTGATAATTGTATCATGCCGTTTATTTTGCTAACCTGTGTCCATAAGTAAAGAATGAGCCATAACTAGGAGCGCTCGGATGTTCAAGGATTATCCCAAGGCGATAGTCACCAAAGACGGTGAGTCGGTCTTACTGAGGCCGGTTAAACCCGAAGATGAGAAGGCGCTTAATGAGTTCTTCTCTGAAATTCCCGATGATGAGCAGTGGTTTCTGAGAGAGAAATTAGACGATCCCGAGGTATTGCATGACTGTTTGCAAAAGCTAAATTATAGACGGACACTTCCGATTGTAGCGGTCAGAGAAAAAGACGGGAAAATAATCGCCAACCTGCGGCTTCACCTGTCCATGGCCCGTTGTATCGAACATGTGGCTCACTTGAGAGTAATGGTCCATCCGGATTTTCGCTCTCTCAAGATAGGGAGTTGGATGATCCTTGACTGTGTCAAGACGGCTATGGATATGGGGCTCGAAAAGCTATTCGCCGAATTTATAGCCGGGGTCGAGGATGCGGCGATTGGGGCTGCGCTAAAGTTGGATTTTAGACATGAAGGGGTGCTCAAAGATTATATCAAAGACAAACATGGAGGCTATAGGGACCTGATAATCATGTCTCGTGACCTTCAGAGCAAATGGAGCGATTTTTGAAGTCCGAGGCGCCTCTCATAACATACCAGGATCTCGTCGGCCCTACAGATAGAATAGAAACACATTGCGGCCCGATTACGATTTGCGGATCGTGTCAACCAGCCTTCTTAAGGAACTCGAAACTCGATGCGGGGCTCGGTCATTTTTCTCACTATTCGTCTATTATTCAGAAACTCGAGGCATTTGAGACTTACGCAAGTCAGAAGGATGGAAAGGTTACTCTGGCGATTGCTGATCCAAATGTTGTTGTTGGCTACTGTGTAGGATCGTATCCCGATCCGACCGACAGATGGGCCGCTTTAGGGGACCTCATGTACGAGCTGGCCGCTGTCGAGGTAAGCCGCAACTATAGAGGCTGCAAGCTCGGTGAAAAGTTGCTCGCGATGACCATGAACGATGATTTCTTCGAAGATAAGATCGCATACATGTGTGGTTACTCCTGGCATTGGGACCTGGAAGGCAAGGAATTGAGCGCGGCCCAATACCGGTCCATGATGAAACAGCTTTATAGCAAGTTTGGTTTTCGCGAAGTCTATACGAATGAACCCAACATAACACTGAGAGCTGAGAATATCATGATGATAAGAGTTGGATCGCGAGTTCTTGCCGAAGACCAGATGAAATTCAGACACCTTCGTTTTGGAATGAAACCCAAATAGAGGGACGCATGTCCGTACAAGAAAAATATTTTGGCGCAGCTAAAGACGTGGTCGTTTCCTTTTTGCAGGAAACACTGCCGTTCAACCAACTCCCTCCTCCCGACATGGAAGGCCTGGCTGAGTGCGCGGTAATTGGTTTCTATCCCAGAGGAACGTTAATTCTGGAACAGGACAAGACAGAGGTCTCTGAGCTGTATTTGATCCAAAAGGGCGGGGTGCGCGTATTCCTGAGAGGAGATGATCAATCGGAGACCCTTGTGGACTATCGTGGAGAAGGCGGTTCTTTTGGGGCCCTATCTCTGATTCGTGATTCCCGGGCAAACTTGAATGTTCAGACAGTAGAGGATACTTTTTGTTACCTTTTCCCACGGCACTCGTTCCTTGATCTCATTAACAGGAACTCGGGGTTTGCCAATCATTATCTAAAGAGCCTATCACAGAAACTGGTTGGGTCCGCATATTCAGCATTACGCTCAAGGAATGTATCCCAAGGCTCTGAAAATAATGTCTATCTGTTTGCGTCAAGAATTGCGGATATAGCTCACAGAGAACCTAAATCGGTCACGCTCGATGAAACAATTCATGGGGCCGCGGCCAAGATGTCCGACCTCGCTGTTGGATCACTCCTGGTGAGAAACAACGCAGGGGACGTTGTCGGAATAATCACCGATAAGGACTTGACGACCAAGGTCGTGGCAAAAAGGCTCAGTTATGATGAATCCGTTGAAAAGATAGTAACGGGTCCACTTAAGACAATCCCGGATTCCGCTCTTTGCTTTGACGCTGTCCTTGCGATGATGCATGAGGGGGTCCATCATCTCGCCGTCGAAAGCAATGGATCAATCACAGGGATTGTGACGGCGCACGATATCCTGGTTGCCCAGGGGAGTTCTCCGCTGTTTCTCATGCGGGAAATTGAATCACAAAATGAAATTGGCGCCCTCTATTCACTTTCAGGTAAGACCGTGTCTGTAATAAGGGGGCTCATCGAAGAAGGCGCAAAGGCAGACAATGTAGCGCGAGTCATTTCCGTACTGAATGACGGCATAATTAATAGATTATTGACGTTGATGCTCGAAGAATTTGGCCCCCCCCCAGTTCCGTTCTGCTGGATAGTAATGGGAAGCGAAGGTCGTAAGGAACAAACATTCAAGACCGATCAGGACAATGCAATAGTATATGAAGATCCACCTGACGAATGGGAGACAATCAAGGCGACCAAACTGTACTTCAGGCGGTTCGGGAATCAGGCCATAAAACATATTACAGCGTGCGGGTATCCCCTTTGCAAAGGGGACATGATGGCATCCGTCAGCAGATGGCGGAAACAATATTCTGTTTGGGTTGGATATTTCGATCAGTGGATGGCTACCACGGATCCTTTTGAAACTCTTAACGCCAAGATTTTCTTTGATTTCAGACCAATATTTGGGGACATGGACCTGGGGGCCAAGCTAAGGAACCACATCACACAACGAGCGAAACAGAGTGATGCATTCCTAAAACACTTGGCGAACGATTGTCTTGCTATAGAACCACCACTATCTTTTTTCAGGAATTTCATTGTGGAGCGTGATGGTGAGCATAAAAACCGCCTGGATCTTAAACTAAGGGGGCTGACGCCGGTCGTTGATTTCGCTCGAATGATGGCCCTGAAACACGGAAAAGCCGAAACCAACACCCTTGATCGGCTCAGGGAGCTTCAGCAGCGCCACTTTATCAGCGATGAGATTTGCTCGGATGTGCTGGAGGCCTACAACTTCCTGATGCACTTGAGATTGGTGAACCAATTGAGATTGATTGAGAAGGGCGTTGAACCACACAATTTTGTCGATCCCGTGGACCTTTCCGATCTTGAAAAGATCACTTTGAAGGAAGCTTTTGCGGTGATTAAGAGAACTCAAAGCTACGCTGCCAAAATCAGGGCGAATATGTAAACATGCCCATTGAAACATCCGTATTTGTAGTTTTCGATACGGAACTTACCGGCCTAAACCCTCGACGAAATCACATTGTCTCCATAGGGGCGGTAACCGTCAGGAATCTGAGGATCGTGCCCCACGAAAGTTTTTATTCCATTATCAAGCCTAAAGGGGAGGAGATTTCCACAGCGACCTTTATTCACAGGATTACTCCGGAAAAACTGGTTGATGCCCCATCAATAGAGGAGGTGTTACCAAAATTTATAGAATTCTGCGGGACGTCTATTCTGGTAGGCCACCAACTACAGATAGATCTACCTTTCTTGCGAAAGGCCTGTCGGAAGGTCCTTGGGACAATGATTCCCAACCCGTTTATCGACACGATTAGACTAGCTCAGTGTTGTAGAAAAAGACTCAATAAGATCGGGACAAAACACTCTCTTGATCAGATTTCCTATGATCTTGGCAGCCTGGCCAGACGACTTGGACTGCCGCTCTTCCCGCAACATGACGCGCTAGGGGATGCGCTTCAAACGGCATATCTCCTGTTGAGACTAATTTCTATCCTGAAGAAAGAGGAATTTTCGTCGAGTCTTGAATTGTGTCGGATCGGTAGCCCGACATGGCTCCAATCGATTGGTTTGAAGTGGCGTTCTCGAAAAGCGCATTCCTAACAACGCGAAAAGTTAGTGAAGGGATACAATTGAGATTGTTCCAATTGACGAATCAAAAAACAAAGAATTGTTGACTAGGTGAGCCGCAGGGCCTCATAATACAAGGATTCCAACAAGAGGATTCCCAAGGAAAGGCGTCATGAAGTCATTTTACAAACTGTTACTCATCTCTGTCTGTACGTGTTCACTGTTTCTTTTCGCGTGTCAGGAGAAAAAGGAATCAACCGCTCCGGCCAACAAACCCCAGGCCACAGAAAATGTCCAGAAACCGGATCAAAGTTCACAACAACAAGGATTTTCGGATAAAGACCGCGAGCAGATCAACAAGATCCAGGACCTCATTAAGTAGTCTCTCAGGATTAATAAAAAAGGCGCTTCAATCGGAGCGCCTTTTTTATTGAGAACTCAGTCTATTACTTCTTGAAGTTCTTCCAGCAGCGATCAATGTAAGCCTTGTCCATTTTGGAGGTCATGAGGCTTACCAGCACTGCAATAATAAGGGCTATCGGCATAGCGATAACGTTTTGATCCACGAACTGCATTTTCCATGGCCAGCCCATGGCAGGAAATGACGATACAATTGTTTCCTGGCCGAAGAGGTATTTTGTCAAGCCAATTGCCGCAGATTCCTTCTGGTGAATAAAAAGAGCGTACAGTGAACTGATCAGGAAGCCGCCCACCATGCTACAAACTGCGCCCGCTCTAGTCATTCCTCTCCAGTAAAGGCCGAGGATCAACACCGGCAAGAATGACGACGAACATAGCCCGAAGAAAAACGCGGTCGCGATGGCAATGATACTTCCAGGCAGCACGAGCCCCCACAGCAGTGTTAATAGAATCGTAAGGGCCACTCCTATTCTCGTCACCACCAAAGTATCGCCCCTACCGAGAAGGTATTTTTCGTAGAAGTCACGTCCAAACGACGTTCCACCGGCGTGGTACTGCGCGCTTAGTGTGGACATGGCCGCTGCGAACATTCCGAGGACAAAGAGGGTGCTGAACCAGGCCGGCCACATCTTTTCTATATAAAGCGGGATAATCTTATCTATGTTTCCGCCGGCCACTGCTACCGAAATTGCAGGAACTACCTTTGTTACTCCGTCTACAACCTTCTCAAGGACTGGATGCTGCCAAAAGACTACGTTGGTCAATGCCCCAACTACAAACGCCACACCCGTCATGCAGAGTATGAAGATACCACCGAAGCTGACGGCCTTCTTGAGCTGCTGTTCGGACTTAATAGTCATGAAACGAACGGAGAGCTGAGGCTGGGCCAAGACGCCGATTCCTACACCCAACACGATGGTTGTATATATGGTCAACCAAATCGGGCTGAATGGGACCGCTCCTTGAGTCCAACCAATCATGCCAGCCTTTTTCAGGCTTTCCGGGTATTGCGTGACAAGGTCTGTCAACGCTGTATGTGCAGGAATAACTCCACCCAACATCCAGTAGGTACCGACAAGAAAAATGAACATGACTACGAACATGAGGGTCCCCTGGAACGCGTCCGTGTACATGACGGCCTTAAGCCCACCCGTCATTACGTACATAGCGATCAGGAAAGAACATCCAATTAATGCGGCATTATAATTCACGCCCAAATAGACTTCTAAAAGACGTGCCAGACCGATCAGAACCGCGCCGGCGTAAACCGGCAAAAAGAGGAAGATGACCAACCCAGCGAATCCCTGCAGGAAAGGTGATCGGTACCGACGACCAATCAATTCCGGAAAGGTGTGAGCATCGAGGGCCAAACCCATACGACGCACCCTGGTGCCAAAAATAACGAAGGCTATGAAAATACCGACAAAAATATTCAGAAAAGTTAACCAGAGCAGTGAAAAACCGAATAAAGCGGCAGCGCCCCCGAATCCAATTATGGCGGATGTGCTGATAAATGTCGCGCCGTAGGACATGGCCATGACGAATGATCCCATGCCTCGACCCGCAAGAAGATAGTCTTTTGCGACCTTTGTTTCTTTCCAGCCCTTGTATCCGAGATAAAGAGTGATGGCCACATAAAGAATGGTCATAACGACCTTGAACCAAAGTCCTTCAAACATGATACCTCCCAATTAATTGCGCTTTGTGATTGTGCGAAGAATTTTGGAACATCCTATTGCAGTTGCCTTTCTTCCTTTTCCCAATCGGTTGCGCCTCGGACATCATCCGGTCGGTCATCAGTCTTCCAGAAGACAATGCCGTAAATAAGGCACCACAGTCCGGCTGCTATGCACAGCACGTACACGAGAGCCATCTCAAAGCTACCCATGCCTAGCCACATGATTTAACCTCCTTAAAAGAACTTGTTTTCCAGCCCGTTCATAACTTCCAAGCCATGACGAGCGTA
>JAPLJJ010000142.1 GCA_026388665.1 Deltaproteobacteria bacterium
CTTCAACAAATTTTGCCCCATGCGGGCAAAGAGGCGCATTGTTGACCTAAAGTTTGGAGTATACGCTCTATCCCCGACAAAAATCTTATCTATGCCCGACGTCAATTCGATTTGCGCACTGGCGACAATTACACTTGTGAAGGTTAATCAATAATTGAAACAAAATTTATTACATTTGTCTTTATTTGACACACGTATGATTTAGAATCGGCCCAATTGTTAGAAATGGCCCCGTGGTGGATCCCATAAATTTTGAGCTGGGAATTGCCGGAGACCGGGAGTTAGAGAATCGGACACGATGTTACACAAAGAAATTGATAAAGGACTAACTTCACACGGGGCCCAAACCAAATAGTTTTTACAAACGATGTTACGAGACGATTCAAGAAAAAGAATTGACAGACAAAATTGAATTCGTACTTTCTATTGTAGAAATGGACCGAATATCTTACCATGTCCTGATAGGTTAAGCGACGAGTAAATGAGTAAATGTTTCCAACAGGTTATATCATAATATTAAGATGGAGCCTGAACAATGAGAGACTACCATATCAATATCTTTTTTAGTGAAGAAGACGGCGGGTACATAGCTGATATACCTGATTTGGATTCATGTTCAGCATTTGGTGATACCCCTGAAGAAGCGCTCGCAGAAGTAGAACAGGCTAAGAAAATATGGTTGGAATCTGCTAACGAACAGGGAAAACCTATTCCGCAGCCTAGGTACAGGCCCATCATCTACCAAGTTTCTGTATGAAATCAGGTTCAGGACGTCTGTAAGCACGCTTATTCCCTTTGAAATTAATTCCTGGCGAACCTCTTCGGGCATCTCCTGATGATTTGGTTTTACGAAACAGCGGCAGCAAAGGTGAGGAGCAATATTAATGTTCAGAAAACAACTAGAAACTGGACCATGAGCCGTTTAGTCATCATATTTTACTCTGTTGGTTCGGTAATGACTTTGCCTGGCATTGCGTCTGGCATTCATAACAATAGTAATAATTACCTGTCATGAACGTTTGCCACATCTCTCGCAATTCATGACCTGCTATGATTTTTGTGATTTCCGGGTCGCTCTTCTGATACAGGCCTTCGACAAATTTCTGAAAGAATCGAAACCCGTATTTAAAGATATTACCGCCACATAGCTTCTTGTTTATTACTCCGTTCCCAGAAAGCGCTGCGACGGGGCAAGCCGAGACGCACTTACCGCAATGGTCGCAAACATCCTTTTCCAAGGGATGATCCGGTCCAAGATCCGCAGTAGTTAAGACCCCGGCAAGACGTATCGCCGAGCCAAACTCCCTTGTGACGAGAAGACCGTTTTCTCCATAGGACCCGAGGCCGGCCCTCACCCCTGCCCTTCGCCAGCATATTTCGCCTCGCATTCCTTTACCGGGATGTTGCATGTCGATCGGTATGAACGCCGGCATTGCGATGGAAGGAAATCCGCCGGATTCGAGAAAACGGCTTACAGTATGAGATGATCTAGCGCACTCGTTGTAAGTGTGTATGGTGTCAAACTGCGCCATTTGATTATTTGAGGAGCTTATCGCAGCCAAACTGTGTCGCGCCGCAATTACTACAACGCTCAGCGAGTATGGAAGGATTCTGGAAATCCTCTCTTCGTGTTCAGGCAAATCGGCTACCTTTACAATACCGACCAGATCAGCGCCGTGAGCTAATGCGACATCCTTTACCTTTTTGGCTAGTTCGTGGTTTACCATATTAGAATCTCCCGTCCTGGCGTCCATTAAATACGATTTCCTATATCCACACAAGTCACTCTATGAAATCCTGCAACGTTCCCTCGAAACGGACTCTCGACTACGTGACAGATTTGCGTATATATGTGTTCACCGAATCAGGTTTTTAGTATACTTGAAAAAAGAGGTGCAGCATGCGAATCAAGGTTATATTGGAACCAAGTGAAGAAGGTGGTTATACGGCAATAGTTCCTTCTTTACCGGGGTGTATTAGCGAGGGGGATAGTAAGGAAGAGGCGCTCAAGAATATTCTGGAAGCAATCGAATTGTATCTGGAGCCTGTTGAAGACGATCAGGTCTTTGCTCAAAGCTCAGAGATTGTTGAGCTTGCAGTATGACCAAAGCTCCGAGCCTCCCGTTTGAACAAGTTATCAGAGCAATGCAGCGGGACGGTTGGGTTGTGGTAAGACAAAAAGGTAGCCACATTCGACTTCAGAAACACACCCTTACTGGAACATTCAAATTAACTGTTCCCTCGCACCGTCCAATCAAACGGTCCACTCTTGCCCACATATTAAAACAAGCAAGACTAACAGTAGATCAGTTCAATGAATTGTTGTAAGCATGCCGTCGTAGGCGCCAAAATGATTTCGAATATTTTTCAAATCAAAAACCATACAACTATGGAATTCCCCGCCGGTTGATCGTATGGGGATTGCTGAGGTGTATCTTGGAGAGGCTGGTGTTTCTCTTCCGCGGCTTTCCTCTCTAGGTGGGGTTTTTCTTCCTCGGACACACAAGCGCTTTTCATAAAAAATCAATAATTGAAAAGAAATTTATTCCATTTTTCCTTATTTGACACATGTGTCCTTTAGAATCGACCCAATTGTTAGAAATAGCCATTACAAAAATAGAAGAATGGCCACTATTATCAGGGAGATGGTCGCCTCAATGCCGGTTATGGTTGGACAGGTAAACCGGCCAAAAAAACAATATTGGAAATGACGATGCGTTTGTGTGTCCAAACTTAGAAATTGAGTGCAGCGTTTATCTCGATGAATTTTTGATCAGACCAAACACGACAACCATCCCAGGTCCTATCCACCGCATCTACAAAGTTTCCCTCGTCATCTATTCCTGATGGGTGTGTCCACCTATGAGAACCGCCTGTCCTGATTCTCATGAACTCCCCAGCCAAACCGAGGGTGAGCCTGTTAGTGACATGAAAGTCGGTGGCGAGGTTGACTCGCCAGGAAATCCCATGGGTTGATTCGTAAGTGAACCTCGGGGCAGGCAATCGTAGAACATGGAAATCAACATTGTTGGCGGTTACGTATCCAACGTCTCCCAGAAATCGGAGGACCAGATAGGTCTCAGAGAGGCGGGAAGAAACGTTTGCGAGGTCAATCTCTACGCCTACGACACCACCTCCATAATATTGTTTATAATTTTGAGTGAACTGAATACTTTCTCCAGGTGAATACCCTGAGTTGTTCGGAATCAGAGACCATTGAGTCGAGTCAGTGTATGTGAATCTAAACTGTTGGGCCCTATATCCTATTACCCAGCGTACACAGCTTATGATTGGCAGATCGAACCCAACGCTCGCGTCTATTGTCCATGCCCTCGGCATGGCTAAACCGTCACTGAAGGTATCCTTCTGACTCGGATCGTAAGGAGGAGAACCCCAGTCACTGTCCTGGGCCAACAACCCTGAATAAGTGAAGAGCGTTGAGGATCCTTCAAAATTGACTTGCAACCCCTTATAGTTAGCTCCTGCCTTCACTACGCCAAACGCCTGTTCCCAAGGCCACTCAAGTCGACTCAATGGATCTACTTGACGGTTGTTGGGATCAAGGAATTCATACGATGTAAAACTGTTGAGATATTTGCGAAGGCCGACGGTAAAGTAACCGTCATGTAGATTGGTTTTTGATAACGGTTGTATAGGCTCCATGAGGTTTGCATATTTGAATTGGCCCCAAGCTTCTCCACCGAAGGCCATAATTAATAACAGAAGGCTCAAACACGGGCGCAGCACATTCCGAAACATGTCTATACCCCTTTAGCCATCAAAAAGATTCAAATACATCGAAAATATTACTAACGACCGTCTATGCGTTCAGTCACGATGAGCACTACCATGAATATCATGTCCAGCGAAAACCATCGCCCTATGGATTTGTCGAACATTATTGTTACCGACGCTGGAAACTCGTTGTCTTGTGTCCACAGCACATAAGTTACCGGTATCTCAGGGAACGGGAAAAACTTCATACCCTTATCACCGTAAGTGGAAGGAATTGCCCCCAGTTCACGGGCACGCTTCTCAAATTCGTCAGGGGCCGCTCCATACAATTTCACTATGGGTTCTACATAGAGAGCATGTGGCCCTTGAAAGAAAGTGACCCCTCCCTGCAAGTCTTTTTCACTTATCTCTTTACCGGTAACCGGTCCCCCGTTATCCGCGACCAGGTATCTTATCAGCAATATTTGAAACTGCTCGGTGAGAAGTCTGGCGGGATTAGGTCCTATCTCGACTATTTGATGGTTTACCGGGTCTACACGATACAAAGCTTTCAGGAATTGAACTTCGTAGGAATGGCCATCCGGGGCAAGTTTAACTCCAGGTTGTCCGCAGACCTTCTCAACCGGTTGATTGGCGAGGTCTTGCCAGTGAAAATCATTAGGGGATGCACAACCCATATTACATCATTCTCCAGTCCATGATCGATTTTATAAGCACCTAAGTTATCCTGATTAAGCCATATCAAGCAAGATATGATTTCATGAAAAACTTTTTTCAAGTGCGCGGGATTTGGGACGACACACGGTAATAGAAGTTAAGGCCGTTGAATCGTCTCGAGAAACCTCGGGGTCGATTGATTCGATGGCTGAAGAGATAATTGATACGGTCCGACACACGGGAAGCGCTAATTGGTTAAAGATTCAAATAATAAGACAGGTCGCTTACCCGTAACTCCAGGCGGTTCTGATTCAAAGAGCCGCCTGTCTCTGTCACTCGCCGGGTCGAAAATTTACCGGAAATATCGACAAAAGGCTTGACTTGGGACAGGGACTCATTAGACTAGTTTAGTAGAGAATATTTAAGGGCGACAGATGAAAGCGTTAAAGAAAGTTCTCGTGATTATCTACTGCGTGTCATTCCTTGGCATGACAGTGTTGCCTTCGTCCGCTGTCCCTTGCTGCTGTAAAAGCAGGTCTTCCTCAGCCCCATACGATGTTCCCGCTTTAGAGCAAGCATCTTCCCCGGTGGAATCCTGTTGCTCTGCGAAAAAAGTTCAAATCCCAAGTTGCTGTGCGGTCCCTACCCCAGTGGAAAAGCCTTGCAACCTAACCCGGACAGTGAATCTTGATTGCGGCCATTGCTCCTGCCTAAAACACCTGCAACTGGTCGGCATATCCGAAAACCTGACCAATGACCGGCTATCCCAGACGGCAGTCGATCTGCCCACTGCTACGGATACCTTGACGTTGCCCCATTCAGGACATTCGATGGTCCTGTTAGCATCTGTCTTTTCGCCTTCGGACCAGACTTTCATCCTACACTGCTGCCTTCGTTTATGATTCTGTAAGTCCTTCTTCGTTACCCCTATATTAACTCAATAAGTTTATTACCGTTATTGGAACGACTTCGACCTTCATTCAAGAAGTCGGCTCAAGACGAACAGCAAATTATAATTTGCCCTAAGGAGTCAAGATATGTCTGAAGAGAGACAAATCAAGAAAATTACCCTCGACACCCTAAAAGACAAGGACAAGAAGGTAACTACCGTAAAGCTGAAAAAAATTGTTATGGGGTTCGTCGTGATTGCCGTCGCGGCAGTCGGTGGATACTTCGTGTATGGCATGTTGTCAGGAGATCTGGTGGCGTCGCGTTTTTCCGTGAACAATATGACTTGTCCCGCCTGCGTGATCACTATCAAGGAAGCTACTGAAAAGGCCCCCGGCGTCGTTGGAACAGACATCAGTCTGGCTGGCAGGGAGATCACCGTAAAGTTTTATGAAAAGAAAACATCACCGGAACAAATAGAGAAAGTAATAGAAAAAGCAGGTTACCCGGTAAAATTGGACGGTCTTTTCAAGCCTGCTCTAGTTGGTAAGAATGATCTTGTGGTGGCTTCCGTAAACGGCAGGCCAGTCTTGATGGCCGATCTCAAAACTGGGCTGGATGTCGACCTGAACACATCTAAAGCGTCGGAATTCCCGTCCTCTTTTTTCTCCACGATCGGAAAGGAAATCCTGTTGCAGGCGGCAGACAAGAACATGGTAGTAGTACAACCGCAGGAAGTGATTGCGGAAATTCAAAATATCATGGAACGCCAACCAATGGCTGAAGAACAGTTCAAAGAAAAGGTCAAGGAGCACTTCGGCTCTTTAGAGAAATTTACACAGGTTGTTGGTCAACGGCTTGGAATCCGTAAACTGCTCGAAGACAAAATCCCCGAAGATATCCAGGATCCGGTCCAGAAGAAACAAAAGGCTATCGAATTAATCGGAAGTCTGTTCAAGGACTCGGATGTGGTTATCTTTGACCGCGGTGTTCGTGAGAAAATACACGCAGTAGCTGGTCAGGACGATTGGAAAGTCTTCTGGCCGCGAATGATAGCGTCGGACACGGAACTCAACCGTCTAGTAGCGCAAACTAATTAATTACATCAAGAGTCAAAATCATCTCCATAGAAAGGTGAACTAACAATGCAAAATATCAGCAAGTCGGCCAAAATCCTAACGTCATCGATAACTCTAGCTCTCATCGGAATGGCTGTTCTTCTACTAGTAACCCATCATGTAGCGTTTGCCGCCAATTTCACGGTTCCAGCAGTTGATGTTCAATCCCAAAACGGCGTGTTTTCTTTCCCTGTTTCAGAATTTCAAGACGGCAAAGCACGACATTTTAATTTTAAAATTTCGCCAAATCAGTCGATCCGTTTTTTCGTTATCAAGAGTTCTGATGGCGTTATCAGAGCCGCGTTCGACGCATGCGAAGTCTGCTATCGAGCCCAGAAGGGTTATGCGCAGCAAGGGGACAACATGGTTTGTCTGAATTGCGGCATGAAATTCAAGAGCGTCAAAGTAAACGAGGTAACCGGCGGGTGTAACCCATCGCCGCTCAAGAGAACAGTCAAAGATGGCAAGGTGACAATTAATCAACAAGATCTTTTAGTCGGCGCAAAATATTTCCAGTAGAGAGGCCAAAGAAATGAAACTGCATAATATAGCCATAAATAACTTGAGACGCCGAAAGGCCAAAGTATGTTTCCTCGTAATCGGTTTACTTGTTGGTGTGGCAGCGGTTGTAGCCTTGCTCACGACAACACAATCTATGGCGGAAGATATGGCCCACAAGATGGACGAATTCGGGGCCAATATACTCATTACACCTCGATCCGAAGGGCTTGCTCTGAACTATGGCGGTCTTGATCTTGGAGGATTGTCCTTTGATCAGAAAGAGATCTCCCAAGAAGACCTGTTAACAATAAAGACAATTGAAAATGCGGCTAATATAAGATTGGTCAGCCCAAAGGTTTTTGGGGTTTTTGAGACTCAAGGTCACAAGGTCCTTGCGGTTGGCGTTGACTTCACTTCGGAACTGGCCCTGAAAAAATGGTGGAAGATTAATGGAACTGCCCCAAAACTAGACTCGGAAATTCTTATAGGTCATGACGCTTCCGAGCGATTGAAGGCCGGTCTGGGATCCAAGTTGGATATCAAGGACTATGAATTCACAGTTTCAGGGATCTTAGAATCGACTGGGTCTCAGGATGACAGCTTAGTCTTTATGTCACTTCCGGGTTCTCAAGAGATCTTTGATAAAAAAGGAAAGATTTCGATGGTCGAAATTGCGGCTCTCTGTAAGAATTGCCCAATTTCGGAAATAGTGCGCCAATTGTCGGACAAAATCCCGACAGGAAAGGTTACCGCTGTTCAGCAAGTTGTGGAAGGCAGGATGGACGCATTACACAGTTTTCAGCGGTTGTCGCTTGGGATATCAGGCCTAGTATTATTCGTTGGGGCCATGGTTGTTTTCGTGACCATGATGGGAAGTGTTAATGAACGGACAAGAGAGATCGGTATCTTTAGCGCAATAGGTTTCCGCAGCTCCCATATCATGAAAATAATATTGCTCGAAGCCTTCCTGGTTTCCTTTTCCGCAGGCCTCCTGGGTTACCTGGTGGGTATCGGCGTAACCTATGGGATCCTGAACGCTTTATCCGAGCACTCCCCTCATTTGACGCTTGATTACACTATGGCGGTTGGTTCCGTTTTTCTGGCCATTCTAATTGGCTTGCTGGCCTCTTTTTATCCTGCTAGAGCCGCTGCGGCCATGGACCCTAGCGAAGCGTTGCGTACCTTATAGGAGATTACCATGAATTATATAGAAGCATTAAACGTGAAAAAAGAATTTGGAGAAGGCGACGCCAAGGTTGTGGCAGTCAGCTCGATTGATCTTTCAATTAGACAGGGTGAATTTATTTCGATTATGGGAGAATCGGGGTCCGGGAAAAGTACCTTATTATCCATGTTGGGCGGATTACTCAGTCCGACCCGGGGATTCGTAAAAATTGAAGATATAGACATCTACTCCTTGAAACGAAACAAGCTGGCCGATTTTAGGCGTGAATTCATGGGATTTATTTTTCAATCTTTTCAGCTTGTTCCTTACTTAAATGTGATAGAAAATGTACAGCTACCATTAGCCGTCACTCATCACTCTGAAAAGGAGAAAAAACGGCTGGCGCTATCAGCTCTGGAAAGAATAGGCCTTAAAGATAAGGCTCTTAGACTGCCAAATCAAATCTCGGGCGGTGAACAGGAAAGAGTGGCCATCGCCAGAGCCGTAGTCAACGAACCACCTATACTCTTCGCAGACGAACCTACAGGCAACCTGGATTCGAGGAATTCGGAAGAAGTCATGAAACTCCTGATGAAACTGAATTCTGAAGGCCAAACCATAGTGATGGTTACTCACAGCAGGACCAACGCGGAATACGCGCATAGAATAATAGAGGTGGCTGACGGAAAACTTAAATATTCTGAAGCCCCGATCAAGTTGGCGGTCTAGGGGCTTTCTCAGCCAATGGAGGGCCTATGAATACGGTTGACTCAATACCGACGCGATCAAAGAAAAAAGTCGCATTGTGGGTAGGTCTAATATTGGCCGCCTTTGTCGTCGGATACTGCTCTTCCAGGACCCCCTCGCCCGGCCCCCCTACAACCAAGCAGGTAGAGAAAGGCGTCCGAGTTGACCGTGAAGAGACATCAACGAAAAAGGATACCGAGCACGATCATGAGTCCACGATATGGACATGCGCGATGCATCCTCAGATTCGAATGCCCAACCCCGGAAAGTGTCCGATTTGTTTCATGGACCTTATCCCTCTCGAAACAAGTGGATCGGACTCAAGAGACACACGCGGGGCATCCACCATCTCAATGTCCGAGACGGCCAGGAAACTCTCTGAAATTGAAACAACCGAAGTTAGGAGAGAACGAGCCAAGACCTTAATCCACATGGTTGGAATGGTGTTTGAGGCTGAAACCCGCCAGGCTGTGATTACATCGCGAATAGAAGGAAGGCTGGATGAGGTTTACGTCAATTTTACCGGCGAAAGTGTGAACAAGGGCGATCCCTTGGTCAAGATATGGAGCCCAACCCTAATCAAGAGCCAAGTTGAATTATTCGAAACTATTAAGAGCGATCCCGACGAGCAATCAGTCATAAAAGGGGCTGAAGAGAAGTTGATCCAGTATGGATTGGATCGTGAACAAATCGACCAGATTAAGACCCAGAAGCGTCCTACTCTTTACGTCACGCTCAAAGCGCCGATCACCGGGATAGTCACAAAGAAAAACGCGATCCTCGGACAATTCGTCAAAGAAGGAACCGAGATGTTCGTTATTAACGACCTTTCAGACGTATGGGTCAAGATGGACGCGTATGAAACGGACCTGCCATGGATAAGGTACGGGCAGAACATTACATTCACAACATCTGCGGTCCCAGGGAAAATATTTCATGGAAAAGTGCTTTTCATAGATCCAACTCTTGATACAAAGACACGCTCAGTCAAGGTTCGAGTTGATGCGCCAAATCCGGATTACCTACTAAAACCAGGCATGTTCGTTAGCGCAGAGCTAGAAGCCGAACTGGATGATCACGGCAAGGTTATTAAACCTGAATGGGCCGGTAAATACGTTTGTCCGGTCCACCCACGCGACGAAGCCAGTGAAACCCCAGGGGTTTGCCCTGACAGTAAAATGCCTTTGAGACCAGCTTCATCCTACGGCTATGCGGATAACAAGGACTCTAGATCTCCTCTCTTGATTCCGATAACTGCGCCTCTCATTACCGGAAAACGAGCAATAGTTTACGTCGAAGTCCCGGGAACATCCGTTCCTACCTATGAATTGCGTGAAGTCACACTGGGATCGCGGGTTGAAAACCAATACATAGTCGATAGTGGTCTCAAGGAAGGCGAACGAGTAGTCACCAAGGGGGCGTTCAAGATTGACAGCACAATGCAGATACAGGGGAAGACGAGCATGATGGCCCCTGCGGAAAAGAAATCTCCTGATGGTCAAAAAGCCGACGATAAATCAGATGAAGAGACAATAGAAAAGGTCGTTGCGCCTAAGAGTTTTATCGCCGGACTAACCCCAATATTTGTCGAATACATCAAACTAAAAGACGCAATCGGTGTAGAGAACTCCGAGGCAGCCATAGCAGCCAGTTCCGAACTAACTAATTCGCTAAAGAAAATAGATACATCTGTAATCGACCCAAAACAGAAAAAGAGATGGACTCAATTCTCCAATGGTCTTCTGTCTACGGCAACGAAGATCGCCAACAACAAGAACCCTGTCGATCAACGACGTTTTTTCAATTCTCTCTCTGAAACCGCTGTTAAAATTCTTATGACTTTCGGGCAAATGACAGAAACCGATTTGACTATTTTCCATTGCCCAAAAGCCTTTGACGGGGCCGGCGCATATTGGATAGGTAAGGGAGATGACAGGAAAAATCCATTCTACAAGATAAAACCCGAGAATGATCAAGAGCCGGTTGAATGTGCGGAGATAGTCGAAAAGATCACTCCCGAGAAGCCTTGACAGGGCTGGCGGTGAAATATGGATTCAGTCACATCAAAACATGAAGGACTGCCGGTAGGAAGCGAAAGTTTGTTTTCCAGATTCATGCGGTTCTGGATAGAACGAAAGCTTTTCATGGCTCTGGTTCTAGGTTTTACTTTCTTTGGGGGGTTATCGGTCGCGCCGTTTGATTGGGACATCTCCTGGCTACCTCGGTTTCCTGTGCCGGTAGACGCTATTCCAGATATCGGCGAAAACCAGCAGATCGTGTTCACCACCTGGGAAGGGCGGTCCCCTAAAGACATAGAGGACCAAATAACTTATCCGTTGACAGCAGCTCTACTTGGTGTCCCCGGAGTCAAGGTAATCAGGAGCAATTCATTCTTCGGGTTCTCGACCATTTACATAATCTTCAAGGAAAACATAGACTTTTACTGGTCAAGGTCCCGGATTCTGGAAAAGCTTAACTCTTTGCCCCCAGGAACATTGCCGGAAGGGGTTCAGCCTTCTCTCGGGCCTGACGCAACGGCCCTTGGCCAAGTTTTTTGGTACACCCTAGAAGGCGAGGGATTCGGGCTGGATGAACTACGCACAATTCAGGATTACTACGTTAAGTATTACCTCCAGTCGGCCGGTGGCGTCGCCGAAGTCGCATCTATAGGTGGATACGTCAAGGAGTATCAAATCGATGTCAATCCTGACGCTATGCGAGCCCATAATGTAACATTGCCGGAAGTCTTCAATGCCGTGCGAATGTCCAACATAGATGTGGGGGCAGGAGTCATTGAAGTTAATCGGACTGAGTATAGTATCCGTGGCCTCGGTTTCATAAGGTCCGTGCCGGACCTTGAAAATAGTGTGGTAAAGGTCAACCAGAATGTCCCCCTGTTCATAAAGGACGTGGCCACGGTTTCAATGGGACCCGCAATGAGACGAGGGGCGTTGGACAAAGAAGGCGCTGAGGCCGTAGGGGGCGTTGTAGTAGTTAGATTCTCTGAAAACTCTCTTCAGGTAATCAAGAATGTGAAGAAGAGAATCGAAGAAATCGCTCCAGGTCTCCCAACAAAAAAACTTGCTGACGGACGAATATCTCAAGTCAAGATAGTCCCATTTTATGACCGGACGGGCCTGATCTATGAAACTCTGGATACGCTTGATCGAGCGCTACATGAAGAGATCCTCGTCACCATAATCGTGGTTGTGGTTATGATGAACCACATTTTGGGCTCGCTTCTGATTTCCGCTGTGTTGCCTCTGGCTGTGCTCTTGACCTTCATAGTCATGAAATTCGCCGGTGTTGACGCGAATATAATGGCACTATCCGGGATAGCGATTGCCATAGGAGTGATGGTCGACATGGGCATCATCCTCTGCGAGAACATCCTAAGACGCATGGAAGAAGCTTCCAGTGAAGAGAGTATGTTTAACATTATTCATGCTTCCGCTGTGGAAGTCGGGGGCGCAGTAATAACGTCATCTCTCACAACGATAATTTCTTTTTTGCCGGTTTTCACCTTAACAGGGCCGGAGGGCAAGCTTTTCGGCCCTGTCGCGTATACGAAAACATTCGCTGTCGCAGCCTCGTTAGTCCTGGCTTTAGCCCTGGTTCCACCTTTGGCGCATATCGTCTTTACGAAGCGTGACCTTGGCAAACATATACGCCCGGCAATTTATTTGATCGTGGGCATAGTAGGAATCTGGCTATGGCAATATAGTTCATGGCTGATTGGAGCGCCGTTGATCTTTGTCTCAGTTGTGAAAATAGTTTCACAATATTTGCCCAAAGAAACTCAGGATAGAATTCCGACCTTATTCAATGTGGTCGCGCTGATTTTTGTGACTTTCCTATTAACTACACACTGGCTACCGTTAGGACCCGAAAAGGGGGTTGTGAGAAACTTCATTTTCACTTCCGGAATAATTTTTGGCCTACTGGCTGTCCGAAAAATCTTCACCGTAAAATACAAGGGCATTCTGTCCTGGAGCCTGAACCACAAGGCGCTATTCTTGTCGCTGCCGGTATCTCTTGTCATCTTTGGGGCTGTAATCTGGCTCGGATTTGACCGAGTATTCGGGTTTATTCCGTGGACGCTCGACAAGATTATCTCTCCTTTCTCCGTCAGGTCGGTCGTACAAGAAAGTTCGCAATATAAGAAGGTAAGCCCAATAAGGTCTACATGGCTTTGGTCCAAGCTCTCTCATAACTTCCCAGGGTTGGGAAAAGAATTCATGCCGGAACTTGATGAAGGATCATTCCTTTTCATGCCGACGACCATGCCACACGCCTCGATTGGTGAAGCCCTTGATATCATAAGGAAACAGGACATAGCGATTCGATCAGTCCCGGAGGTGGAATCGGTAGTCGGGAAAATCGGTCGAGTAGAGAGCGCCTTAGACCCTGCGCCGATCTCGATGATCGAAACCGTAATCACATACTTACCCGAATATAAAATTGATCCTGAAACCGGCCTGCACGCAATCGACCCGCAAACCGGTAAGCCGATCCGTAATTGGCGGTCTCAGATCAAAACACCTAACGATATATGGAAAGAAATAATCGAGGTTTCCAAGCTTCCTGGGGTCACATCAGCGCCGAAACTTCAGCCAATAGCCGCTCGTATAGTAATGCTCCAGAGCGGGATGCGGGCCGCGATGGGTGTGAAGATCAAAGGAAAGAATATTCTTGAAATTGAAAAGCTCGGATTCGAAATAGAGAAATATTTGAAAGAAGTCCCATCCATTGATCCATCTACAGTTGTCGCTGACCGGGTCGTTGGAAATCCATATCTCGAAATTGACATAGACAGAAAGGCTATCGCAAGATACGGCCTGCCGATCAGAGATGTTCAGGACCTCATAGAAATTGCTATTGGCGGCAAGAAGATTACAACCACGGTTGAAGGAAGGGAGCGCTATCCTGTACGTGTCAGATACCAACGAGAGTTGCGGGATTCGCTTGAATCATTGGAAAAAATACTGGTTACCAATCCAGAGGGAGTTCAGGTTCCATTGTCTCAGGTTTCCACGATAAAATACTCACCCGGCCCCATGTCTATTAAATCAGAAGACACATTTCTGACGAGTTATGTGCTCTTCGATAAGAAACCCCGTTTCGCGGAAGTGAACGTCGTTGAAGCGGCCGATAACTACCTTAAATACAAGATAAAGACAGGGGAACTCAAACTTCCCCCAGGGAGTTCAATAACTTTTGCGGGGTCGTATGAAAACCAGGTTCGTTCCGAACAAACGTTACGTATCGTGATCCCTGTGGCCCTTTGTCTTATTTTTGCAGTCCTTTATTTGCAGTTCCATTCCATACCAACCTCATTAAATGTTTTTTCCGGGATCTTCGTCGCATGGTCCGGCGGATTCATGATGCTGTGGCTATACTCTCAGCCATGGTTCCTCGATTTCAATGTGTTCGGGGTAAACATGAGAGAGTTGTTTCAGGTACATCCTTACAACCTGAGCGTCGCGGTCTGGGTCGGGTTCCTTGCGCTTTTCGGTATAGCTACAAACGACGGGGTCATATATTCAACTTATCTGGACCAGGTATTTGCGAGGCATTCCTTTCATTCCATCAATGAAATTAGAGAAGCGACCGTTGAGGCAGGGATGAGAAGGGTCC
>JAPLJJ010000117.1 GCA_026388665.1 Deltaproteobacteria bacterium
CCTCTAGTCACGGCTGTATACAAAAGATTTCGCTGCAGAAGCACATAATGCTGAGTCAATAGAGGTATCACGACGCACGGATACTCCGAGCCCTGAGACTTATGGACCGAAACAGCATAAGCCAGGACGATCTCATCCAGGTCGGGGTAATCATAGGTTACAGCTCTGCCATCGAAAAGTATTGTGACTTCGTGGTTCTCTAGGTCTATCCTTGATATCCGACCGATGTCGCCGTTGAATACATCCTTGTCGTAGTTATTCCTGATCTGCATGACTTTGTCATTGATCCTGAAACTCCGACCGCCTCGCATTATGCCGTCTTCTCTAGGATTGAGGGCCTTCTGAAACTCTACATTGAGGTTAGAAGTGCCGACCGTCCCTCGATTCATTGGGGTAAGGATTTGAACGTCGTCCACCGGATCGAATCCAAAGGCCTTTTGAATCCTAACGCAAACAAGCTTCAGGATGGTTCCGAGCGCATCTTCAGGTTCCGTCTTTTCTATGAAATAGAAGTCATTCCGGCCTTCCGTGGAGGAGTCTAGTTTGGGTATGACTCCACTGTTTATGAGATGCGCATTGACAATGATGTCGCTATCTTGGGCCTGACGAAAAATTTCGGTAAGTCGCACAACTGGGACCGCAATAGATTCTATTATATCCTGCAATACGTTCCCAGGACCTACCGATGGCAGTTGATTGACATCGCCTATTAAGATCAATGTTGAATGCAAAGGCACGGCCTTCAGAAGGTGATACATCAGCACGGTATCAATCATGGAGGCTTCGTCAACTATCAGGAGATCACACATCAATGGATGCTTTTCATCTCTTTGAAACCCTCCTTTGTGGGGGCTGAATTCAAGCATTCGATGGATGGTCTTTGCTTCATGGCCGGTCGCCTCGCTCATCCTCTTGGCTGCCCTCCCGGTAGGCGCAGCCAGAAGAATTTCAACTCCAAGTCGTTCGAAAATAGCCAGGATGGCCTTGATTATAGTGGTCTTTCCTGTCCCCGGTCCGCCTGTAATGACCATGATCTTACTATCAAGGGCAGTCTTGACCGCTTCAATCTGATTTGGGGCCAAGAACATGGAAATCTCCCGTTGCACCCATTCAACCGCCTTATCCGTGTCTACTTTCCTTCTTGAATACGGCGTCCTGAGGAGAGTTTTCACCCTGGAAGCGATGCCTGTTTCACATGCGTAAAATGTAGAAAGGTAAACAGCCGACGTTTCTTTAGTTGATTCCGTATCTCTCTCCGATAGGATGTCTATCACTATCCTCTTTTCCGAAAACAGGCTGTCGAGCGCCTTTGTGATTGCCTCCGGAGCAACCTCGAGAATTTCGATGCACTTTTCTATGAGAGACCCGTATGGGTAATAGACATGCCCCTCATCGGCCACCTGGCTCAGGACGTAAATGACGCCTGCCTGAACACGAACCGGCGAATCTTTTTGGAATCCAAGGTTCTCTGCAATTTTGTCGGCAGTAATAAACCCTATCCCGAAGATGTCCATGGCTAGGTGATAAGGGTTCTCTTTGACTATTTCGATGGACTGGTTTCCATATTGTTTGTAGATTTTCGCGGCATATCCTGCGCTGACTCCATGCCCCTGCAAGAAAACCATGACTTCACGGATGTGCTTTTGGTCATCCCATGCTTTACGAATCATACCCAAACGTTTCTCGCCGATGCCTTCGACCTCGCATAGACGTTCCGTCGCCTCATCAATGACGACCAGCGTCTCCTCACCGAACAGTCTTACTATCCTCTTGGCCATGACAGGCCCAATTCCCTTCACGAGCCCGGAACCAAGATATTTTTCGATTCCAGTAACGGTCGCGGGGACCATCGTCTTATACTGAACGACCTTAAACTGTTCACCGAATTGAGGATGCGTAATCCATTCGCCGGTCGCATTTATGACCTGGCCTGGCAGTGGGGCCATGAGATTGCCCACCAACGTAACAAGCTCCCGATATCCTGGAACCTTGAGGCGAAGAATAGTGAACCCGTTTTCCTCATTGTGGAACGTGACCCGTTCTATCTGGCCTTGAATATTTGGAACCATCAAATGAAATCCTCAAGAGAGAATGCGAGACAGCGAAAAGAGAAAACTTGGAACAAGAGTTGAGTCAGGTTCAAGGCACAGTATATTACAAAAACCGGATTCACTTCTACTGCTACAAAGAATCTGAACCAAGTAATTCCACGGAGTGGAGGCAGACGAATTAACTTCAATTTTGTCCCCCCGCGGAAAAAGGCGTAGATTTGTGCGATGTCTTTGACAAACTGTTAGAAAACCTGACATCAGTCTATTGATTCCCGCTTCATGGTTTGCGCTCTACTACGAAAAAAAGGACACTCTTAGTTTCTGGCATAACTAATGCAGCACATCATTCGATGGACTATTACAGCG
>JAPLJJ010000257.1 GCA_026388665.1 Deltaproteobacteria bacterium
CGACCTGTATGATCGTAATCAGCGTGGCAGGCTGCGCAGCCCTCAAGACGTCCCATTTTTTCTTCAGGTTGTTTCCCCCACAGGTGGCAGGCTGAGCAAAATTTTCGGAAGTGACTTTCAGCTAGATGAATATGACTGTTTCTCGCAACTTCAGGCCCGATTTCAACGAGGTCCTTTTTGCCATCAGAAACAGGTTTGATTCCATACTTGTCTTCACCGATGTCCGTTACTCCCCACTGGAATCGTAAGATCCCGATAATGCCCGCGTTAGTGGCCATTATGGAACGCGGGGTGTTACGGACGCGATCCAGAATAGGGGATAACTTGTCGGTGTGGCACATCCCGGGAGTCAATGAACTACCGCCGCAGCTTTGAGCAGCCAGGTCGAGACGGGTAGGGTTGGCTTTACCAATCAGACCTCGATGAGCGCCTTTCACTGTAAGGTCGGACCCGGCGCCACCATGACAGATCACACAACCAAAGACTGAGTTTGGGTGTGACGTTGACGTGTCTTCAATTCCATAATGGCACGTCATACAGAATTCACCGGGCAGCTTACCTCCGAAAGGCCTTATCTCAATTACCTGTGGTGTAAAATCATGAAGCTCTACGAGTTTGACGTTAATGGTCTTTCGTTTGTCCTCCTGCTGTTCGGTTTCAAGATCACTGTTCAGACGAGAAATGGCTAACGAAACTCCCTGTAACTGGTATTTCCGCCACTCAGGGTACTGGTCACGATACGACACTATGATGAAAGCTGAAATAAAGATGAGAATGCACAAAATCAGAATTGCGATAGGAATTTGTCTGTGGGGCCTCAATTCAGGTATCCCCACAATGTTAACGCAGACGCAACACCAAGAATTCCAAAAAACATGACATAACTTGGTTTCCGTTGATGAAACATGAAGGGGCTAAGAGTCAACATTATAAGCGAAATCAGCGGAATAACAATCCCGGCTAACTCAGGTGGCAATGTCTTCAACATCTGCTGAATGCCCACGAATATCCAGGGAGCTTTAACATTTTCAGTCGGTACACCTTTAGGATCTGCCGGTCCTTCCATTGGAGCGTCGAAAAGCGCTGAAAATAGAGCAAGGATCGCACACGCTAAAAGCAAGGCGATCAGCTCTTTCCTGACAAGGTTAGGGACAGCTCTTATTAGTTTGGTTTTGGACATGGCGCCGAAATTAAATCACAAGAAATTCAATCCTTAACAATCCGTAAGCCGACTGTGCGATAATATCCTCTCGGAACGGCCTTGTGTATGTTTTGAATCCTTCTGGATGAGACAGGTGAAGCCCAGGATCCGCTCCTTATTATTTTTTCCTGTCCTAATGACGGTCCCAGAGGATTTTGGGAGGGGCTCAACGCATAATAATCCCGGCTATACCAATCAGAGCACCATTCCCAAACATTACCCGCCATGCCTGTAATACCAAATGCGCCGGAGTCAGCGGTATATACGGGTGATGATTGTTCCTCTGCAGGGATGCTGATGTTGTCCGACGGCGCTTTGAGAGTCGTGTACAAGGCGGCCTTTTCCCATTCGGCCGATGTCGGCAACCGGCCACCGGCCCATTGAGCATAATCGGAAGCCGCATACCAGGAAACATGTGTGACAGGTTTGTCGGCAAAACCTGGTCTTGGCTGAAAAGTTGCATTTACTTTAATGATCGGGGACTCTGGGTCATCGATCTTTATATTCGGCAAGCCATCGCTTGAGAACTCACCTTGTTTGTTCAGGAACTTCGAAAATTCCGCATTTGTGACTTCATGTTTAGATATGTAGAAATCGCCTAGAAAAACTGTGTGCCACGGTCTCTCATCCGGGCGACCAACTCCATCGGGGCTTCCCATTTCAAAAGGACCGGCGGGAATCAATATCATGCCCTTATATTTCCCTGCCCCCTCAGCTAGATTGCTGGTATTTATTCCACGCTCCAACTCTCTAGGTTCAGCCTCTTTACTAGGAAAAGGTGGGAGAGGTATCGAAGGTCCGGATGGACAACTCGGGAGTAACGGGCAAAAATAGCCGTCTTCCTGATATGCCGGCGCCATCAGGAGCGAATTTGAGCCGCCAAAATCCTGTCCGGAAAAGGGGATTTGATCCCGACTGGTCTGTCCTTGAGCGGGAGAGGAATACAGAAAACTCAGGGATATAAGAACCGTGATTGCTAGAACTGATCGGGCTTTCATGAAATGGCGAACGGCTTGTGATGATGGGTTCTTAGGATAACGTCGTGTCAAGAATAGTTCCGTCATAGCTGACGAGTTCGGCTCGGACACTCGAACCTCCGATCACATGTGTCGAACAACTCAAACAGGGGTCAAAAGCCCTGACGAGCCCTTCCATCCTATTCAAAGCGTCTTCCGTGATTTTATCCGACTTGATGAAACGTCTTGCGACCTGTAGGATCCCGCGGTTCATCGCCAGGTTATTGTTCCCTGTGGCCACAATCATATTTGCCCAAGTAATTAGCCCCTCCTCATTAACTCTATAATGATGTATCAAAAGACCTCTAGGGGCCTCAACTACACCGACCCCCTCGAACTCGTTATTCCTTGCGAAGGCTCGAACGTGAGGACTCAATATTTCAGGATCATTTAGCAGTCGTTCAAATATTTCTATGCTGTACAATATTTCGATCAACCTGGCGTAATGATTATAAAATGAACTAAGAACCGGCCCCCGTTCAAGCCCTGTGAATTCAGCCCATTCCTGATCGGCTTGGGGCGTCCCACAGCCATTGCAAACATTTAGCCTTGCCGCTGGGCCTGATTTATAGATGCCGTCAGGATAACCAAGGGATTTGAAATAAGGCGATTTAAGGTATGAGAAGTCTTCGGTATGTTCTGAAAGGTATTCCTGATAATTGACTGGGTCCAGGTGATCGAGGATTATAGCGCCCTTCGAATCTATGAAACGCAACTTACCTTCAACGTGCTCAAGATTACCCTCCGAATTGATCAGACCAGTGAACAAAGTAGGGAAGTTGGCAAATGTCCTGATTTCTTCTCGATAATTCTCTAGTGACCCCTTGAACCAATCCAATGTTCGACGAATGATCGCATAACCTTCTGGGACAAGTGAAAGCAGGAAATCACGGGTCGCTTCGGACAAGGGTTGATTTACACCACCAGGCACTACCCATGCAGGATGAATGCGTTTACCCGTGCAAGATTCAATGATCTGCTGCCCAATTTTTCGTAGCTGTATTCCATCCATAGCGAGTGAAGGATGGGCTTTTGCGAGGCCGAAAACATTCCGTGCAGATGGATCGGAATTAAACCCAAGGGCTAGATCCGGGCCGGATAGATGGAAGAAGCTTAGCGCATGGGATTGAATAAACTCGCCGCAATTTAACAAACGACGCAGCTTTTTCGCAGGCTTGGGAATCCGTACACCGAGTATGGTATCGCACGCCTTGGCTGAGGCGATTGAGTGGCTTACAGGACAAATTCCACAAATCCTCTCCACTAGGGATGGCATCTCGTAAAAGGGCCGCCCCTCACAAAATTTCTCAAAACCTCGAAACTGGGTTACATGAAGTTTCGCGTCTAAGACAGCGCCGGTTTCATCTAGGGTTATGGTTATTTTCCCATGTCCCTCAATTCGGGTGATCGGTTTTATCTGTATGGTTTGAGTCATCGTATATGCTCCACGAGGATCATGCCCCGAAACGCGTTTTTCCTATGGGAATCGGGAATCGCCCTTCAAGCAGTTCATTCAGAGTCGACAAGATTACGTCAGCAGGAGGGGGGCATCCCGGTAGAAAAAGGTCCACGGTAACGTATTCATGAACAGGTCGAGCGTATTCAATCAGTTTCGGAACAAACACGGAAGGCAAAACGTTCCCAGAAGTCGAATTCTCTATATACGCCCGGGAAAGCACATCTTGTACTTTGAACTGGTTACGCATACCGGGAACATTAGCTGTAACCGCACAGTCACCAAATGAAACGAGGACCTTGCTCCTAGCCCGTAATGTGAGCGCTTCTTCTCTGTCGGATTCAGAACTGACAGCGCCTTCAATAAGGGCTAAGTCTATATTTTCCGGGATTATCTTCTGATCTACCAACGGGCTATAGACAAGTTCGATTCTTTCCGAGAGTTCAATAAGCTTTTCATCAATGTCAAGAAAGGACATGTGGCACCCGGAACAACCATCGAGCCAGGTTGTAGCTACTCGTAACCGACTCATTTCTGTTCCTCTCCTCGCATCAATTTAAGATAAGGCAAGAACTGCCTCTTCTTGGTCATTTCCGCTACAGACTTCCCTTTTTCTGAAAGTGCGCCTGTGGGGCAAACCTGAACACACTTGCCGCAACCCGTGCATGTGGTTGATTCCCCCCATGGCTGGTTAAGGTCCGTTATGACCTTTGAGAGATGTCCTCGACCCATTACATCCCATGTATGTGCGCCTTCTATTTCGTCACAGACTCTCACACATCTCTGGCAAAGCACGCATCGATTATGGTCCACTGAGAATCGTTCGTGTGAAGCGTCTACAGTGTGCTGCGAGTGCAAATAGTCATAATGCACGTGCGTCATGCCCAACTCTATGGTCAGCGCCTGAAGGTCGCAATGGCCATTTGAAACACAAACTGAACACACGTGATTGCGCTCGGTGAAAAGTAGTTCAAGAATTTTCCTTCTATAGTCCAAGACCCTATCGGAGTTAGTGATCACTTCCATGTCCTGCCGAGGCAGAGTCACACAGGCCGGGCTGAGTTTTGGGGACCCCTTTATCTCGACGATACAAAGCCTGCAAGCGCCTCGTTCCGACAGGCCATCCAAATGACACAAGGTCGGAATTGGAATCCCATTTTCTCGAGCCACAGCAAGGATTGTCTCATCTTCTCTGGCGCTTACATCCTGTCCATTTATGGAGAATGTCAGGACTCTTGCCGGCTGAACATCTGCCCGATCCGCTATTCTCTGTAAAAAAGCTGGGTATCTCATTGGGATTTCTCCGTATGATTGATGTGACAGGTCCCGGCGGGGCACACTTTATCTTCAATATGAGCCTTGTATTCATCCATGAAGTAATGGATGGTGCTTAGAACAGGATTAGGAGAGGTTTGCCCCAATCCACATAGACTGGTATTTTTCACTAGATCACAAAGTTCCTCAAGCAGAGCAATATCGCTCGGTTTACCATCCCCCTCGGTAATTCGTCGCAACACGTTGTAGATCTGAACTGTCCCAACCCTACACGGGACACACTTTCCGCACGATTCACTCATGCAGAACTCAATGAAGAATTTTGCCACATCGACCATGCAGGAGGTTTCATCCATTACAATGAGGCCACCGGATCCCATAATGGATCCGACCTTAGCGAGAGATTCGTAATCCATGCTCATATCCAGAAATTGCTCTGGGATGCAACCCCCGGAAGGACCTCCTGTTTGGATCGCTTTGAACTTTCGACCATGCTTAATGCCCCCGCCGATGTCAAAGACAATTTCACGTAATGTTGTTCCCATCGGGGCTTCTATCAAGCCCGTGTTATTTACTTGACCGGCAAGCGCAAACACCTTTGTTCCCTTGCTCTTTTCCGTTCCTATGCCTGCGAACCACGCTCCCCCTTTTCGAATAATAGGTGGAACATTGGCAAATGTCTCGACATTGTTAATTAGGGTCGGAGAACCCCACAGCCCCAGTTCGGCCGGGAACGGAGGCCTGGGTCTAGGGCTACCACGACGGCCTTCTATGCTGGCTATAAGAGCTGTCTCTTCACCGCAAACGAAAGCTCCTGCGCCTAATCGGACGGTGACGTCGAAACTAAAGGTCGTGTTGAATATGTTATGGCCCAAGAGCCCAAGCCGCTCAGCTCTTGCGATCGCCGTCCTTATGCGCTTAACGGCCAACGGGTATTCCGCGCGGACATAAATGAATCCATAATGAGCGCCTACAGCGTAACCAGCTATTGCCATCCCTTCAAGGACTCGGTGAGGATCACTCTCAAGGACGCTCCTATCCATAAAAGCGCCGGGATCACCTTCATCCGCATTGCAGACAACGAATTTCACGTTACCCTTGGTCTTGGATACCGTCGTCCACTTAAGCCCCGTCGGGAACCCGGCGCCGCCTCGACCTCTAAGGCCGCTCTTCGAGATCTGTTCGATAACACCAGTCGGGTTCATCATCCTTAGAGCATTAAAAAGAGCTTCATATCCGGTTTCTGAAATGTATTCCTCGATACTTTCGGGATCTATGAGTCCGCAGTTCTCTAACACGATCTTTTGCTGTCGCGTAAAAAAAGGAACTTGGTTTGAACAATCAAGACGGCTAACTGAAGGCCCACCAAGAGCTTCCACGATGTCCGATGCGTCTGAAACCGCTACACCCTGGTACAATATCTTGTTTGGCTCGACCGCTACCATAGGACCCGCTGTGCATAGTCCGAGACATCCGACTCCTTTAACCAATACCCAGCTCTCCAACCCTCTCCTGCCAACCTCTTTTTCCAGGGCCTCCTTGACAAGCCCGCTCTGGCACGAAAGGCAACCAGCGGCAACACAAACATGGATCCTGTGTTTGAAACCTTCCTGTTTTTCCTTCTCAATTCTTCCTATGTCCTGTAGCTCTTCAATCGTCATGATTCAGGAGCCTCCTGATATTTTCGAGCACTGAGGTCGATGACATTTTGCCATGAACAGCGCCGTCAAAAACGACAGCAGGGGCCAGCCCGCACGAACCCATACAGCGAGCGGTCAGAAGCGAAAGTTTGCCATCCGGGGTGGTGTCGCCCGGTTTTATTCCAACTTCTTTGTCTATGGCTTTGAGCATATTCGATGAACCGGCTATGTAGCAGGCGGTTCCCAGGCAAACCACACAGGTATGCTCACCAGGAGGTTTCAATGTGAAGAAGTGGTAAAACGTTGCGACCCCATAAACGAGACTTAGCGGTAAATGAAGCGCCTCCGCGACGTATTTTAACGCGTCCAGCTCCAAGAATCCAAAGGCTTCCTGGACAGCGTGCAAAGTTTCGATCAACGCGTCAGGCTGATGTCCATGTAACCGCATGGTCCGGTTAACCAACCGCCATCGTCGGTCTTCATTCATTTTCGCTTGTTCGGCTTCTGTTCCATGCATTTCGAGTTCCTCTGAAATGTGCGATTTGAATGGCGAAAGACTCTACTGTTGTGACGGGCGCCTCACTCTCTCCGTATCTTGAACGCCTATTGGGCTTCGTATTTGATCAAAAGCTCTTTAATTTCCTGAAGGTCATTCTGGGTCGCATAGCTAAGGGCTGTTTCGTTATCCTTATCTTTCAGTTTCACGTTGGCCCCATAAGCCAACAGCAACTTGACCACCTCAAGATGGCCAAATTTGGAGGCTTCAATCAGGGGTGAGCTTCCGTCAGCGTCGACTGTGTTTACGTTGGCCCCTTTATCCAAAAGGATTCTGACTATATCAACAAATCCTCTTTTAGAAGCGGCAAGGATGGCGGAATCACCGTATTCATCCTGAATGTTTACGTTGGCGCCCTGATTAAGTAATTTTTCGACTTCTTTTTTCTGTCCCTTTTCAGCCGCTTCAATGAGAGCGAAACTCTTTAGAAAACCCTGTGCCCGCGACGAATCAGGTACCGAGAGCACAACAAAGATTATAGCAAAAAAGCTGATCGCGCCGATTCTTAAAAAGATCTTCAGTGTTTGGGCCAAGTATTTCGATGCCCATTGATGTTTTTTACTCATATCTCAATGCCTCAATAGGATGAAGACGAGAAGCTTTGAAAGCCGGGTAAAACCCGAAAAACACACCCACAGCCGCAGAAAAAAACAGAGCGACCGCAATGGCGACCGGGTTTACTAACGCGGGCCACCCGCTGGTTTTGGCGAATATGTAAGCGCCGATGATCCCGGCAAGTGTTCCGATTAGTCCGCCAAGCATCGATAGCGTCACAGCCTCAATCAGAAATTGGATCAGAATATCGGCTGAACGGGCCCCAACCGCCATTCTAATCCCGATTTCCCTAGTTCTTTCAGTTACGGATACGAGCATGATGTTCATAATCCCGATTCCGCCGACCACAAGCGATATTGCTGCGATTGCGCCCAACAATGTCGTCATAATATCAAGAGTTTTTCTAGCTGTCGCTAAAATTTCAGTCAGGTTGCGGACAGAAAAATCCTTTTCCTGGTTTCTACCTATCTTGTGTCTTCTCGTGAGAACTTCGTCAACCTGTTTTTCCGCGTCATTTATCAAATTAACGTCTTTGGACTGAATCAGTATTGCGCGAACTTCATCCTGAAAAGGAGTTCCAAACAATCTGTACTGCGATGTCTTGAGAGGAATAAAAATGGCGTCATCCTGATCTTCACCTCTTGGAGACTGTCCCTTGCGGTCGAGAACCCCGATAATTTCAAATGGAGTATTCTTAATTCTGATAACTTTTCCTAGAGTGGAGTCGTCACCTAGCAGGTTTTCCACTACCGTTACCCCGACCAGCGCAACCTTGGCAGCGTTCCTTTCTTCCTCTGGAGTAAACATTCGTCCGTATTTCAGGTTCCACTCCCGTACTGTGAAGTAATCCTTAGTGATCCCATTCACTCGAGTCCGCCAGTTCTTGTTTCCATACACTACCTGACTGACATCTCCCCACACAGGGGCCGCCACTTTTACGGCCGGAGCTTCCTTCATAAGTGCCTCCGCGTCAGAGGCCTTCAGTGTGTGGACCGAACCTGATCCTAGACGAGCCCCCCCTTGAGTCGTGGCGAATTTGCTGCCCTATCATGTCCCGCGCCCCGGCCCCGATCGCCACCATAACAATTACGGCCCCAACACCGATCACAATTCCGAGCATTGTCAACAATGATCTCATCACATTTGTTTTCAACGCGGAAAAAGCTATTTTCAGGCCATCAAAAGGGCTGATCATTTATCTACCTTTTGCAAGTTTGCATTGAATAGCGCAGGAGTCTCACGGATTCAACGACTATTTTTCGCGACGAACTGACTGACTGCGCCATTTTCTCCAGAGAACTCTTCATCGATGATCGCTTCAAGGTCCAGAAAAAATTGGCCCACGCCTCCGGGGGGAACAAGA
>JAPLJJ010000097.1 GCA_026388665.1 Deltaproteobacteria bacterium
ACATTACGATTATTAATGTCATTGCCGTGTCCCAGATTCTGCTCCGTATTGCCATCCAAAAGAACAGCCTCAGGGCCAACGTGATCGGTCCCGTATGAGCCTAAAACACCTGCGGACACCGACCCGCTCGAATACATAAGAAACGCCAGAAAATTGTTGGAAATCGACCCTCTTCCGTCAGCTCTACTGAAGTACTGACGTAATTGCGTCCGGTGAACCAAAGAACCGTCATCATATCCGTAAGCGGGAATGTCGTAAGGATCCATAAGGAGACCGTAATGAGGGATGCTCGAAGTCCCCACGAACGTGTATGGATAGTATCCAATCCCAATGTCGAACGGCCCGTAAGGCGCGACAATAGCCACTGACTCTGTTGTCGCCGCGTCTTCCCCGTCATATTGCAGCCCCATGCCGAATTTCCATGGGCGTTTTCCAAGTGTAACCGTGCCTATCGGCGTAACCGCAGTAATCCAGAACAGAGTAAACTGGGCGTCGCTGAAAGCGTTCTTCGACCCAGGAGCGTCCATGGTGTTGTAGTTGGTGTTTGCGGGACTTCCATACGTGCCAAGCCGGAATCTCGCCTGCATTCTCAGGGCTGGATTGATCATGATCTTAGGATCAAACGTCACATTGAAATATGACCAACCGGATGTTGATCCTGTTACCAGATTGGTATCGAACTGCCCGCCATCCCAGAAATTGAGGTTGGCTACCTTTGTCTTAACCCCATCTGGCCTAATCCCATTATCCACATCGTATGGCCCGAAAAAGCCGTTATGCCCCGTCTGATTGTAAAACTCGTAAGTCCAGGCAAAATTGCCGGTGAGTTTGAATTCCCATGCGTGAGCGAACCTAGCTTGAAAAAGCGCCGAGATAATCACCACGAACACGGCTATTAGGATTCTAGTTCCCCGCATAAAAAAACCCCTATTAATTCGGTTGGCGTCATGTCGGTCACAACCAACCCAGACAATGACGCAACTAATTAGACAAGGCTAATTAAGATAGACAATACTATGATCTCAATGTTGTTGTCAAGTATGTATCGTAGCACCTTAATTATATATATGCTACTAAATTATTCACACTGTCGCACTCTTTGTCCGACTCCCTTGCTAAAAATGTTTTATCCATTAGAATGTACTAAGCTATACTCGTCATGAGAGGATCGCCAGTGTACCAGGAACGTTTCGAAAACCTTTTTAGAGTGGCCCTTAAAATGACCTCGTCACTGAACATCTCGGATATTCTTGAGACTATACGAGACGAGGCCAAGGTTTCCATACCCAATCTCCAGGAGGCGTGCCTGCTCCTTGTTGACCCTGAAGCCGCAAATTACACTCGCCCTCTCCACTGTGCGATGTCCACCGAATCAATAAATTGTCAGCTCTGCAAGCGAGGACGAGACACCATTACAGCAAGTCTCGAGAACCCGGCCACATATCTCTGCATAATGCCAGGGGAACATGGTTCTAAAGTGCTGCCGTCTTCAACACCGGTGGATGGTTTGTCGGAAGTCTCGATCCCGGTATACCATGATGGCCATCCACTTGCGGTTCTCAACGCGATAGCGAAAGAAGACCGGAAGATCACCGAAAAAGACCTGATACTCCTCAAAGACCTGACGGACCTCGCTTCCAATGTGATCACCAATGCTCGAAG
>JAPLJJ010000242.1 GCA_026388665.1 Deltaproteobacteria bacterium
GTGGCGACGACGTGCTTTGCCAGAACTTCCGGCTGGACCTGCACCTCGAGTTCTCCAGCGTCTTGAGCCTCACGCAAGACCCCGGCCAAGAGTTCCGTCCAACTCAGAAAGACTTCCCCTATCAGTTGAGTTATTCGCTCATTAGTATCGCTCAATTCCAGAGCGGTGTTGCCGAACAGTCAGCCACCGACGAACTTGGTCTTCCTCTGCTTCTCCAATACCGCGTCCAGATAGCTGGACACTCGTTCCAAGGGGCGTTCACCCTTGAAACTGTTAGACAGAAAGGCCATAAAGTCCTTATGTGCCTGCTCAAGAATGGCTAGGCCCAATTCTTCCTTACTGGAGAAATGGAAGTACAGATTGCCCTTCTTAACGCCGGTGACATGGATAATGTCGTTCACGCTCGTACTGCGAAACCCCTTTTGATTAATCAGTTGCGTGGCGGCTTCGAGCACTCTGGCACGAGTCTTTTCACCTTTTGACGTAGCGTCCATTTTTTCATAGATAGTACCGACCATATGGTACAAAATAAATTTTCAGTGAGAAAGAGTCAAGGGCCATGTCGCCCTTTAACTTACAAAACCAACGGGCCTTTGGCTCAAAAAGGGCACCCACCGATCACGGTTTGATGTCACGGTATTTTTGACTGGCACGAGTCCGGCGCATCGACACAGGACAGATCGACCGCAATCGTCCTTGAACTGGAGCTTGATTTTAGGCTCAATGAAGATTTATTTGGTTATTTTTGAAAAATTCAGTTTCTATTCCAAAAACAGATGTCAATCATAATTCCGACTAGGATTTTCGCTATAGCAAGGGATATTCTTCTCAACTGTCGCAGTTCCGTCGTAGAAAACCTTTCTATTGTGGACTTAAACTAAGCAACTTTCCCTCGGTTCAAGGACATTTGTTGTTGACATTTAACCTCTTACGGATAAAGACAAACTGTGTTTCTTGTAAAATAATTTATAGAATAATTAATGGCCGCATGTTCTTGAAGGTGTTCAGCAAGGTCAAGTTTATCAAGAAAAGTAGGAGATTTCAGGCGCTTAACAAATCGTTGTTATTCATTTTGGTGATTATGATTTCGACTGGTTGTGTTCCCAGCTTGTTCAGCTCCAAAGGAGCAGAACAGGCCAAGGATATGAAGAAGTCGGAATCGACCTTGATTAAGCCACGGCTTGCCCAACAGCCCAACAGCGATGAAAAATCTCGAACTGAGATAAATCAAACGACAAAAAACAATCAGTCGGATACCGATAACACACGCTACGATGAAAAATCGGAACCCGCTTCATCTGACCGGATAAGTCAGAAAGACCATCCAACTTCAGACAAACAAAAAGACTTGCTTGACAAGGAAAAGGTTTCAAAACGACTCGTCGGAGCTGAAAAAGGTAAGGTTCCTGCTGAATCCGAACAAATCAAAGGTGACAAGCCCAGCGAAGCCCAAATTAAGAATTCCGAAAACGAAGATTGGATCACGTCTGATTCTAGGACACCGACTTTCAAGAAACATGATCACTCAAAATATGTCGCTCAGATCAAAAACAAGGCGATAGACATTTTGAATAGGGATCGGGATTCTTTTTACGCCACGCTTTGCAGCGATTCGACCACTGAGCAAAGGACGTTTACCATGTATTATAAGGACGAAAAATCTTTTCGATATAAGTCCTTCGTCTGGGACGAAATAGATGATAAATGGGAGCAACAGTTTGAATCGGAGAAGAGACAGCTCGCGAGTTGGAAAAAACATTTAACTTTTGTGTCATCGGGTAAGCAGTGTAGTGTGCTCAAGGGGGGAAGTAGTAGGTGATTCAACCGTGTTTGGGAAAAAGATTGTTCTTGTTCTGTGATGTTGTACAAACTAGATACCTGTGACGCACAAGTTCAATAAACGGGAGATGATTAAAGATGAAAAAGTCGCCGGCTAATAAGATTGTGTCGCTCATGAGACTAACGCCTCTGGCTAGGGTCAGCTTATTCATGGGGTTAACTTTGATAACACTCTGCGCTGGTGATTCCATGGGCCAAACCCCTTTCCAGCAGACGCGCGAACAATGTTATGAATGTTGCAGGAACTCGGGTTACGATGACTATTACCTTGAGCAATGCCGTTTAAAGTGCTTCAGGAATAACGATCATTGTGCGGGGGCTAAAGGAACAAGGACAGAGACCGCTTTGCCTCCGAAACCCGAATCCCCTGCGCCGAGAGTTCGAGTTCCTCAAGATCGTGAACAACAAGTTGAACAACCCGCTCCACCTCCACAAAGACAAACTCAGAGACCGCAGCTTGTTTGGCCGAATCCGCTGAACCTTGCGCCTGGGAGAGAGGGTGAAGCTGCCGCCCACATTTTGGCCATAAACGGAATTCCTCCTCAGCATCCAAACTATGCTCAGGCGCATAGAGCCTTGCAGGATGTTTTAATAAACTTCGCTCGAAACAATCCGGGCGGTGGTTCTTTGCCTACGTCACAGTTGGAGCGAATAATAACGCAGCTCAGGTAAATCAGATCACAATTGCATCGAGCCCTAATAACTATAGTTCTATTTCTCACTGCATGGCTCGGATCCGATTCGGTCATGGCAATTCATACCGAGTTGGATCCATCGCCGGCTGAGTCTGATTCTTTGGCTCCTGAGCGGCTATACCCGGAATGGTGGGGCGCAATTCCGCAAATGGGCCCCAAATCGTCGTGTAAAGATGTCGGATACTGTGGATCTTGTCACCCCAACAACCTGGAGATAGACAGTCGTCACGCGTTTTCATGCGTTACATGCCACAAAGGGAATTCACAAGCGGCGGAAAAAGAACAAGCTCACATCGGACTGGTTTCGGATCCTGGTGATTTGAACTACGTTGATCAAACATGTGGAAAGTGTCATCCGAGTCAAGCCCGAAACGTGAGAGTCTCGAGCATGGCGCTTGCCCCTAGCTTAATCAACCACACCAGGTTCGCATTTGGGGCGCAGGATACTTCAGTTCCATTATTTGGAGTGAGGGGAGTCGCAGGTCTCGCTCTAATTCCGATGCCGGACAACTTGGGCCTTTTTCGTGAAATGATATCCTCGAAGGCATCAGAAGAATCCAGAATTTCCCAGGACAAAAAAAGTGTCATGAAAAATCTCGGAGACGATCTGTTGAGACGCTCATGTCTCCGGTGTCACCTGTATACAAAAGGTTCCGGTCGTGTCGGAGAACAAAGGGGTAAAGGGTGTTCAGCCTGCCATGTTCCGTACTCTAACTCGGATTCGAAACGCCCTTATGAACACGTAATAACAAAGACCCCAAGTATGACAGCCTGCCTGAAATGCCACAACTCAAACCATATCGGCTGTGATTATGTCGGGCTCTTTGAGAAAGACTTTAACAGAGGTTTTCGCTCTCCCATACTAGGCGGTCGGCAGGCCCCGACTATTTATGGATCCGAACAACACAGGTTGAGATCCGACACGCATTTTAGAGGAGGCATGATTTGCTCTGATTGTCATCCCTCAGATCAGATTCATGGATCGGGTTCCATTATTGAGTCCGACAAGGATCGAAAATCTTTGTCCTGTGAAAGCTGTCATGTCGATTCCAGCCACCCGTTGATCTCAAAAACCGATACGGGGGAAGTGGTTCTAAAGCGCACACAGGACAAGAGAGTTCCTCTCTTACGCACTGAAATATTACCTCACAGCGTCGATCAGCATAAAAAGTTGCTCAAATGCTCAAGTTGTCATGCAGGGTGGTCATTTCAAGACTATGGTTATCATCTAATGTTGGACGAAAGAGCCGAGTATTGGATGTGGTCAATCAATGCAGCCCAAAACGATCCACAGATTCAAGAACTCTTGAAAAAATTTGTTGGTGACTACGCTGAACTGGTTCCACCCAGAGACAATGCCAAGCTACCCTTACCGGAAAATGATTGGACCCTTCCGGAGACAAAGGACTGGATAAGTGGCCAAGTGCGTCCAGGGGCTTGGTTCAAGGGATTTACCATGAGGAGATGGTCAAGTCCTCCTCTTGGCCTGGATGGTTCCGGCAAGGTGTCAGCCATGAGGCCTATGCGGCAGTATGTTATTTCCTGGGTAAAGTCAGACGGGGCAGTAATGCTTGACAGTGCCATTCCCACTACAGGCTCCGGTAAACCCGCCTTGATTATGAACCCCTACTCTCCTCATACAATTCAGGAAAAGGGTCGGCAATGTCACGATTGTCACGGAAATCCCAAGGCGCTCGGACTCGGAGAGTCGTTAATTGGTTTTCAGAGATTTTCTGTTCAACCTATCTTGAATCCTGAAACCCGGATATCGGGTTTGAACTTTAGGTGGGACGCTATGCTGGATGAACAGGGAAACCCCACTCAGTCGAGTTCCTACAACGGAGCGGGGCCTTTAGGGCCTGAACTTTTTAAGAGATTGTTATTCCCAACGTCTCGTTTCCGATCCGTTTGGAGTGAATACCTGAAACGTGCAGAGTGAAGCTGGCGTCGAAGAGTATAGACAAGAAATCGTGACACGGGTTCCCAACAATCCCACCGTTGATTTTCATACAGAACTCCGGCTTGACATCGTTAACTACCTAAGGTTTAATGTGGACGGAGAAGTTGGTTTTATTATAAAGGAACACGTTGTAATCATTAGCTAAAATGAAAATCACACTCGAACAGGTTGATTATGTGGCAGTACTCGGGAGGTTGGATCTATCTCACGACGAAAAAATCAAGTATATGGGGCAACTAGATGACATTCTCAAGTACATGGACGCACTTTCCGCTGTTCCAACAGAAGACGTAGAGCCAATGGCAGGACCAGTGGAACTCTTCACTCCCTTGAGAGAAGATATCGTGAAACCATCGCTTTCTCTTGAACGGGCGCTAACCAACGCTCCATCAAGTGATGGCTCGTCCTTTCTTGTTCCCAAAATCATCGAGTAACCAATTAATTGGTTGAAGAATTCTTGTAAGGGGAAAATAGGTGTCCGACCTGTATGAAAAAACCGCTACTGAACTGGCGAGCCTTTTAAGAGCAAAAAAGACATCGTCGGTGGAAATTACCGAGTCGGTGTTGAGTAGAATAGAAGCGCTAGAACCCAAGATCCATTCTTACGTAAACATTTATCCTGATCTGGCGCTTTCGATGGCAAAAGAGGCTGACCAGAGAATCCTCGACGGCAGAGCGCGTCCGTTGACGGGAATTCCAATCGCCATAAAAGACAACATGTGTTTGCAAAATGAGAAGACAACATGTGGATCAAGGATCTTGGCGAATTTCAGACCCCCATACGATGCGACAGTGGTCAGATTGATTCGAGAGGAAGGCATGGTGATTCTCGGAAGCGCAAACATGGATGAGTTTGCAATGGGATCATCTACCGAAACTTCTTATTGGGGACCTACTCGAAATCCCTGGGATGCGGAAAGAATTCCCGGGGGGTCGAGCGGAGGTTCAGCCGCGGCGGTCGCTTGTGGTCAGGCTACCGTCTCTATTGGGTCGGATACTGGCGGTTCCATTAGGCTTCCAGCCTCGTTTTGCGGGGTCACGGGCATGAAGCCGACCTACGGCGCGGTTTCACGATTCGGATTGGTCGCTTACGCTTCCAGCCTTGATCAGATTGGGCCGTTTGCTCGGGACATTTCTGATGTGTCTCTCCTGTTGAATCTGCTGTGCCGGCACGATCCACTGGATTCAACGTCAGTACCAATAGAACATCCCGATTTTACCAAATTCCTGGATAAACCGGTATCAGGCATGACTCTTGGTGTGCCTGTAGAATTCTTCAGCAAACTCGAAAACGAGGATGTGGAAAGCAGTTTATCAGATGCGAGAAAAGTCTTCGAAAAACTTGGGGTCAAATTCGTTGAACTCTCATTACCTTCCCTCGATTATGGTATCGCCGCTTATTATATAATAGCGCCTTGTGAGGCGTCATCCAACCTTGCCAGATACGACGGCGTCAAATACGGCCATCGCGCCCGAGATTTTGACGGGATGATAGAGATGTATTGCAAGACCCGAGCAGAGGGTTTTGGGGCGGAAGTCAAACGTCGAATAATGCTGGGAACCTATTCGCTGTCTTCCGGCTATTATGATGCATACTATCTTAAGGCGGCGAAGATTCGAACTCTCATAACGAAAGATTTCAAGCAGTCTTTCGAATCTTGTGACGCTATTTTTTGCCCTGTAGCCCCTGCCCCCGCTTTCAAAATCGGAGAAAAGGTGGATGACCCGATTCAGATGTATTTAACGGATGTTTTCACCATACCGGTAAACATGGCTGGGTTACCGGGAATCTCTTGTCCGGCGGGTTTCTCCAGCGACGGGCTTCCAATAGGCTTACAGCTAATAGCCCCTCACTTTGGGGAATCCAAACTCGTCCAGTTGGTCGCTGCTTTTCAGAAAGAAACCGACTATCATTTGAGACGTCCAGCTTTATAGGAAGACAAGAATGGAATTTGAAGCAGTCATAGGCTTAGAAGTTCATGCACAACTTCTCACCGATTCCAAGGCATTTTGCTCCTGTACTACCAAGTTCGGATCTGAACCTAACTCCAACACTTGCCCTATATGTCAGGGGATGCCGGGTTCTCTTCCGGTACTAAATCGGAAGGCTCTCGAATATACTGTGTTAATGAGTCTGGCGTGCAATTGCCGTATCAACGAAATTAGCCGCTTCGCGAGAAAAAACTACTATTATCCGGACCTACCCAAAAACTATCAGATTTCTCAATACGAATTACCGGTTGCCGAACACGGCTGGATTGAAATCGACACGTCATCCGGACCTAGAAGAATTGGAATCACCCGTATTCATATGGAAGAAGACGCCGGTAAACTTATACACGACGAGCGGAAACCATTTTCATACGTAGACTTAAATAGGACTGGAGTTCCACTGATAGAGATAGTTTCCGAGCCCGAAATTCGGACCCCTGAGGAAGCGGCATCTTACCTTCGGGCCGTGCATTCCATTCTCGTTTATTTGGGAATTTGCGACGGAAATATGGAAGAAGGTAGTTTCCGATGTGACGCTAACGTGTCTATCCGTCCCAATGGTCAGCGTGAACTTGGGACCAAGACCGAACTGAAAAACATGAACTCTTTCAAGAATGTGCAAAAGGGTTTGCATTACGAAATAGAAAGACATGGAGAAGTCCTTGGAGCTGGCGGTAAGATAGTACAAGAAACGCGACTTTTCGATCCATCGACAGGCGCTACGGTGTCTATGCGCAGCAAAGAGCAGGCTCATGACTATCGATATTTTCCCGATCCGGATCTTCTTCCCTTGAGGGTCGAGCCAGAGCTTATTGAGAAAATGAGGGGTTCTTTGCCTGAACTTCCTCGGGAAAAGAAAGAGAGATTTGTAAGGGATTTTGGGATACCGGAGTATGACGCAGGCGTGTTGACCTCGGAACGTTCTTTAGCTCAGTATTTCGAAGACACAGTGGCTATTTTTCCAAATCCTAAATCTGTCAGCAATTGGATGATGACCGAATTTATGAGGGCGTTGAAGGGGCAGGATGCAGGAGTGGTCTCAGCTCCTGTTGATCCCGAGAATTTGGGTCAACTACTGAAGATGATCGAAGACGGAATAATTTCCGGTAAAATCGGCAAGACTGTTTTTGAAGAAATGTGGTCTTCCGGCAGGGGAGCAGATCAAATAGTCAAAGAGAAGGGACTGGTTCAGGTCTCGGATGTCTCCGAGCTTACAGACATAATCCGAACAATTTTAGATGAAAATCCAAACCAAGTTGCACGCTATCTCGGGGGCAAAAACCAGCTACTTGCCTTTTTTGTAGGTCAGACGATGAAGGCGACCAGAGGCAAGGCGAATCCTCAACTGGTCAATGAAATCCTGTTAGTTGAATTGGAGAAGTTCAGAAACTGATTTACCGCTATTTTATCTTTCTTGAGATTTTTTTGATGCAGGTTTTGGTTTTATAGGTTTACGAACTGTTTCCTTAATCTGCTGCTGAACCTTTGGTTCAGGCTCTGGGCCTCCCATTTTTTCTAACTGATTGTCAAATGCCTTCCATGAGGCGGCAAATTCTCCCGCTTGCTGTTGCAACCCGCTCAAAGCCTCCCTGGCGTCGAGAAAGGCTTGTAGCGACTTCAGCTCTTCAGTTATGTCGATTTTCCACGGGGATTTGGGGGCTGACCGGGCCATTCTTATTAATCTAGTGCCACCTTTAAGCGTCCGAACTTGTAACAGGGCTATGGCGTCATCCATCTTAACCAGAGTAGGAGCTGTAATGGGGTCCAAGATATTCAACAAAGCAGGGTTTTCCGGAGGATTATCCAGCTTGTGTTTTTCAGTGATTTGTTTGACTAGAGTAAGGGAAGCCTGGGAGATGAGATTTCGAGCGTCTTGAATTTTTTCACCGGTCATTCTCTCACGATAAAGAATGAAAACCTCTTCTGGTTTGACGGGCGCAACATCGCAACCAACCAAAAAGAAAAGAGTTGTGGCCCCAATACAACAGAGAATCATCAATCCCGGCAATTTGATACCGAGTCTATGAAGTGAAGCCGGTTGAGATAGTCTAATTTTCATTTGTTGATATTACTGTGGTGTCGCCCGATTGTGCTGACGGAAACCAAAGTTTGAACACACTGCCTTCTTGCGGTCTGCTTTCCAGCTCAATGGATCCTCTATGTAAGTCCATAATCTCTTTGCAAATTGAAAGTCCCAGTCCGGAGCCGACTTCTCCGTCCGTCCCTTTTTCGCGACCACGATGAAACGCAGAGAATATCTTCTCGCGTTCCTTGTCGGTAATTCCTATACCATTATCGGCGACAATTACCAAAACGCCATTGAATCCTTTTTTGAGAAACTTTCTTGTTTCAATTCGAATCTCGCCGCCTCTTTTTGTGAATTTTACCGCATTACTTAATAAATTATTCATCACCCTGGTTATCTGGCCAATATCTCCGTGAATTGTAGGCAATTTCTCTTCAAGTTCTGCCCGTATATTAATTTGTTTAGCGGTAGCGAAACTCCTCATGGTCTGGACGCTTTGATTAATCGCTAGATTTATATCGGTCGGATATAATCGAGGCTGGACCAGGCCGGATTCAAACCGGAGTAATTCCAGCAAGGAGTTGATGAAGGACAGTTGATATCCCGCTGATTCAAACATCCTTTCAACATTTTCTGAAAGCGCCGGAGGTATGTCGCTTTTTCTAAGCAGTTCCATGGTTCCGAGAAGAGCCTGAAATGGAGCGCGAACATCATGAGTAAGCACGGACAGCAGTTGAGTCTGTTTCTTATTAGTTTCTTCGGCCTGTTTCCGTAATCTATTACGCTCAACAAGACTATTTATCATCAGGCAAATCTTACGAGGATCAGTGCTCAATAACTCTCTCTTTTCTAGGTACCCGTCTGCTCCTGCGTCAAAAGCTTTATTCCAAGCTTCAAGGGTTTCCATAGAAGAGCTTATGACCACTGTGCTATGTGGATTAGCCTGTTTGATGGTTCTGCATATATCAACACCATTTCCATCGGGAAACATGATGTCCAAGAGTATGACGTCAAACCCCTTTGTTGATGCTTCGACAGCCTGCTTCGCGTTTATAGCCTCTTCGATGTCAAATTCGGAACCTAGCATCAGCCCTACCCTCTTCCTGATTATGTCCTCATCGTCGGCGAGAAGAAGGGATAGCTTTGCCATTGTCATCGCTCCAACATTCTTGGCAGCGTAAGCGTGAAACAAGCTCCGTTTCCCACTGAAGTCTTGACCTCAAGTTGACCTCTATGGGCCTTCGCTATTTTTCTGGCCAGATACAAGCCCCGACCGCTGCCTCCTGTGGTGAAACCAAGTTGGAATATTTTCCCGAGATGCTCAGGCGGTATTCCGGGACCATCGTCTTCGACTGAGCAGTAGGCCTGATTTATCGACGAACTTAAACTGATTTCAACCTTGCCGCCCTGATGGCAAAATTTCACGGCGTTTCTAACCAAATTGTCTATCGCTCTGGCAAGAAATCTTTCCTCCCCTGCGACAAATATTCCGTGTTCGTCAAGGTGATTGGATTGGATTTTCACACCCTTATTCGAGGCGGACTCCAAATAATTTCCGACGCATCTGTCGACTAGCAGGTTGAGGTTAACAGCACACGGTTGTATCTGGAAAGAATCCGAGTGGAGGCGTATGAAGTCAATCCTATCTTCGAGCATATGGAAAAGCTCTAGTCGCTTACTTTCTATTTGATCCAGTATCTTGACCGACTCTTCAAGTGACCCCTCTATTATGAGGCGTTTTGCGCTATCGATTCCAATGCCCACTACGTCGAGAGCAGCGGAGAGTTCGTGTCTATATAATTTACCAATTTCTTTGTTTATAAGATGCTGATCCGTGGTGTTACGGATTAGAATTACCTGTGGCCCCAGTTCAACATCAAAGTGCTTTCCCTGTGCTTCAAGGGAAATTCTGTCTCCAAATATTTGAGCTGACACCCCTTTGTCAGGCGCATACTTCGTGATGTTAGCGATAATTTTTTCTTTAGAATACTTACGGATCGCTTCTTCGAAGGAAATTTGACCGAAGAGAGTTGTACAAAGCCAGTATTCATCATGGAGGGTTTTTTCTGCGGCAGGATTCATAAAATAGAGAGATTTTACCGGGTCAACGCAAATTATCCCATCTGGAGACATCTCCAGGGCTTGGCGGTCCAGTTCGGTGTTTCTTACTCGTCTCTCTCTTTCCTCCCTAATTTTCGCAGATCTGGATCTCTGAATGGATTCCTTTGCCAGCGGATAAGTCTCGTATAGGAATCTTTTCGCAAGACCCTGTTTTGCAACATCAGACGTTAGTATGTAACCACAACCGGAACGCTCGATGATTCCAGAATTCATCAATAGTTCAAAATAATTGTGATCCGCCCAATTCAGCCACAATTGTTCATAATCCTTATCCGAAAGTGGAACATAAAATAGCCATGTTAGATAAAGGACCCTCGTTAGAGATGAGAGTTCCCGAACGTCGAGAACTGACCTGACGAGTTCATGAAAATCGTCAGCTCCACAATTGGTAGGAACCTTTCCTGAAATACCCCGACAAGGGATTGCAGGTCTCCAATTCCGCAACAGCGCTATCTTAGGGTAACGCGTCTGAAGGGATCGTAAAAGATCGGGGGTGATACCGTTGTTGAGAATTGTCGATATGCATAGTCTTGAGAGATCCTTTAATTCCTCGGGTGTATCGGTCTTCTGTTGAAAATTCTCAATTAGGAAGGGAACAGAGGCTGTTGGATCGACATGACGAAGCAAGAGTATCTGCATAAAACTCATTTCAGGCGCTTCGAAGCTTTTTAGAAACGGTTCATGCCCTCCCCTCAAGTTCCGATATGCCCACAGGCAAGCCGGGGTCAAGAATCCACGCGAGTGGATTGCTTTCCTTAGAGACATCCGCTGAATGGAATTTGCCCACCTCACACCGGCCTGAATCGCAATATTCAAATTCGAGCGGCCGCCTGATTCTATGATATCTAAGAGCTTGTCGAAAGCTTGATCAGAGAAGCAAGGGACATCATTGCTCCAGTAGAATAATTTTCTGAACTTAGAGACAACATTTTCGACTCTGGTTCGTTTCTCAAGTTCCATTATAAACTGGTTTAACATGATGAAGTAATTATGCGAAATAACAAAAAAAGTCAAGAAGACATCTGACTAAAAATTGGTCGAATTGTCAAAACGATTCAGTGGTGTTGCATCATGACTGGGGAAACCTATTATAGTTTTTACGAAGGTTTTTGTGTTATTGTTTCCATGAACAAAAGGATAATCAGGAGGGCCGAAGAGTGAATAAAGAAAAACGCGATTATGGTTTTGATACACTGGCCATACACTCCGGTCAGACTCCGGACCCTTCTACTCTGGCCCGAGCTGTGCCTGTGCATAGGACATCTTCTTATGTTTTCAGGGATTCGGAACATGCCTCCAACCTTTTCGGGTTAAAGGAGTTGGGCAATATTTACACACGAATAATGAATCCGACGACTGACGTGCTTGAAAAGAGAACAGCATGTTTGGAAGGAGGCGTTGGAGCACTTGCGCTGGCGTCGGGATCTGCCGCGGTTTTTTACTCGTTGGTTAATATTATTGAACAGGGCTATGAGTTTGTAGCTTCTCGCCATCTGTATGGTGGGACTTTCACCTTGTTTCATGACATTTTACCTCAATTTGGGATTAACGCACGGTTCGTCGATTGTAATGATCCGGAGGCGTTCGCAAGCGCCATCAATTCAAAGACTCGAGCCATTTTTATTGAAACTATTGGGAATCCTGAGCTTTGTGTGCCGGAATTTTCTGAAATTAAGGAAATCGCTGAACGGGCTCATGTTCCACTAATAGTTGATTCTACGTTTACTACCCCCTTCCTTTTCAAACCCATTGAATACGGTGCCGATGTGGTCGTTCATTCGTTGACCAAATGGATCGGCGGTCACGGTACAGCTATAGGCGGGATAGTTGTGGATTCCGGGAAATTTGATTGGACTGATACTAAATTTAGATTGTTTAATGATCCCGAGCCGTCTTATCATGGTCTTCGTTTTGGGCACGATTTGGGGGAGTTGAGCAAAATGGCCTATATTCTACGAATGAGACTTGCTCCCTTGAGAAACATGGGAGCATGCATCAGTCCTGATAATTCGTGGATATTTCTTCAGGGCCTTGAAACTCTTGCTCTGAGGATGGAGCGTCACTGTTCGAACGCTCTGGCTGTAGCCCGTTATTTGGAGAAACATCCCAAAGTCATTTGGGTCAAGTACCCTGGTTTGGAATCTGATCCTTCGTTCGCGATCGCACAGAAATATTTTAGAAAAGGTTTTTCCGGTGGTGTTGTAGTGTTTGGGATCAGTGGCAAGACTGAGGCTGCGAAAAGGTTTATTGGCTCCTTAGAATTGTTTTCGCATCTGGCCAATGTTGGGGACGCCAAAAGTCTTGTAATTCATCCTGCCAGCACCACTCATTCCCAACTTTCGGATGAACAGCGCAGTTTGGCTGGGATCCCTGATGAAATGGTCAGATTGTCAGTTGGGATTGAAGACGTGGATGACATCCTGGATGATTTGGACACTGCGTTGGCATCCACCTGATCAACAATCTTTGGATGTGCCTTATATTAATGCCGCGTCTAGTTCCTGACGAATTTCGGGAGACTACCAATGTGACTAACTCTAAAATTACCAAGTGTGTAAAAGCTTTAGATGACCTCTCAATATCAGAAAAAAAGACAGAATCTTCCTAGAAAACCTGCGTTTAGACCTATCAAGAAACGTGAACTTCATCCTACAGAGGGGAGCGCTTTTCATCCTAGTCTTCACACAGAAGCTGAATTGTTACTCTCAAAGATAGGAAAACCTGAACCTACCCCTTTTACTCCTGATCCGTTTCAAGAGAAGGCGCTAGAGAACATACTTTTTCAGGATGTGTTGGTTAGCGCCCCTACCGGTTCCGGCAAGACCTGGATAGCTCTGGAAGCTACGAAAAATTATATCTCTCACGGGCTCCGAGTGTGGTACGCTACTCCTCTCAAGGCGCTGTCAAACGCCAAGCATCAGGAATTCGGCTTGGCTTTAGGTGAAGAGAACGTCGGAATTCTTACAGGCGATCGGAAAGAAAATCCTGATGCGCCAGTCATAGTCGGAACCACGGAAATTCTTAGGAATCAGCTCTATGATTCAATGGAATCGGGGACAGACGTGGGTGTAAACCTAGTGATTCTGGACGAGGCCCATTATCTTGGTGATCCGGACCGAGGTGTGGTCTGGGAAGAAGTTCTAATATACCTGCCCCCTCGAGTCAGGACTCTATTATTATCAGCAACTGTGTCGAACGCAAACGAAGTGGCGCAATGGCTTGAACATACAAGGAAAGCGCCGTGCAAAGTAATTCTTTCCGTAGATAGACCCGTTCCCCTACACCCATTGTTCCTCATGCCTTCCGGGGAGCTGACCCCATTTCTCGCAGGTCGACGTCTCTTTCCTCAAGTTGCTGCTCTTGCTAAAGACAGGAAGAAAAGTAAGAGAGTGTATGAAAACGAGACCCCGAATTTCAATAGAATTCTGGGTGTTCTTAGAGAATTCAATTTGTTGCCCGCAATAATATTTATGAAGTCCAGGTCCGACTGCGACAAGGCTCTGGCTACTTTGTCTCCAGCGCCCCTAAAACCATATGAAGATGGCTTTGACAGAGAACTGGCATCCTATTTGGAAGCCAACCCCGAACTTGAAACTCAGAGACACTTGGATAGGCTGCTGACCTGTCGAGTTGGAGTTCATCATGCCGGTCATTTACCTGCATGGCGAATGTTGGTTGAGAATATGATGCTTTCCGGGCATCTAGAAGCTATTTTTTCAACATCCACAGTTGCTGCGGGCGTCAATTTCCCGGCTCGAACCGTTGTGATACTGCAAACGGATAGATTTGACGGAAAATCGTTTGTGGATATGACCGCTACGGATTTTCACCAGATGACCGGGCGCGCTGGGCGGCGAGGCAAGGACAAAGCCGGATTCATGGTCATGGTTCCAGGGAAATTTTTCGATGTTTCTCTTGCACACGAGTTGCTCACGTCCAGTCCTGAGCCATTACGTTCGCGCATAGCCATTAACTTCTCGATGACTTTGAATCTGCTACTCTCCCATGATCCAGCGGGAGTCATCAGATTACTCGAATTATCTTTCGCCGCGTTCAACTTGAATAAGTTACAGGCAAAGAAGATCAAGGCTAAGCTCATCAAAGATTTTTTTAAGCACATGGGGCTGCTACAGGAACTCGGCTATCTTGATAAAGAAGGAGCCCCGACCGCCGATGGGAAGTGGGCGGCAAGACTAAGATTAGACCAACCTCTTTTAATAGCGGAATTAATAAGGAGCGGTGATTTTTCCGAACTCGATCCCGTGACCCTTGCGTCATTGATCTCCCCGTTCGTGGTAGACAAAGATCGGGAGGTTCGATTGGACCGGGAATTGTGGAAGGATACTCGTCGCCTCTGGAGGAAGTTCCGTCGTATGATTGAAAGTCTCAAGCCTCTCATTAATTTTATGATAAGCAGAGGATTCGATTTCCCCGCAATAACATTTTGGCCATGCGCAGGGACCCTTTTGTGGACAAGCCAGGTAGAGTGGGATGAACTCACGGAAAATCTGTCAGCGGACGAAGGTGATTTGGCTATGATGTTGCTAAGGACCGCCGATCACCTCCGGCAACTTATAGGGCTCGAAGATCACGAGCCTGAACTTGCAGCAGCCGCGAAGCAGGGGGTCCAGTTAATCATGAGACCACCCCTCACATAATTCCTAACAGTCAAATCCTTGATCTTAATTTGAACTTTGACTTCTCTCAGGAGGTGTGCGGATCACTCTTAAATTCGCGCCTTTGTGCCTCGCCATTATCTCAGGCCCCAGAGCCAAAAACGGTCCTAACTCGGTGTCGCTCTGGATCATGTCAAAGTATTTGTCGCTAAGGAAAGTTATTTGCTCTTCAGAGATTGATGATTTGATGGATGTGTCTATCCAACAGCCTTTCATATACTTGAACAGTTTATCTCCAACACGCTTTACTCCATTCTGAGTGACATCCGCAGGGATAAAAGAGGTCTTGTATTTCCAGAGAAGATTAACGAAAAATTTCTCATGCCTAGGCGAAGTGTCATAGTTCATAAACCCAAATTCGTCGCTCAACTTTTTGATCTGCTCACCGAGTATCTGGTTTTGTCCCCTGGTTCTTTCCAATTCCATCAGGCTCGCGATTTTCCTCATTGCCCAAAGGGGAGCGATAAATCCGTAGGCATGTTGCTCCTTTGGCAAGTCTATTTTCTTTGCAATATTTGTCATTTTGCCTGAGATTTTCCCTTTGAGATTTACAGACGCTTTTCCACCGGCTGCTTTGCTGTAACGTCCTAAGACGATGACACTTTCCTGCCCCATAATATCGGGGGTTGGTTCAGGGACAACGCTTTCCGGGGTCATGTCCTTCAAGTTTATCGAAAGATCAGTCACCTGCGGTGAAATAATATTAGAGAGCCATTTGGAGACTGAAGCCTCGAAATCTTTGGAGTCCGGAGCCTGTAGCATTGCGCCCCCGGTAATCCTAGCAATCTGGTCGAGAGTAGCAACATCTGGAGACGGACCTAGGGCTAGAATGAATATTCTACTTCTAGATCTATTGTAACGCTTGACTATCTCAATCAAGGCTTCCGGGTGGGTTTTTCCTATGGTCGCTTTTCCGTCGGTTACCATTAGAATTGCGCCTGGTCGCTTTCTTCCGCTCAAAGTGTCAAACCCGGTCATGATCGCATTGAATAGGTCTGTTCCACCCGCCGAGTTCGATGTCTCGACAAATCTTGCCGCTGCTGAAATATTATTCTGATGAGCCTCTACCAGTGTTCCGAAGAGTCTCTCCTGCCTCGAAGAAAAACGGATTACTTCGAACCTGTCACCAATTCGTAACTTTTCCAGAAATAGGATAACGGTTTTTTTACCCAATGCGAGATTGTCGGCCCCCAGGCTACTTGAGCAATCAAGCAAGAAGACCACATCTGTGAAGGGTGGCGCATCTGCATTTTTTTTGACCGGCGGTTCGATCATAGCCATGAAATAACCGTCTTTCTCAGGCAATCGATGAAATAGAACTCTCAAGTCTAGGTCTGATCCTGAAAAAGTTGTGACCAGTCTAAAATCATCAGGGGATCGAACGTCTCTTTCCCTGCATGTGACAAGTCGTCTACCTACGGATTCATTATCAATTCGGACGTTATGAGAAGGTGAAAGTGATGTTCGAACAGGGCGCGACATTTTGAATCTCACGAGGACCTCGTAGTCCGGAATTGGGGCGAGGGCGAAACGTTCTCCAACCATTGGAATGATTAAATCCAGAATCTCGTCTCTGACTTGAAATGGAATCCGATAAGTTATTCGGAAAGATTTGCTTTCCCTGATGTTGAGCCGAATTCCTGAACATACGATGGCGGTACTCCCACAGATGGCCAGTGGAGCTGGATCCTCAGTCTGAATCGTGATTTTTTTTACGAGGGGGAAAAGTTCAGTTGGGTTCAGTAGCTCGAATGATCCATTAACACCGTTAACAAGGACCTCTGATACATGATTCGGCCCCTGTGAATTTAATGGAAATATAAAAAGAGCTTCTAACGGGAAGTCATTATCATTGAGAAAAACCTGTTCGGTTTTCACTTCAATATACGATTCCGAAACAGTTACATTAGTCTTGGAGACCAGACAACTCGGTCTAGCGACCGGGAATGACCTTCCGTCTATAATAGGCGGAAATACGTGCAGTATCCCGCCTCCAAGGCAGTAGGTTTCGGAAAAAAACATTAGCGGAAATACAAAAAAAAACAGAACAGCTAATCTCTTCCGGTTAGAAAATTCGATTCCTGAGAGAGGATGCAACCAGTTCGGAGATAGGTTCATTATCCACATTTGGAGTTTTTATTCCGACGTTTGTCGCAGTTCCCTGTCCCAATAGGAATTTGCGGTTCGGATCAGTTCCTCAGTGGAACAAATGTCCATTGCTGCTGACTCTAGTGTGTCGTCCGACACCTTCCCGTTTGTAACCAGTTGGTACCCGGCAGATCTGACGGCTTTGAGCACGCCCTTAATTCTGTCGGGATACTTCTTGGTTAGAAGCACTGAAAAGATCGCAGGTCTTAGCAACGCGCCAGAAAACTCGGAATGGAAATTCTCAGAAATCCTCTCGAAATGAAGAACCAACGGATCAAAGTTTCTCAGTCCAGGGTATCCGCAAACACTTATCAGGAACATTTTCTTGGGGAAATCCCATCGAAGAGGATGACTGATTCTGTTGGGTTCTATGACAAAAAGAGGGTCCATGAATGTTACCAGACGATCGATGACTTTTTTTGCGAGTGAAGGCATGCCGTCGATGTAGACCGGGGTCGCGAGCGCTAAAACGTCGGCAGTCCTAACCTTTTCGCTCAATTGTCCCATTTCGTCATCGTGTACACATTTCCCGGGGGTTTTGGCATAACACGAAAAGCAGCCGATACAAGGGTTGATTTTCTTCCTTGCCGCCAGGACAATCTCTACGGTGGCTCCAGCTTCTTTTGCTCCAACAAGGAAGGGTGTAAGAATGGCCTGGGTATTCCCTGATTCCATTCTGGGTGACGCGTTTATGACTAGTATCTTCATTATAACTCCTGCTCAATCTGTTATGTCATTGAATCAGCACCGGTCAATATTTGCAAGTCGCGCTTGTTAGGTCCCAAGACTTTCTGTACAATTAGTTCTGTCTGTAAAGGAGGCATTGTCAATGGCCGGCAAGAAATTCCTGAACCCTGCGCTTAAAATAATTATATGTTTGGTCGCTATTGCGATTCTAGGCTATTTTGTTCACGAACCTCTATATGAAGCTGTTTTTCGTAACGGTCCTGTAGACAAGATTTTGGCGGCGCGGGTCCTTGTTTTGATTGGTTTTGTATACTTGTTCGTTCACAGCGTCAGAGAGTTACTAAAGCGTGACGCGGCCTGAGCAGCCTGTTTCAAGGAAGAGATTTTCAGAGGAAGGTTACGTCATTCCAGACATGACTCAGACCCTCTAAATTTATTTTATTACTCAATTAATTCAATATGATATTAGTCCCACTAAAAAAACCTGCCTTGACTCGATTTTCTCCACCTGTTTTACTCTAATAAAGGCACTCCGCGCCTTTGTGATCCTTAAGAAGTTTTTTATCTCCTGGACAACCAAATTCGCTGTGAGCGTACCCACTTCAATTCGTTTTCAGTTGCCCCCAAATCAATGGTTAAGTTTGTAAAAGAGTTGGGAATCGAAAGAGACATTCTTTCGAATAGGTTACATTTTTTCAACAAGAGTTAAGATGTATGCTTAAGAAAGGAGAGCGCATCATGACGGTCTCACGCCGAGAATTCCTCGCGATTTCAGGCGCGGTCGGTGCGGGCTTCGCTCTTTCTACACTCGGAATCGACATGGGCCCAGTAAAGGCTTATGCTGAAGAGTTGAAGAAGATCGACAAGATGAAGTCAGCCACGCAATCGACGACCATTTGTCCATATTGCGCTGTAGGTTGTGGCCTAATCTGCAGCACCGACACCAAGGCCAAGAAAATAATCAACATTGAAGGTGATCCGGATCACCCAATCAACGAAGGGGCGTTGTGTGCGAAAGGCGCTTCACTTTTTCAGACTACCGCGAACAACCCCAACCGGTTGCAAAAGGTTCTTTATAGGGCTCCGGGCAGCGATAAATGGCAGGAAAAGTCTTGGGAGTGGGCTCTGTCTGAAATAGCCAAACGCGTCAAGGCTACGCGGGATGCGAACTTCATCGAAAAGAACGCCAAAGGGGAAGTCGTAAACCGGGTAGAAGCGATAGCTCATGTCGGAAGCGCAGCGTTGGATAACGAGGAACTTTGGCCGCTACAGGCAATGATGAGAGCTTTGGGTCTGGTCTATATAGAGCACCAAGCCCGTATATGACACAGCGCCACAGTACAGGCTCTGGCAGAGTCTTTCGGTCGCGGCGCAATGACGAATCACTGGATCGATCTCAAGAACAGTGACTGTATTCTTGTAATGGGCAGCAACGCTGCCGCTAACCATCCGATCTCCATGAAGTGGGTGCAAAAAGCTAAGGACAACGGCGGAATATTGATTTCGGTGGATCCCAGATACACACAGACCTCCGCCAAGTCTGATATCTACGCCGCGTTGAGATCCGGAACCGATATCCCCTTCCTGGGCGGTATGATCAAGTACATTCTGGATAACGACAAGTACTTCAAAGACTACGTGCTTAACTATACCAACGCGTCCTTCATTGTAGGCCCGAAATACGATTTTCAAGATGGTTTGTTTGCGGGATATGATCCTAAGACTAGGAAATATGACGCTACTTTCTGGGCCTTTGAAAGGGATCAGGACAGCAGAGTTAAACGAGACACCACTCTTCAGAATCCCAACTGTGTTTTTCAATTGTTGAAAAAACACTATTCCAGATACACACCTGAACAGGTCTCCTCAATTACCGGCACACCGGTCTCCGACCTGCTGAAAGTTTACGAGGCTTATGCGTCCACGGGGACAAAGGACAAAGCCGGCACGATCATGTATGCGATGGGCTGGACACAACACACTGTTGGTGTTCAGAACATCAGGACCATGTCAATCATCCAGCTCCTGTTAGGAAACATGGGAATCGCAGGTGGTGGCGTCAATGCGTTGCGGGGTGAGTCCAACGTTCAGGGATCAACAGACGCTGCTTTGCTGTTCCATATCCTACCGGGTTATCTTGCCTATCCGAGGGCTAACCAGACGAATCTCGAGACATATCTTAAGGCTATAACCCCAAAGACGGCTGAGCCCATGTCTGCCAACTGGCCTCAGAACCTGCCCAAGTACTTTGTAAGCCTGATGAAATCCTTTTGGGGAGACAAGGCCACGAAGGAAAATGACTTCGGTTACGGTTGGCTTCCAAAATTGGATGTCGGTCAGAACTGTTCCTGGTTGAATCTGTTCGACGCAATGTACGACGGAAAGATCAAGGGCTTTTTCTCTTGGGGTCAGAATCCTGCATGTTCCGGCGCGAATGCGCACAAGGTACGTCAGGGTCTAGCCAAACTGGATTGGCTAGTTAATGTAAACATTTTTGACAGTGAGACTGGCTCGTTTTGGAAAGGGCCGGGTATGGATCCCAAGAACATAAAGACAGAAGTCTTTATGCTGCCTTGCGCTGCCTCGATTGAAAAAGAAGGAAGCATCAGTAACAGCGGCAGGTGGGCTCAATGGCGCTATAAGGCTGTGGATGCCCCTGGAATGGCCAAACCTGATGGCGACATTATGGTGGAATTGTTTGACAAAATTAGGGGTCTTTACAAGAAGAACGGAAAATTTACAGACCCCATACTGAACCTCAAATGGGATTATGTTAACGAGAAAGGCCATTTCGATCCTCACAAGATGGCCAAGGAAGTTAACGGATTTTTCTTGAAAGATACAAAGATTGGGGAAACCGAGTATAAGAAGGGAACACCGGTTCCCGGTTTCGCCATGTTGCAGGCTGACGGGAGCACGTCTTCCGGTAACTGGATCTATTGCCAAAGCTACAATGCTGCGGGCAACAACATGGCCAGGCGCAAGAAAGAAGATCCAACCGGACTCGGTCTATTCCCTGAGTGGGCATGGGCATGGCCTGTAAATAGACGCATCATATACAACCGAGCGTCAGTAGACTTGAATGGTCAACCTTGGAATCCAAAGAGATCTCTCCTCAAATGGGTGGAAGGCCAGGAAGTTGACGGAAAGAAGCAGCCTGGAAAATGGGTTGGTGACGTTCCTGATGGGCCTTGGCCACCAATGAGTGACACAAAAGCCGGCAGGTATCCATTCATAATGAAACCGGATGGATTGGCCTCCATTTTCGGACCAGGATTGGTCGATGGCCCATTCCCCGAGCATTATGAGCCTCTGGAATGTCCTGTGCCGAAGAACCTGTTGTCGGGTCAGTTCATTAACCCGACCATAAAAATATTCTCAGGAGCTATGGACAAACATCTTACCTGCGATCCTAGGTTCCCATTTGTGGGGACTACGTATCGTGTCACCGAGCATTGGCAGACGGGTATTATGACCCGTTGGCAACCATGGCTGATTGAAGCTGAGCCTCAGATGTTCGTGGAAATGAGTGAGGAACTGGCGAAACTCCGGGGAATAAAAAACGGAGAGAAGGTAAAGGTATCCTCGATTCGGGGTGTGGTTGAAGCAGTAGCGATTGTGACCACCCGTTTTAAGCCGTTCCAGGTGGGTGATGTAACTGTCCATCAGGTTGGAATGCCATGGTGTTTCGGATGGATGGTTCCTAAAGATGGTGGAGAAAGTGCAAACCTGCTCACTCCTAATGTTGGGGACCCAAACACTATGATCCCTGAATCAAAAGCGTTCATGGTCAATGTGACCAGGATGGAAGGAGGAGCGTAACATGTCTGAAGGATACTCAATTCTTGTGGACACCTCCAAATGCACCGCTTGCCGTGGTTGCCAGATTGCTTGCAAACAGTGGAACGGACTCCCCGGCACCAAGACAAAGAATGAAGGGACCCACGAAAACCCGATGGATCTATCGGCGGACACATGGAAAATCCTCAGATTTTCCGAGGGGCCTTCAAAGAATGGCAATCCGTTCTGGTATTTCTTTTCTGAGCAGTGCAGACATTGTATGTCTCCAGGATGTATGGCCGAAGCCGAAAAGGGTGAAATTATCCAGGATGAAAAGACTGGCGCCGTGATTTTCACCCCGAAGACGAAAAGCCTCAATTACGAGGCCACTCGCGAGGGATGTCCCTATGACATTCCTCGCCAGAATCCAAAAACCAAAGAACTTTTCAAATGCAGTATGTGTTTTGACAGGATTACAAACAACATGATTCCAGCGTGCGTAAAATCCTGTCCCACCGGCGCCATGACATTTGGTGAACGGCCGAAGATTCTTGAAACCGCGAAGGCGAGAGTTCAGGAGTTGACAAAGCGGTTCCCCAAAGCAAAAGCGCTAAACGCAGATGATGTTAGAACGATTTATATCGTCACGGACGATCCCCAAAAATACTGGAAATTGGCTGCTGGGAAATAACCCCCGCTGAAATTAAAACCACATAGAGTGGTAATTCTATGCCCCGAAGGTCATAATGATCTGCGGGGCTTTTTTTTCTTGTGCTCTAGATATATTATCCAAAATTCAACTTATGGTCTCAATTTTCAGCGCTACAGCAAGGAGGCATAGCATGGTCTCAGATGAGACTTCCAAAAAGATAACCGGATCAATCAGGGATTCGTTAGAGAAAACCAAGAAAGACATTCCACAATTAGCGGGGGTCGTGGATGCCTTTGAGCATCTTCTGGTTAAGAGAACTATCGCAAAATTTGCATTACCAACCCCTAACTTTTCAAACGTCACCATTGATTTTGCCCGATTTTCACAGGGTGTGCCTGTTTTAGATGACGGAAAGATCGATATTGAAAAAGATTCCTTTAGGAAGGTAGCGCTTCTGCTCCTTCCAGCGATGAGGAAAGGTTTCCCAAAGCTCGATGCCCCCCTTTCCCGTTTTGAATCCTTTATTAATGAAAGCGAGACTGCAATCGACCAGTTGCTTCCTGCCATTGAATCCACTGACAGCACAGTCCTCGATGAGTTGGCCCGCAACCTGGACATTTCCCCGACTGCGCTGCAATTCGTATGTTCAGAGTTGGCAAAGCCATTTACCGAGAAAATAGCTGAAGCAATCGCGCCCTTGATCCAGGACGTGACCTGGCTCAAGGGGTACTGTCCTGTATGCGGCGCTTGGCCCGAACTAAGCTCTTGGAAAGGCCCGGAAGGTCGAAGATTCCTGAATTGTTCAGTCTGTGGTCATGAATGGACTTACATGAGGACACAATGCCCATTTTGCGAGAATAGTGACAACGCTAAGTTGGAAATCATCTTTTCTGAAGACAGGAAGTTCGAACACGCTGAACTCTGTCACGAATGTATGAAATATATAGTGGGGCTAGATACAAGAAATATGGTAAATCTGCCCCACCCGTCGGCCGCGTCCCTTGGTCTGATTTATTTAGACTTTTTGGCTCAAGAGAGGGGTTTTGCCCCTGGCGCAACCTCAGCCTGGAATGTCCTGGAAAAAATTTAGAAGCCTACAGGATGTTCGTTTGAGAGTCACTAAATCCAAGAACTCGTTAACCATCCCATTAGTCCTAATCTTGATCGCTTTGGTAGGACTCGCTGCTTCGGTATATTTCGCGCCTGCTCATGGCCTTACCGTAGCCAAGATCAAAGATAAATTGATGTCTCCCCTCCTCCGATTGTTAGTTTATCTTAGTCTGGGATTATTGTTTGGTGAATTTCTCGAAACGCTCGGATGGACTGCAAAACTTGCCGGCTGGTTACGCCCCGTGACCAAATGGGCACACCTTAAGGATGAAAGCGGGGCTGCTTTTATGACGAGTTTCGTTTCAGGCATAGGGGCGAATTCTCTGTTAATGACTTTTTATCAGGATGGGAAAATCACCCGGCAAGAGGTAATTCTAACATATCTCCTTAACAATGGTTTGCCCTTATTCCTTCTGCATCTGCCCACGACTTTTTTTCTTACCGCTTCTCTCGCCGGGGGCGCAGGAATCGTCTACTTGAGTGTCACTCTGAGCGCTGCATTGATAAGAAGCCTGAGCGTTCTTACCTATTGTAGACTCAAGCTTCCTGAAGCATGTTGGCTATGGAGTCCCCTTGTAGATGAATCCGAAGTAAAGAAAAACCGTAATCTTAAGAGGATTCTAAGTAAATTTAGCGACAGGTTCTATAGGGTCGCTCTTTACACTTTTCCCATATATGTGATCATTTTTTTGTTGAATGAGTGGGGCCTTTTCAAGTGGTTGAATTCCAGCTTGACATCATGGCTGACTGGCGGCTTTTTTCCGGTTGAAGCCGCAGGAATGATCGTTTTTTCATTGGCGGCTGAGTTTGGGGCTGGGATGGCCGCTGCGGGGGCCCTGATCGATCAAGGCGCTTTGACAACTAAACAGGCTGCCCTAGCCCTAATTGCAGGGACTATTATAGCAACCCCTTTGCGTGCGTTCAGACATCAGTTTGCGACTCATGTCGGTTTGTTCAGCATCAAATTTGGAACCGAACTCCTTTTCTTGAGTCAAAGTTTGAGGATTGCGAGTTTGGTTCTCGTGGTGGCTATTTATGCAATCTTTGGATAGAGGCTCTCTATCATTATTGCCGTGTCAAAAAACAGTAGCCTCACAAAATCATTTGGCGATTCTTTGTTTCCACTTTATGAACACGGCTCGCCCGAGAAAAGCCGCGAGTATCGCTGAAGCAAGAACATGAGGTATTTCCGTGTTATCGGATTCGGACACGGTGCTCCACGACAATTGCGGCGTCAAGTTGAGCAATGAGTATAAATAATCTGTGAAAAAGGCGAATGCTAGAGCACAGACAACGATCGCAAAAATGTAAATGAACAAAGCGCGTTTGTTAAGGATTCCCGCCAAAGTTGTAAGGGTAGCGACATTTGTCGCTGGACCGGCTATCAAGAAAATGAGAGCCGCTCCAGGGCTCAACCCTTTAAGAACCATTGCGGCCGCCACTGGTGTTGAGAATGTAGCGCAAACATAAATTGGTAGGCTAAGTATCAGCATGAATAGGTATGCCGTAATACCGGAACCTATTTCGGTTGCGATCCAATAATCAGGTACCAAGCTCGAAATAACCCCAGCCAAGAAAATCCCCAAAATAAACCATCCCGCGATGTCTTGTAACAAAACGGTAAGAGCGTATTTCTGCCCTTCGACAAATTTCCTGATAAGTATCTTGAAATATCCCGGCTCCGGAATCTTATTACCATGCACATACGAAATCGGGTTTGTAAAAGGATTATGAGCGAGTTCCTTATCCTCTGAAGCCCTACGAAAGGTCTCGAAGAAGTTTTCTATCATCCCGGCGATGGCCCCTGAAACAAAAGCTGTAACTGGCCTGATGACGGCCATGATTGGATCCATCAGAGAATAGGTAAGAGCTATCGAGTCAACCCCGCTTTCAGGAGTGGAAATTAGAAAAGCCATTATTGCGCCTTGACTTGCCCCCTGTTTCTTTAAGCCCGCTACAGCAGGCAGAACCCCGCAGCTTCATAATGGTATAGGAACCCCGATCAGTGAGGCTAAGAGGACCGATCGGGTATCTTTTCCATGTAAATACTTTTTCACTGATTCCGGTTTCAGAAAAACTCTGATAAGACCGGTCGCAAAGAGACCAAACAGGAAATAGATTGAAGACTCTCTGAAAATAGTCCAAGAACTTATGAGAATTTCGATTATGGTTTCCAGGCTCTTATCCTTGAGGGCTATTAGTTGGCCATATTCTACATCATTTTTTTTGCATAAACTTGAATCATTTTCATAAGACGTATATAAAATAGGGTTGGTTATATGAGAATTATTTCCGGTACACTTAGAGGAGCCCAGTTACCTCTGCTCCCAAACGCACAACTCAGACCCACGGCAGAGAGAGTTCGTGAGGCTCTTTTTAGTATTCTGGGGTCTGCTGTGTGTGGTGTTGCTGTTCTGGACCTTTTCGCCGGGACTGGATCCCTAGGATTCGAGGCTTTAAGCCGAGGCGCAAAATCAGTCACCCTGGTTGAAAAAGAAGTGCGGTTAGCAAAGAAACTGGTCGAATTTTGTGACGACATGCAATTGTCTGATGATGTGACAATCCTGAACACGGACGCGGCCCGCGCCGTCAACTTCTTGGCGAAGCGTGAAATTCGTTTCGGTTTAATTTTATTGGATCCACCTTACGATAGCGATTGGATCTCAATGTTGTTCTCAAGTGATTCTTTTTTAGGATTGTCTTTGTCCGGCGGGCTTATTGTTGTGGAAAGAACCAAATTCAATCAAAAGATTGAAGGTTCAGGAAAGATTAAGCTGGAAAAGACGTTTTCAAGGAAGTATGGCTCTTCTATTCTGGAAATATTCGAGTCGACTAAATCACAAGATTAAATCCGGAGTCAAACCGAAATTATGGGTAAAAAAATAGCAATCTATCCTGGGACGTTTGATCCCTTTCATAATGGGCACTTGGAAATAATTAGACGAGCTTTGGGCGCGTTTGATCAGGTTATAGTGGCTCTTGGGTTAAACCCCGAAAAGGAGACGCTATTTTCTCTCGAAGAACGCATCGACATGGTTCGTAACAGTGTTAACGGTGACCCGCGTATTCAAACTGATTCGTTTGAAGGCCTACTAGTGAGATACGCGGAAAAAAAGAAGGCGTACGCTATAATAAGAGGATTGAGGGCTGTTTCTGATTTTGAATATGAATTTCAGTTGGCGCTGATGAATCGAAAATTGAGCCGGAAAATTGAAACGTACTTTTTAATGACCGCTCACAGATATCTATACGTGAGTTCAAGAATAATAAAGGCTACGGTATTCGCCGGGGGTTCCCCTGAAGGTCTGGTGCCGGATTACGTGCTACAAATTCTAAGAGAAAAATTTCCTAATATTCGGAATGCCCACGGCATAATTAAAAAGACCAGGAGCTGAAATGAAAAAGATCTTATCTCAAAGAGCAGGCCAACTAAAGCCTTCGGCGACTCTGGCAATAGCGGCAAAGGAAAGGGAGCTGAAAAGTCAGGGAGTGGATGTCATAGGATTTGGAGCGGGAGAACCTGATTTCCCAACTCCTGAGAGAATTCGGGAAGCGGCTAAACGATCCCTTGATCGCGGAGAAACTTTCTATACCCCGGTGGGCGGAACCGTTGAACTAAAGAAGGCCGTAGCGCATAGATTTCTTGAAGATTATGGGCTTGAGTACAAGCCCGAAAACATAGTGGTGTCATGTGGGGCAAAACATAGTTTATACAACATCTTTCAGGCGATAATCGATCCGGGTGATGAAATTATCTGTCTGGCCCCTTACTGGGTCTCATATCCTGAGATGGTAGCGCTTGCAGGCGGGAAACCCGTAATCGTCGAGACTTCCGAGAAGAAGCTTTTTGAACCGGAGATTGAGGCCGTCGCCAAACGGGTCAGCGCTGAAACCAAGGCCATAGTGCTAAACTATCCGTCCAACCCGACAGGTGTCATGTATTCCACGGAATTCCTTGAACAGCTTGCACGATTGGTTGAGGCAAATGATCTTATGGTCATTTCGGACGAGATTTACGACAAGCTCCTTTTTGACGGCAGAAAGTATACGCCATTTGCTACCGTACCCGGAATGAAATCTCGTACCGTGACTGTAAACGGGGTTTCCAAGACTTATGCGATGACAGGACTTCGCATAGGTTATCTTGCCACGGACAATGTTGAGATTGTCAAAGCAACGACAAATATCCAGAGCCAATCTACGTCGAACCCCTGCAACACGGCGCAGGCTGCGGCTGTGGAAGCCCTTTCGGGGCCCCAATCAGAAGTTGTTGAGATGCGAGGTGTTTTCGAGCGTCGAAGAGATATGATGACTGAGTTGGTGAACCAGGTTCCCGGACTTTCCATGATAAAACCTCATGGAGCATTTTACGCCTTTGTCAATATTTCTGAGTTTATTGGGAAAAAAGGCGTTTCCGGTTCATCCGATTTGGCCGGATACCTCTTGGAAAAACATCATGTCGCATGTGTGCCGGGTGGCCCTTTTGGATCTGATGACCACATCCGTCTTTCTTTCGCGACGAAAAAAGACATAATAGCTGAGGGCATGAAACGTATAAGGAGCGCTTGCGCTGAACTTTCGAATGGATAGTGAAAGACCGCTAATATTATTGACCAACGACGACGGCATTCATGCCGAAGGTTTACGTCGTCTTAGAGAGGTGGCTGAAACCCTGGGTGAAGTCGTAATCGCGGCCCCGAGCTCCGAACAGAGCGCTGTTGGACATTCCATCACTCTCTATGATCCGATCAAGGCTCACGAAGTTTACAAACATGGTGTTTTCTATGGATACGCGATAGGCGGCACTCCTGCCGATTCCGTAAAACTGGCCATGCATTATCTGTTACCCCGAAAACCTGACCTCGTAATTTCGGGAATCAACAATGGCGCAAATCTTGGGATAAACGTCCTGTATTCAGGAACAGTATCCGCTGCGACCGAAGCAGCGATCCTCGGTACTCCGGCCATTGCGGTTTCAATCGCAGCCAAGAGGAATCCACCTTTCGAGTGGGCGTTTCCCTTTGTCAAGAGAATAGCGGCATGGGCTCTTCTAAACGGACTTCCGGAAGGAATTGCGCTGAATGTCAATGTGCCGGCTTTACCGCCGGATCAGATCAAGGGAATCAGAATAACTCGACAATCTTTATCGAGGTTCCACGAGACGTTTGAGCGTCGTGAGGACCCAAGAGGCGACTTCTATTACTGGCTTTCCGGTGAATCGGTCCCGAATATTGAGGACGGCGGTGTTGACGTTGTGTCATTGAGAGAAGGTTATGTATCGGTGACACCCCTCTTTTATGATCTTACAGCTCACAAACATACAGAAGAATTGGCATGTCTGATAACAAAGATTTAGATTCGGCACTATCGCCCGAAGAACTTGATGAAATCGAATTGGCTCTCGGGTACAAATTCAAGAACCCGGAGATGCTGCTGCACGCTCTGACCCGGAGGAGCTTTTGGCATGAAAACCGGGATACATGTAGCGAAAACAACGAACGTATGGAGTTCTTGGGCGACTCAGTACTCAATCTGATCATTGCCCATATTCTTTATGTCTGGTTTCCAGAAGCTGAAGAAGGAGAACTCCAGAAAAGAAGAGCCAGCCTGGTAAAACTAAATGCTTTGGCAAAAATCATGCGGCGTTTGGGTATCGCCAACTTCATCAGAATGGGACGGGGGGACGAAATCTCCGGTTGCCGCGACAGGAATTCTATCTTAGCCGATACGACGGAAGCAGTTATTGCGGCTGTTTTTTTGGATGGGGGCTATGATAATGCAGAGAAATTTATCAATAACCATTTTCGATTGATGCTAAATAACGTGGCATTGTCAAAATGTTATGAAGATCACAAGAGTCTCCTTCAAGAAAAGTCTCAGGCTGTGCTCGGGATAACGCCAGTTTACACTCTGCTCGATAAAAAAGGCGAAGATCATTCAGTGACATTTCAAATGGGTGTTTTCATTGGCGGCCAACTTGCGGCAATCGGAGAAGGCCCAAGTAAGAAAGAAGCCGCCCAAGAAGCCGCCAGCCTTGCGCTTTCCTGTCTTGAATGGCCGCCGGACTCCTGAATAAAACGATCTATTTAGAAAGGACCTTCAAATGCAGGACAAAATTACTAGGCGAGATATTATTGGACGGGTCGGTGCTCTGGGAGCCCTGGGCATTCTGTCCACGGTATTACCGTCAGAAGCTTTTGCATCCGCGCCCGCAGATCGTAAATTGGTAAACCTGCTCGAATTGCCGGCCCTTCCGTACCCGGAAGATGCGCTGGAACCCGTAATTGATAAAGACACCGTCAAGATCCACCACGGGAAACATTTCGCAGCGTACGTGGCCGGGCTTAACAAAGATCTCAAGAACATGGAAAAGGCCCGGCAGAGCGGTTCTTTTGACGACATAAAACAATTAAGCAGGGACCTTGCCTTTAACGCGTCAGGTGTAGTCCTTCATTGGATTTATTTCAGCACAATCGGGCCGAACGCAGGTGGAATACCTGCGGGAAAGATCGGAGATCTCATAAAACGTGATTTTGGGTCATTCGAAGTATTCTGGAAACAATTTTCGGCCGCGTCCAAGTCGGTTGAGGCATCAGGCTGGGGAGTGTTGGCCTGGGAACCGTTTAGTCAGAAGCTGGTAATTCTTCAAGCTGAAAAGCATCAGAATTTAACTAGCTGGGGCTGTATGCCTTTAATGGTTTGCGACGTTTGGGAACACGCGTATTATCTGAAGTATCAAAACCGCAGGGCCGACTATGTAGACAATTTTGCGAAAATAATCGACTGGGCCAAGGTGGAGGAGCGTTTCAATAATTACTGCTGACCGGTCGAATTGAATCAATTGAAAATAGGCCCTATGCGAACATAAGTTCCATAGGGCGTCTTTCCGGAACGTATTCCTTGCCAAATTTTCCTTCATTCCACTCCTGCGACACATAAAGAGCGCAGTAACAACTGCCGAATTCCTTTACGTCCGCTTCTCTGTATGCGCACGGGCATATAATGTCTTTGTCCTTTTCACGATTGCCGGAAGAGAGTCTGCAGGGACAGGACATGTATCCATATCTGTTCTTGTTCTTCAGCAGGGAATCCAAGAGATCGAATACTTTCTCTCTGTCGACATTGAAATAAAAGCCTTTGGGTTCTTGAATTCGGTTCAGCATTTCGTAAAGTCGCTCGATTTCATTTTGTCCAGTCACTTTTGATTCTCCTCCACGTGCTTAGTGAGTCTAGCCCGTTGCTGTTATTTGTTCTATTAGGATTTCAGACAAGACATCTTCTTAAAACAGTGTCTTAAGGTTGGATATACTTTCAAGAATATAATCAGGGGCAAATGAATACTTAGATAGATCCTCCAAACAGGTAGCCCCAGTGAGGACTAGGGCCGACGCCATCCCTGCCCCTTTTGCGAATCGTACATCAGTATCCATTCGATCGCCAACCACCAAACATTCGCTTTCCCTAATTCCCAGCCTCTCGATGGCGATTGTGGCCATGTCTGTTGATGGTTTTCCAAAAATCCTCTCTGGTTGTTTCCCTGACGCAGTAGATATCGAAGCGACTACGCTTCCGGCCCCTGGGCTGAAACCATCAGCATCAGGATAAGTCGGATCCATGTTTGTGGCCCAGAAAACGGCTCCGTTTTGAATGGCACGATGGGCTCGTTTCATTTTTTCATACGTAAATTCCGTGTCAAGCGCAACAACTACTATGTCTGAACTGAATGGGTCCTCTGTTGTAATCGCCCCAACCTCTTCCAGCGCCAGTCTCAATCGCGGTTGCCCGATGACCATTATTCGTGTCCCGACCAGGTTTCGGCGAACTTCGCGAATAAGAGCTGAAGCCGAGTTTATTACCTGCGTCTCATCAACGGGCAAACCCAGGCTCGTTATCTTTTCAGCCAAATCCGACGCCAATGTTGCAGCGTTGTTTGATAGAAATAGCCACTTGATTCCTGAAGCCGATAGTTCTCCGTATACGATGTCAGCCCCTGGGATTAGGGACTTACCACGGTTGATGGTTCCGTCCAGGTCTGCCAATACGGCCTTGTAGGTCATTTGATGTATTCCTGTTGAAACTCCCTGAATTCTACAAGCTTCAGGTTTTGTCTCGCGTCCTGAAAAGATGGGGAAAGTTCCAGGGCCTTTTCAAAGTCGGCTTTGGCCGCCTGATAGTTGCCCACCTTCAAATAGAAAAAACCTCTGTTATTCAAAACAAGCGGATCTCCGGAATCCAAGGTGAAAGATTTCTCCAGATCTACCAACGCTTGTTCGAGATCTCCGAGGAAAAAACGCGTTACACCCCTCATGCTAACGGCTCTTGCGGCATCTGGCTTGAGTTTGCTCACACGATCGAGATCTTGAAAAGCCTGTAGAAAATTTTCTTTTCGCAGATAGACCAGGGCTCGATCATACAGAATCTTAGGGTCATCATTCAAAGTTTCTAAAGCGCGTGACAAATCGTTGATGGCAGAGTCATACATCCTTCGTTTGTATTGGGTCTCTCCTCGCAAAGCGAAAATTTCACCATCAGCAGGGTCTATTTCAGCAGCCGTGGTTAAGTCGTTTACAGCTCTAACTGATTCGTTGAGTTCGATTAAGACTCTGGCCCGTTCCTTGTAAGCTTCAACAAGCTTTGGCTCCAGTTCTATGGCCGCGTTGAGATTTGTCAGCGCTGCGTCGAATTCCGATCGACGGTTGTGAATAACGCCTTGGAGTAAGCGTCCTTCGGCGTTATTTGGCCACCGTTCCTCTACTGTAGCCAGAATAGCCTCAGCCTTCTTAAAGTTTTTCGATAGTATATGGGCGCGAGATGAGAGCACAAGAGCTTCAATGTCATCAGATCTCCCTGGATAA
>JAPLJJ010000287.1 GCA_026388665.1 Deltaproteobacteria bacterium
GCGACGGATGGTAATCTCTCGTCGCCCCACGCTTTCCAATAACATCTGAATATGTCAGATATTTTTATCTTGTTTGTCTGGCTGTTCCGACTTGGCGCCCATTTTGCTAGTTTTGTATTTTTTTAGTCTAACTTAGCGTTTCTATCATAATTACAAATTGGCATGATGTTGAATCTGTGACGTAAGTCTAGTCGCATGTTGCCAAGTCTTGAGTTTATTACAGAGAGGAAGTGACAATGAGGCGTCATTTAATTCTTTGCCTTATTACAATATGCTCTATCATCTCCATTGCGGGCATATCTTCAGCGGAAAAGACAGACTCTGCGAAAGATGTGCTTGTAATCCAGGGCAAGATACTCGATTCAGCCGGAAACACTATTAGTAAGGCAAACATTTTGCCGTATCTTAACGGTAAACCATTTCTCGCCGTGGGACATGGGGCTGAAGCTGAAAAGGACTACGTAACAGGGAAAAATGGTCTTTTCCGGATCGAGATTCCCACAGTAGAAGATAAAATCAAGTCCGGCAAATGGGAATTGAAAGTCACCCGCCCGAGCTTCAAACCATCTCAACTCAGCACTTTGAAGATTCTCGACGACGGAGTTTCCGAGGACGGTATCCATAGGTGGATAGCCAGCGCTTCCGTTCAGCTTAAAAGAATTCAGGGAGCGGCATTCTGGATTGCGTTGATCGTGTTTCTCGGTGTTTACGTGCTCATAGCTTTCGAGATTCTGCACAGGACCCTCGCTGCGTTCCTCGGCGCCGCCCTGGTTCTGGTGATCACTCATACTTTCGGTCACTTTGATGAGGCGTACAACATCCTGACATGGGACCAAGCCTTACATTCAGTAGATTGGAACGTGATCTTCCTGTTGATGGGCATGATGATAATCGTGGGAGTGCTCAAGGGGTCGGGTGTTTTTCAGTGGTTGGCCTATAAGTCCTTTCAGGTCGCTCGAGGTCAAATATTTCTCCTGGCCTCCGTGCTCTGCATCGTGACAGCCGTTTGTAGCGCTTTTCTGGATAACGTCACCACCATGCTGCTACTCACCCCTGTGACCTTGGAAATTGCTCTGATTTTGAAAGTCTCGCCTTTTGTATTTCTAATGCCTGAGATAATTGCCTCCAACTTCGGCGGTACTGCGACGCTCATTGGTGACCCGCCCAACATCATGATCGGATCTTACGCCAGTCTCACGTTTAACGACTTCGTGATCAATCTTACTCCGGTCGTAATCGGAGTCATGGTCGTCCAGGTCATTTACAACAAATTTCTTTATGGAGCGGACTATCATAGGGCTAAGGTAGAAGACGTGCCCAAGATGATTTCATTCCTGAAAGAAAAATACAAGATCACTGACAGCAAGCTGTTGTACCTTGGTGGGGCAGTGCTCCTCGGGGTCATCGCTCTTTTCGTCTTGCACGGCATTTTCCACATGGAGGTATCTGTTGCGGCGCTTTTTGGAGCGGCTCTCATAGTTCTCCTTTGCAAGATGGACATAGTGGAGATGCTTGAGAAGGAGATTGAATGGCCTTCGCTGGTATTTTTCATAATGTTGTTCATTGTGGTAGGAGCGGCGGAACAGACCGGGATCCTACAAGTGATCGCTGACTGGATAAAGGATGTCTGTCAAGGCAGACTATGGGTGGCTATTATTGTAATATTGTGGGTATCAGGCATAGCGTCGGCCATAGTTGATAATATCCCCTATACTGCGACCATGCTGCCAATTATAGCGTTCTTGAACAAGTCTATCCCTGGCGCCGAATCCGGCGTCCTTTGGTGGGCACTTGCTTTAGGGGCATGCTTTGGAGGTAATGGAACCATAATCGGAGCGTCGGCCAACGTTGTTACCACAGGAATCGCTGAAAAGGCCGGTTATAAAATAACCTTTGGGCAATTTGTGAAAGAGGCGGCGCCGATAACCCTTATCAGTCTTGTTATCTCATCGGTGTTTTTGCTACTGAGATACTGATATGCTGGTTACAGGTCCGGGGAATTGAATTCCCCATGCAAGGAGGGAACCTGCAGCAGCGTCTTTCGGACAGTGCGCACCATGTGACGGAGGAACTCCCATGAATTCTTCCTGATCGACTATAAAAAACCACATGGTGCCACAGATTTTTTCTGTCGCTCTAACGTGTTAATATGAGATATCTTTTTCTGCAGCACTGTAGAAGATCAGTATAAAATAGTGAATAAGCATTGTGATCCATTACCAGTTTGATGAGAGATTCTTGGTCAACGGAACCTGTCGATGAGTTGAACGTTTTTGAGAAATGAGGCTGGTTTGTCCTCCCGTTGGCTTGAAGTCCTGCGGGAGGTTAATCTTTCGGATGAATGTTCCCTCCCCGAGGATCTGGAACCTCCGGGAGGACAATACAAAGAATAACAGGCTAAAGCCTGTCGCTACGTAAGGCCATCAAATCCCTATCACCAGGCCATGCGTTATCATGACACCGTATTCATCATGGTGTCGGCAGACGTCCCTATCTGTCATTTCGACCGGCAAGGGAGAAATCTGTCCCGGCCAGGGAAAGATCTCTCGTCACGATGTTCCTCGAGATGACAGCGTGTGTGACCTGCTCTGTGGGGAGCCGCATGGAACCGCACGGAAGGACGGCACGATGAAGAAAATCCATAAACAACAAAATCGTTTGCTTTTTTCGTTAAGCATTCTCGCCGTTATGTCACCAGTCCATCCTGGCCTTCAAGATATCGAGGAGGGCCTGATTGGAATCAATGACACGCCGAGCCTCGGCCGGCGACATACCAGCGCCCTCTAGGACCAGCTTCGCCTTTTCTTCTGTGATCAGATTTTCAGGCGAATGAGTATCAGTGTCGATCACCAGTTGCGCATGAGTTTCCGAAGCCATGTTATTTCCAATAAAACATTCCTCTGTTTCGCCAGCAAAGCGTCCTCTTTGGAAATAAGTCCTGGATGAGCCAGGATATCTGTTTCAGCTAGGATCGCAGCATGGTTCGTTCCGGGCGCCACCGGTTCCACTGGAGATTCCCCATGCACCACGACCAAGACTACGCCGAGTTTCCTGGCTTCAGCAATCAATTCGCCTATTTGGGCAGGAGGAGCATGCGTAATCTCGACCCCTGGTATTACGAACACTTTCTGGTAACGGTTTAATTCCTGAGCCACTTTGATGATTCGAGGGGCTACGAAATCGAGGTTCGAAGCGTCCACATGGTCGGTTAATCCGATAGCGCGATACCCGCAGATCTCAGCCCTTCGGACTAGCTCGCTCGGCACAAGAACCCCGTCACTAAGAATGGTGTGTGTATGGAAATCTATCAATTTAGTTTCTCCTTGTGGATGTCGCCGTTGGTATTTTTGTACGGGCCGTTATTAAAATACTAGAGACACGGCGCGAATGCTGCTAAAAAGTTATTCACACTAAAGGGTCGGGTAGGCGCTATCGGCTCTTGGCCGGTATTACAGGAATTTTTTGACATGTCTAAATCACTCCACAAGTCCTAATATTGATTATTATTGTACTTTAAGGTTCCAATGAATAGGGCGTTTTTTGACTAAGATAATAATTATTGTGAGGTAACAACGTGTGCGGAATAGCTGGCTTTCTAAGCAACGAAGTGTGGAAACAGGATTCGGATTTAAGTTGGATTGAAGAAATTAGCACTTCACTCTCTCGAATTCCCGCCGGGTCATCCGAAATTGTTAAGTTACGAGATCCAGTCGACAGTTTGATCAAACGGTTCGATCAATTAATGGAGTTTTCGTTTCATTTCGAACTTGTCTCCAGTCCCGGTTTCTTTTCTCGGGTTGAGAATCTGGCGAATTTACTGGAAAAGGCCCTCGATCGGATTTCAACGGCGCCGCCATCTGAAGAAATTGAAGCGCTCCGACAGGATATCGGAGACTTTATATGGCAATTCAGGGCCGAAGTTCTGAAAAATGTCGCCAGAACGAATGAACTGATTACCCCGAAGCTCTTGGAAAAATCCGCTAATCGCGCGCAGCGATTCGTCGCATGGTCGATTGAACGAGTATTGGAGAATATAGATAGACTGGAAGTAAGGGGTCGAGATTCCGCAGGAATATCGGTTCAGTGCCTAGTCGACAAAGATTCTCTCATGCAGAGAATTAGCGCCACAGGGAAAGAGCGGGTGCTCGGGAAACGATCCAGAGTTGAAAATGGAGTAAAAATTAGCTTTCAGGGGATGGAGCTGGGTCCCCGCGGATTTGTCCTCACCTTCGTTTACAAGGTCGCCAACCTTGTGGGGCATTTGGGCGACAATACTAGACTCATCAGGGACGTGGTCCGAAACGATGACGAACTCTGGAAGATCGCCGCATTCACACAGAATATCAATATCATAGCACATACCAGATGGGCGTCTAATGGAATAATAAGTCTTGCAAACTGTCATCCTGTAGATGGGGAATTGTACGAGAAGGAAAATATCGAATCCATAGCGGACAAGGACGCTCAATTCGTTTTGAATGGGGATGTAGACAACTATCATGATCTCGTTGAGAACGTGGTCCATTCCCGTGGCTATCAAATTGAGCCTTCCGTAACAACTGACGCTAAAATCCTACCTGTATTCTACCGATTGGGAACAAGTCTTTCGCAGCCGAATGTGAAGAGATTTGGGGAACTCATGAATAGCTGTGAAGGCTCCCTGGCTATCGTAATGCAACACCCCATGTTTCCTGATGAGCTTGTAATGGGCCAGAAAGGGAGCGGCCAGAGCCTTTTTGTAGGGGAACCATTGGATGGTTTCATATTAGCCTCGGAAGTTTATGGACTGGCAGCTTGGACCAGAAAATGTTTGGCTTTATCCGGCCTTGAA
>JAPLJJ010000149.1 GCA_026388665.1 Deltaproteobacteria bacterium
CCCGCGATGACGACTTCTCGATAGGTGACAATGCGTGAAGTCGACTTACAGTCGACAAACCGGAAGCCACCGCCTTCAGGCGGTGGAGCCTTCACTTTGTGCGGGCTTACTTGTTTCAGGCCAAGAATATGAATCACGTCCAGACCATGGGCCACCAGGTAGTCACTCAACAGACGTCGATGGCATCGCCAGTAGACCGCCTCAGCGCACATATACGCAGTAGTTGAATTAGACGCTGTCTCTATCAGTTCCCCGACACCCTCACGGAAGTCCTCAGTACTCATATAATCCGCATAGCTTCGGAAGCTTGGGCTGGTCAGCCCAGTGTTCCTCGACGGAAACTCCTTGCGAGTCCGTCGCAGTCCCCCAAGCTTGGGCAACCAGAAGTAATTCATGCCATTTTCGGAGACAACCCCGGCGAGGTTTTTGCTATTGAAATACGGGAACTTGTTTGATCCAGGTAGGCTACGTATGTCAACAAGGGACTGAATGTCATGTTCTTTCAATATCGCCAGAAAGTCTTCCAGCGATCGGTTGGAATGTCCAATGGTGTAAAGTAGCATGTGCTTACCTTACTTCTGCCCTTGAGAAATCTCGTTCTTTTTTTCTCGATATTAACAATCTTGGGAGCCTCTTGCAAAAGTATAATGTTTGGCGATTAATCAGGTGAAAAACGGGCCTCACGGGCAGGCCGGTGGTATTAGGACAACAGATGTAGAAGATTTTGCTGTCTTCCTGCGTGCCGAGGGTTTGCTATTCGACCAGAGAGAACTCGTTTCGGACATGAGTCAATGCATCAGCCAATTCAGAAAGTCTCACTACATTTTCTCATTCATCAAAGCATAAGTTTCCATCAAACAAAACTGACCGGATAAAGCCTCTCTGGATGCAGGTTGCTATCACATCCTCTGATAAACGCTACCATCGAAAGCTACCAATTCTCGTTTTATAAATCTCGCAAGGTGCTTGCTCATGATTGCACGCTCACCAAAATCATAAAACTCTTTCGGTTCGCGTTTCTTCCTGTAGACGATTCTCTTTTCCACGATGTTCGACAAGGTTCGAGGCTCTTTCAGGAAGTCCAGGAGCTTCTCGTCGCGCTCATCAATCACACCCAAGTACCTGTCCCACATATCCGGCGGCACACTGTCGTAAATTCCTACTCCGTGGGAAGCAATCCATAACCGTGCCTCGATCGCACGGAGTTTATTGACGGATTCGATGGTAGCGTCAAGGTCTGAACGGGCGTCGCCGTACCATGGTCCAAATGCGGTCAAATCATAGTCACCCAGGAACAGGATCCCCAGCTCTCGAAAATACAGGGCCGTGTGGCCGGGCGTATGACCCGGAGTGTGAATCACCTCGATCGTTGTCCCTCCCAGGTCAATGAACTCAGATGCCCTAATGAATCGATTCGCCGCCCTGGGTCTAAAATGGAACATATCGTACATCGTTTTAGTCCACGGTGGCCGTTCATCGGTATTCATTCCATAGGCGTCGAAGAAGTGATCAAGGCTCTGCAGGGGCTCGGCGTCCAATTCGGAAATCCAGAGGTCTTTGCCTTCAAATATGTCCAAATGCATGAAATGGTCTTCATGCCAATGAGACAACCACACCGCATCCACCCCGGAAGTGTCAAGAATCCTTTGCAGTCGATCGCGGTTGGAGGCAGGATCAATCAAGACCTTCGTGTTTCCTTCTACGTACAGAGAATTGCAGCACGGATAATTTCCGTGATTGTCTCCAGGGATGAACACTACTGGACCGAACCTCTTCTCCATTAAAGGCAATCCTCCATTCATACTATTTTATGTTCAAGCAAGTAACCAGGAAATTTCAGTTAGCCCCATTCTTTCTACCGGCGTCAGGACGATTTACCAGGCAAATTCCTGTACCCACCAGAATGAGCGCCAGCAAGAGAAGTCTCGTGATCGGCTCATGCAGCAGAACACCGCCGGCCAGGACACCGAAAAGCGGCGTGAGAAAGGTAAATGATGCGAGACGCGAAGCTGGATAGTGACGCACCAGCCAAAACCACGCCAGATACGTGATGGACGCGATCCAAACAACTTGATAAACGAGGCTGATGGCGATCAGTGGTGTAATCAAGACAATACCGGGTTCACCCATTGCCAGAGACCCCAACGGCAGCGCAACCGCAGAGACGGCTAGCTGGTAGAGCAGGGTTTTGCTTGGAGCGATCCGGGCAAGCGGGCTGGCCTTGATGAGCACCGTGGTGGCACCCCAAAGCACCGCAGCCACCGCCAGCATGGCGTCACCGATCAGCATTCTGGAAGAAGGAAGGTCCAGCGATTCGCTGAACGCAACAACGATACCTGCGAAAGCGCAGAATAGTCCGATGACTTGAATCATCCGCAGACGTTCACCAGGAATAAATAACTGAGCCCCTATTGCGACAACGAACGGCGACATATAAAGAAAAATAACAGCGCGTGACGCATTAGTGAATCCCAGGCCCAAGTAGATCAGAAGGAACTCACCGGCAAAGAGAAGACCGGCCATGATTCCC